>NZRJ01000066.1 GCA_002693745.1 Flavobacteriales bacterium
GAGAAATGACAAGACTTATGAATCTTGAAGGTAAAAAAAGTATTTATGAAACTAAAATCACACCATCAAATTTATTTAAGTTGGTAGAAAAATTTAGGAATAGAGAGATAAATAATAACTCAGCCAAAAAAGTATTTGAAATAATGTATCATGATGGCGAAGATCCGATTAAACTGATCAAGGATTTAGGTTTTGAAGTAATTTCAGGCTCTGATTCACTGTCACCTATAATAGATGAAATTATTGAAAAAAATAAACAAGCTGTAAATGACTATAAAAATGGTAAAGAAGCATCATTGAAATTTTTGATAGGACAAGTAATGAAAGTTACTAAAGGACAAGCAAATGCCTCAGAAGCAAGTCAACTTATTATTAGTAAACTTAGTTAATTACAGGTATAATATTTTGTAAAGGAATAATAATGTTTAGTATATTACTTATCATAGTAGCAACGTCTCTTATTGCGGTTTTGCTTTTACAAGCTAGAGGTTCAGGCTCATCGCTGTTTGGTGAAGCTACAAGTACTTTTAGATCAAGGCGAGGTTTAGAGCAATTACTCTTTAGATTAACTATTATATTAGCTGTTATATTTGTGGGTATTGCTATACTAAATGTAAGATTCGGAGGGTAAAACTACTTCTTCCATTTGGTTCCTTTCGGGGTATCAGTTATTTCAATACCTAATTCAAGCAGTTTATCTCTAATTAAATCAGCCTCTTTCCAGTTCTTATCTGACCTAGCTTGGTTTCTTTCTTCAATCATTAGTTCAATTTCGTTAATATTTACATCATTAGCAACTTTATCTTTTGTTAATTTCTTATAATTTAATCCTAAAATATTTGAAAGTTCTCTGAATAAAATCAACCCTTGGCTAACGTCATGTGTTGATGATGATTTTTTAATCATTTTTGCTAAATCAAATATAGTTGCTATTGCTTTAGGAGTATTTAAGTCATCATCCATAGATTCTATAAATCTTTGTTTAAAACTGATGAAATTCATTTTTTTGAGTTCAGGTTTACTTTTTAATTCTGAGTTTATTAATCTTAAGCGTGTAAGAGATTTTTCAGTTGATTTAATTAAATCTAAATCTAGTAATGGATTTGTTCTATAGTGTGTTTGTAATATCCATAGTCTAATTGCGTCAGAACTAAATCGTTTTAGGGCTTCATTTATGCTAAATGTATTTCCTAGTGACTTACTCATTTCCGCTCCCTTAACTCTCAACATACCATTATGCATCCAATACTTAACGAATGGTTTTTTTGAGGAAAAACATTCACTTTGAGCAATTTCATTCTCATGATGAGGAAAAATAAGATCCATTCCTCCACCATGAATATCTATCTGGTCACCAAGATGTTTCTTTACCATTGCTGAACATTCAATATGCCAACCAGGCCTACCCTTACTCCAGGGACTATCCCAAAATGGTTCCCCAGCTTTAGATATTTTCCATAGAGCAAAATCATTATTATGTTTTTTACTATGATTTTTATCAACTCTTGATGATTTATACTCTTCATTATGTATATTGCCACTAAGTTTACCGTAATCGTCAAATTTTTTTACGTTAAAATAAACTGACCCAGACGATTCATAAGCATAACCTTTATCGATTAAATTCTTAATAAAATTAATAATTTCTTCCATATCTTCAGTAGCTCTTGGATGTGAATCAGATCTCAATACATTAAGACCATCAATTGACTGAAAAAAAGACTTAATATATTTTTCGGTAATTACTTCAGATGATGTTTTTTCTTGTAATGCTTTATTAATTATTTTGTCATCGATGTCAGTAAAATTTTGCACTTTTTTTACACTGTAACCCTTATATTTTAAATACCTATAAAGTACGTCAAAAACTATACTACTTAGGGCATGTCCTAAGTGGGAATGATCATACACTGTAACACCACAAATATACATATAAACTCGTTGTGGGTCATATGGTTCAAAAATTTCTTTTTTTCTACTTAAAGAATTATATATTTTCATAAGAATTTATTTTCCTATATTTTTGCAATCGTTGCAATTGACTGAGCAGCAATTCCTTCTGAATTTCCTATGAATCCAACAGAATCTGTAGAAGTTATTTTCAAATTAATACAATCTCTATCAAGGAGTAGAATTTTAGATAAATTATCAATTATGACTTCTACAAATTTACTCAAGCGTGGCTTTTGAGCAATGATAGTAGTATCTAAATATAAAATTTTCCATCCATTTTCAATCAAAAGTTTTTTAGACTGGTTGACAAAAAATTCAGAACTAATATTTTTATATTTTTTTTGGTTAGAGGGAAAATTACTACCTAGATCTCCAAAATTACCAGCGCCTAAAAAAGAACTCGCTATTGCATGTAATAAAACATCTCCGTCTGAATGCCCTGCTAAACTTTTTTCAAAAGGAATTTTTACTCCACCTAAAACTAATGGTCCTCCAACTACTAATTTATGACAATCAAAACCCGTTCCATACCTATTTGAATTAGGTTTTACATTACTAATTGCTTGTTCTTTATCTATTATAGAGTAGGCAATTTTTAAGTCTATTGGATTAGTTATTTTAATATTTTCTAAAGAACCAGGAAAAGATGAAACTAAACCGCCTGAAAGTTCTACAGCAGATGCATCATCAGTAATTTCCTCATTCAAAAGTTCATATGCCGTATTCAAAACATCAAACCTAAAAAATTGTGGTGTTTGTACAGCAGCGAGCTTTGATCTATCGTATGTTTTTATAATCAAATTATTTGAGGTCTTTTTTACAGTATCTGATAATCTAATGATTGGAATTGCAGCGCCAGATGCCTGAGCTGATTTTATACCATTCTCAACTATAGTTTTACTAACAAATGGGCGAGCTCCATCATGGATTGCAACTAAATCTTTATCAGTATAAATTGAATTAAGATTTTTCAGGGCTATGCTTACAGTATCCTGTCTAAGTGCGCCTCCAATTAGAGTATGAATGTCTTTGTTTATATCCATATTTTTTACAATTGCTTTTACTTCATTAGCGTTTTTTTCAGACAACATTAATGTTATCGATCGAGTCTCCGGGATTTTACTGAATAACTCAATACTATATTTGATTACATTTTTACCTCCTATTTCAACTAACTGTTTGTCTATTCCATTCATTCTGGAACTTTTTCCTGCAGAAAGTATGATCACATCAAGAAAAGGTTGTTTCATCTGAACCATCCAATAACTATTTCTAATCCAGAGTAACACGAATAGGATATAACTATGGACTTAATTGACTTTGAGAAAAATAAAATCACGATAAACTTTCTGATAGGATATTTCATGTTTCCGGATATAATTCCTATAATATCAAAGAAGGGATTAGGAAATATGCTACCAAAAAAAATAATTATATAGCCATTTTTTTTCATTTTTTGGTAAATATAATTCTTAAGCTTATTTTCTTTAAAACTACCGCTAAAACTCCTGCCTGCAAAATAGCCCGTAAGTTCTCCAATCGATTCAGCTAACCCTGCTATAAAACCTATTAATAGTGGATTTAGCCCTAAACTAGGAAGAGAACCCACACAAACAGAAGCAATACCAGGTACAGGTATTAATATAGAACTCGCTGAAATCAAGCTTGCAATATAAATACCCAAATAACCTAAAGTCTCATAAGGTATTGAGTTATTCATCCAAATTAATAACCATATTAAACTTACAAATAATATAGACAAAAATAAATATGAATATATTTTTGGAATTTTATAANTTTTTGTATCTAGCAAATTATTTTTTAAGTTTATACTCTAGTTTTTTTTAATGGCTTTTTATCTAATTTTTTTAATGTTTTATAATCAAATCTTAACTCTCCATTAATTTCACTAACAATTATTTCAATATTTTCTTCAATATTTACTGAAATTATTTCNTTAGATAACGGGTTTTCAATTAATTTTTGAATAGTCCTTTTGAGAGGACGAGCACCATACATTCGGTCAAAACCTATTTTTGCTAGGTGTGTTTTTGCAGATTCAGATAATTTAATACTTAGGTTCATGCCTGTAAGTCTATTGGTAAATTCATTTATAAATTTGTCTACAATTTGTTTAATATCATTTTCATCCAAAGAATCGAAAATAACAAACTCGTCAATTCTATTTATAAATTCTGGCCTAAATGCTTTTTTTAATGTTTCTTCAACATTTGANCTTATCTGAGCACTCTCGTTTTCTGNTCTTGACTTTTTTTGAAANCCAAATGACTCTCTTGTTACNCCATCTGANCCCANATTACTNGTCATGATAATNATTGCATTTCTGAAATCAACTGTCCTTCCATGACTATCAGTAAGNCTACCATCATCCAANACCTGTAATANAGTGTTAAATATCTCNGGATGNGCTTTTTCAATTTCATCNAATANNACAACTGAAAATGGNCTNCTTCTNATAGCCTCAGTAAGNTGTCCNGCATCATCATAACCCACNTANCCTGGAGGNGCTCCAATTAATTTTGAAACNGTATGCCTTTCTTGAAATTCTGACATNTCNATTCTTATCATATTATCNTCATCNTCNAACATACATTCAGCTAATGCNCTAGCTAATTCCGTTTTTCCAACNCCAGTAGGACCTAAAAANACAAAACTTCCTATTGGCNTTTTNGGATCCTTTAGACCAGCTCTTGCNCTTCTTACAGCATCTGATANAATTTCCACTGCATGCTCTTGACCAATTACACGCTTNTGTAATCTTTTTTCNAGATTTAGCAATCTTTTAGATTCNTCTTCAACNAATCTTGTNACTGGNATGCCTGTTCTTTCNGATATCAAAGANGCGATNTCTTCNTCNGTTACAGTATTACTTATNTCATGAGATTTTTCCCAATCTTTTTTTTGTTTANTATANTCCTTGTCNAGATTNATTTTTTCTACTTTTANGNTTGCTGCTTTTTCATGATCACCTCTNTTTGATGCAGCTTGCTGATCTTCATCAATTTTTTGTATACNATGNTGTAAATTTTTTAANTCGCTTGGNAGTGATTCATTTTGAATTCTTTTTTTTGCAGCNGCTTCATCAATCAGGTCAACTGCTTTATCNGGNAATAATCTATCNGATATATATCTNGAGGANAAATCAACTGAAGCTTTCAAAGCAGAATANTNAATAGTGAAACCATGATGTTTTTCATANCTTGGNCTTAATGTTTCAAGCATTTCTANNGCAACNTCNTTTTCNGGTTCNTCAACCCANACAGGAGAAAATCTNCTTTCTAAGGCAGGNTCAGATTCTATATATCTTCTNTATTCNTTTGGTGTAGTTGCACCAATAGTTTGCAATTCTCCTCTNGCTAAGGCAGGTTTCATCATATTNGANGCATCTAANCCGCCTTCTCCNGCNCCAGCTCCAACTACNGTATGAATTTCATCTATAAATAANACTATTTCNCCGGAAGCTTGACGNATTTCATCCATCACNGCNTTTAATCTTTCNTCAAATTCACCTCTAAATTTNGCTCCAGCAACNAANGATCCCATCTCNAGNGCAATTACTCTNCTNCCNATNAANCTTTCAGGAACNTCTCCAGAAACAATTCTTTGTGCTANACCTTCNGCAATNGCAGTTTTNCCCACTCCNGCATCACCAATNAGNACTGGATTATTTTTTGTTCTNCTNGTAAGNGTCTGCATGACTCTTCTNATTTCTAAATCTCTACCAATAACNGGGTCTAATTTTGATTCTCTAGCAAGATTAGTAAGATCTACACTATATTTTGACAAAGCNTTATATTTACTTTCAGCTCTTGGATCTANAACNCTNGCCGACCCCCTCTCTTCAAGTAANGATTTATATACATTTTCTTCNGTTATNTTATATTTTGATAAAATTTCTCCTGTATCNCCATCAGATTGCTTTACNATAGCAATTAATAAATGATCNGCTCCAATAAGTTCATCCTTTAGNCNCCTAGCTTCTTGCTTAGATANACTAAAAATATTTTGCATTCTAGGNGTAATATAAAATTGNCCCTGNGANCCAATTTTAGGNGCTTTTTCAAGTTTTTCNCTAACCTCNANTATTAANGAANTAACATTNACNCCCATGTTNTCAAGAATTTTTGCTGAAAGTGAGTTTTGNACNTCTAATANCCCACAAAANANGTGNTCAACATCCCATTGATTATGTTTCATNGGAANAAGAAGNTGNTGAGAGTCTTGTAAAGCTCTAAANGCTTGTTCNGTACATTCATTTTCAGTTGGCATAACCATTTNTATTCTCCTNNTATTTATTCTATTGGAAACTTATAATTTCCATCNCTNAGCCTTANAATNTCAAGNGTCAAATTATCAAGTTTTTCTTCCAAAAGATTTATTTTTCTTAATAATTTTGTCATTACCTCTATTCCAGCCAGATTNAGACCTAATTCTTCTTTCCATTTCAATATTTGCCTAATAATTTCTACATCTCTATTNGAGTATAATCTNGTACCACCCTCAGACCTATGNGGNACAACAAGNTCCCATCTTTCATAGTTNCNAAGTGTTTGTTGATGCACNCCTACCATATGAGCAACTATTCCAATTGCAAAAACTGGCTGATTAAACTCCATATTCATATGTATAAATCTTTCATTATTTTGACTTTAATTTTTCATATATCTCTTGTTCACCCTCATGAATTTTATTGGGCAATTCAGCGGTTACTTTAATTAACAAATTTCCATGTCTGTTTTCTTTGTAAAAAGGTAAACCTTTGTTAGGTATTCTAAAAATTTGATCATTTTGCGTAAGCTTTGGAATAGTTAACATAAATGACCCTTTATATGAATCAATCTTAATTTCCGTTCCAAGAATCATATCTATATAAGGAAGCCTAATCGTCTTAATTAGATTCTCACCATTTATCATAAATTGCTTATTTTTCTTTATTTTTACAGTTACTATAATTTGAATATCATTTTTAATTTTGAGTTTTAGTTTTTGACCTTCTCTAACACCCTTTGGTATGGTTACTTCAATATTTTTTGATGTTTTTGTAGAATCAGATAGATTTATCATTTTTTTAGTACCAGCATAAATCTCTTCAATAGTCACAAAAATATCGCATTTTTGTTTAAGTTTTTGCCTATTGGAATTAAAACTAAATATATCATTGATATTATGGTTTCTCATACCAGAAAATAAATCATGCATATCAAATGAAGCTGAATTATTAAAACCAGTTCTCATGGATCTAAGTTGTTCAGCATGCTTCCATTTTTCGCCAAATTCATCGTAATCCCTGCGAGTTTTTTTATCGCTCAATACCTCATAAGCCTCATTAATTTTAAGAAATTTATTTTTTAACTCATCATCATTTTGATTAACATCAGGATGATATTTTCTTGCTAATTTTCTAAAAGCAATCTTAATTTCCTTTTCAGAGGCATTTTTTGCCAGCCCTAAGACTTTATAATATTCATTACCCATAAATATATGACACCTTTTTATAACTAATCTTATAAAGAGTTTATCATATTTTATAAAATATCAAAAGAGAGATTTATGTTTACTAATTACTTACTTAAATCATTTATAATAAATTGTATATTAATTTTTTATGAAACATTCCTTTTCAATAAATAAAAGTATTCCAAATTTTTTCCAAAGATATGAGGAAAGAATTAATTTTGCTTTAAGAAAAGAATATGAAAAATTAGATGGAAACATTTACGACACACACAAATATTACATGGGCTGGACAGATGAAAATGGTAAAAAAACAGATGCTATAAGTGGTAAAAGATTAAGGCCAAACCTTGTTTTACTCGGTGCTGAAGCAGCTGATGGAAATATAGAAACAGCAATACCTTTTGCTGTCGCAATAGAATTGATACATAACTTCTCACTCATCCATGACGATATAGAAGATATGGATGAACGAAGACATCACAGAGCAACTTTATGGAAATTATGGGGTATACCAGGAGCTATAATTTCTGGCAACGCCATGCTAAAAATTGCAGATTTAGCAACGAACAAAAATATAAAAATCAACAACAATATAAAATTAGAAGCTTCATACATACTATCATCAAGATATCTTACGATGATGGAAGGACAATTTTTAGATATTGATTTTGAAAATAAATTAGAAATTACTATTGATGACTACCTAGATATGATCCAAAGAAAAACAGGAGCTCTAATAGAAGCATCGTTGCACTTAGGGGCAATAGTTGGACAAAATAAAGTTACTAATAATGATAATAAAATCAAATCAATAAAAATCATAGGCAAAGAATTTGGGAAAATCTTTCAAATAAAAGATGACATGCTTGGTATATGGGGTGACGAAAAGACTGGTAAACCAGTGGGAGCAGACATTAAAAAGAAAAAAAAATCTCTCCCAATTCTTCATGCAATTAATTATGCTAAGGGTGCAAATAAAAAAGAAATCAAAAATCTATTTATTAAAAAAAGAAATCTTTACAACAAGGAAGTTAAAATAATCTTAAAAATTATGGAGGAACTAAGGACTTCAGAATATTGTGAAAATTTACTTAATACTACATGGAAAAATTGCCACCAAGAAATAATTTCATCAAATATAAATGAAAAAATTAAACTTGATCTAATAGAATTAGGTAAATTTTTATTGACAAGAAATGTTTAAAATTGGAATCTAATATGAATTTGATTATTACTACAAATAAAATATCTACTAAGAAATTAATTAATAAAAATAAATTCATTGAGTACTATTCGGACGATAACTATGAAGAGTACATTTCAAACAATTTAGACAATATGAAAATAATTATTATTAAAAACCAAAGTGACTTCTATGATAATATTTTATATTTCATAGACAAATATAATCCTAATAAAATTTTCTTGATTGGTTTTTGCTCATCAACAAACAGCTATTACAAAATTGGAGATATATTAATCCCTTCAGAACTCTCTGTACTTATTGGACATCCCACAACTTGGGACTCAAGAAAAAAACTCCCATCAATAAAAATTAATAAATCTATCATATCAAAATTAAAAATGTTTGCTGAAATAGCATCTATTGATCTATATATAAATAAAAATGTAACTATAAGAAATGAAATAAATTCTTCGGCGTATAAATCATGGATACATAAAAATTATTTAGCAACAAGTATTGATTCAAATATATTTACGATCGCTGAAACGCTTCAAAAAATAAATATCCCTATAATAACTTTATTATCTATAAATAAAACATATAATACCAGTCGGCAAGTTCCTATATTAAATTTTCTTAAAATATTTAAAAAAAATATAGAACCGAGTGAAAACATATCAAAGTTTCTTGAAACTTATAGTTTATTCGAGAAAAAAATATAAGATGACTTCAAGTATAAGAGATTTACTACCATCAGTAAAAATAAATAAACAGTCAAATGAGGATTACCTTTCAGAATGTTTTGAAGAGTGTAAAAAATTCATGCAAGAAAATTATGAGAATTTTACCATAGGTTCAAAATTTATTCCTAAAAATATCAGAAAACATTTTTATTCGGTTTATACATTTTGTAGACTAACTGATGATATTGGAGATGAATCTACTGGGAATAGATTAGAAAATTTAAGAATATGGGAGAATGAATTAGATAAATGCTACATTTCTAAGTCTTCACACCCATATTTCATAGCTTTAGAGAATACTATTAAGACATTTAAAATTAAAAAATATTTGTTCAAAAGAATAATTACTGCAAACCTTATGGATCAGAAAAAACAATCATTCCAAACGTTTAGTGATTTATTGGATTATTGTAAATATTCTGCAAACCCAGTAGGAAGAATCCTACTTCAATTATTAGATTGCTCCAACAGGAATAATATATTTCTTTCTGATAAAATATGCACCGCATTACAGATAACCAACTTTCTTCAAGATATAAAGAGAGATATTGAAAATAATAGATTATACATCCCTATTAGTGACTTAAAAAAGTTTCATGTTAGTTATAAGGAAATAAAGGAGAAAAAATATTCTAAAAATTTTAAAAAAATGATGCAATTTCAAGTAACTAGAACAAAAAAAATTTTCGAAGAAGGGTACAATCTTATTAATTATGTTGACAAAAAATTGGTATTAGATATTAGTTTATTTACCATGGGAGGATTATCAATTATTAGTAAAATTGAAAAAAATAATTTCGATACCATTACCAAAAGACCAAAATTGAGTAAGTTGGATAAAATAAAGATATTTATATCAATTTACCTTAGGATAAAATTCGGTCTCAATCCTGTATCAGGCAAAAATTTTTAAAATGTATTCTAAAAGCGAAATAAATAATTCTTATAATTTTGTAGCAAAATTAACTAAGTCGGCATCATCTAATTTTTACTATGCATTTAAGATTCTTCCTAGAGAAAAAAGAAATGCAATTTATGCTGGGTATGCTTTTTGCAGACTCGTCGATGATGCAGTAGACAAAAATGACAATCTCCCAAAAAAAAATATCGAATCTCAGTTATTCAATCTTGAGAATAAATTAGATGATTGTTTAGAGAATAAAAAACATTCTGGATTGTGGATCGCATTAGGAGAAACTCTACGAAAACATCCACAAAACCTTAGACATCTAAAAGATGTTATAGATGGATGTCGTATGGATCTTAGTAAAAAGAAATATAAAAATTTCAATCAACTAACAGAGTATTGTAAAAAGGTTGCAAGTTCCACAGGTTTAGCTATGATTGAAGTTTTTGGTGTAAATGATTCCAAAGCTCATAAGTATGCAACGGACTTAGGGATTGCTCTTCAACTAACCAATATATTGAGAGATATTAAAGAAGATTATAAAATGGGAAGATTTTATCTTCCTGAAGATGAACTAAGAAATTTTAATATATCTGAAGATGAAATTCTATCAGGAGAAAAAAAAGAAAATGTAATACAGTTTATGGAATTTCAAGCCAAAAGAGTAAGAGATTTTTTTTCCTCAGGTGAAAAACTTTTCCCACTAATAAATAAAAAATATAGATTTTGCCCTGAAATTATGAAGGATATTTATTTTGAGATTCTTAACGAAATAGAAAAAAATAACTTTGATGTAATAAATAAAAAAATCACGTTGTCAAAAACTCAAAAAATCAAGATAATTTTTCCTTCAATAATTAAAAATTTTTATATCGGACTATTTAGATGAAAATTATCATAATTGGTGGAGGGGTAAGTGGTCTAGCAATTTCATGTAAGTTAGCCAAAGAAAAAATAGATAATTTGCTTATAGAAAAAAGACCTTTTTTAGGTGGAAGAGCATATTCTTTTTACGATAATAATTCAAAAGAAGAAATTGATAATGGGCAACATGTTATTGTAGGGGCATGTAAAGAATTTATCAAATTTTTATCAGAAATAAACTCAATTGAAAAGATTTCTTTTGAAAAAAAACTAAGAATACCAGTACTTAATAAAAACAAATTAGTTAATCTACAGTCCCATAACTTCCCTATCAAAATACTAGGGAAAGTTTTTTCTATTTTGCAATATAAGCACCTAAAAGTACGAGAAAGGATGAATTTACTAAAAACCTTGTATAAGATATCAAAAATGAAACCCAAAGATCTCAAGGAATTGGATAATGAAAATTTTTATAAATGGCTAAAAAAAAATAATCAAAGTACAAATACTATCGATTGTTTTTGGGAGTTATTCGCGATACCTGCTTTGAATGATGAAATTAAAAATGTTAGTGCAAGTATTGGAATAAGACTCTTTCAGGTAGCTTTCATAGAGTCAGATATAAATGCTAATTTTGCAATACCTAACGTTGGGCTAACTAAACTTCTTGGTGATTCAGCAGAAAATTTTCTTAAAAATACAAA
>NZRJ01000067.1 GCA_002693745.1 Flavobacteriales bacterium
AAAAACAATTCTAGGGGGTATTTATATTCAACAAAAAAAATATTGGGATCCAAATGGAATATTAGAAAAAATTTCTTTTGACGAAATTCATTCTAGAAGCTTTGAAGAAACTGATGAAGTAACTAATTGGTTTAATGAATTTAATCATGCTGATAATGGATTTAAACCAGAAAAATTAAAAGGTCTTGGCCCATACGAAGTTTCTGAATGGGAACCAAGTCAATATATAACCTTAACTAGAAAAGATGGCTGGTGGGGAGCACAAGACACATCTGTTTACAACAACACTTTTCCTGAAAAAATTATTTTTAAAGTAATAAGAGAAGATGCATCTTCATATCTTGCTTTAAAAAATCAAGAAATTGATGTAACTACAAATATTGGTACTGTTAAGTTAATGAAACTAAGAGAAAGAGAATATTTTAATAAAAATTATGACTCAGATTATTTAGATAGATATGGAATTTCTTATATAGGTTTAAATACCAAACCTGACGGAGTTAAACACAAACCATTCTTTGTTGATAAAAAAGTAAGAAGAGCTATTGCTTATACAATTCCTATTGATGAGATAATAGAAGTAATGTTTCATGGAAAGGCATTAAGACAACCATCTAGTGTTTCTCCATTAAAAAAATGGTACAATGACACTTTAGAATTTATTCCCTTAGACATTAAAAAAGCTAAAGAACTTCTAACAGAAGCAGGTTGGGTAGACACTGATGGAGATAATATTCGTGATAAAATGATAAATGGAGTTAAAACACCTTTTTCTTTTAAATTCAGCTATATGAGTTCTCCTATTTCTAAAGAAATAGTTTTAATGATGAAGGAAAGTATGTATAGAGCTGGTATTGTAGCTGAGCCAACTCCTATGGATTTTTCGTTATTCTATAAAAATGCAGGAGATCATAAATTTGATGCTATGCTTGCAGGATGGGGAAGTAGTGCTGCTTATTCAAACCCTATGCAGTTATGGCATACATCCTCTTGGGTCAATAAGGGATCTAATTTTTGTGGATTTGGAGATGCAGAAAGTGATGCACTAATTGAAGAAGCAAATAACACATTAGATTACGAAACACATAAAAACGCGCTTTTAAAGTTACAGGCTAGAATTTATGAAGATCAACCTTACGTTTTTCTTTGGTGCACAAAAAGAAAATTTGCTATACATAAAAGATTTAATAATAGAGATATGTTTTTTGAATTTCCAGGAGTTATGCTTAATAACCTACAGTTAAATTCAAATTTTGTGTCAAATAACAGTTCTCAATAACTACTTTTTATGCTNAAATATACAATACAACGAATAATAACATTTATCCCAATGCTAATAGCAATATCGCTATTGTCATTTATCATCAGTATTAATGCGCCGGGAGATCCCGTAGAAAGATTAGCAAAAACATCTGAAAGCGAAGGNTCAGCTCAAGAACAATCAGGAGCTTCAAAAAAGATTAAAGCAGAATTAAGAAAAAAACTAGGTTTAGATCTACCTATTTTCTACATAAGTNTAAGTGATTTAGCAAGTTCTGATACACTATATAAAATNCAAGATAAATATCAAAAAAGTAATTTAGAAGCTTTAATACATCAAAGTGGTAATTGGCTTATCGTATCAAACTATTATCATAATTTATTATCTCTACAAAAAACATATCAATCTATTGTACCAAAAGAAATTGTAAGTAANAATAGTCTATTAGATTTAAATAATGTAAATGAAATCACTAATCAGTTTGGATCCGAAATTAGTAGTTTACTAGAAACTTCTAATNAAGAATTAATTGAACTAAAGTTTAATAAAATGAACTCTTTAGTAACCAATAATAGTTATTTAAATATTTTACTACCTGATTTGTTAAAATTAGAAGACACTAAAAATCAACTTAAAAGTAATGCAACTAGATGGAAAACATATATCCCTACTCTTCATTGGTATGGAAAAAACAATCAATACCATTTATGGCTTTTTGGAAATGGAAAAGATAGAAAAGGACTACTTAGGGGAGATTTTGGAATCTCTTATATAGATAGTCAGCCAATACAAGATAAGATCTGGCAAAAGGTAGGAATTTCATTCTCATTATCACTTATATCTATATTTTTAGCATATCTAATTAGTATCCCAATAGGAATCTATTCTGCATACCGAAAAGATTCAGCTGCAGACAAAGGGATGTCCTTGATATTATTTATTNTATATTCTATGCCTTCATTCTTTGTTGGAACACTATTATTACTGCAATTTGCTAATCCTGATAATTTAGCTTGGTTTCCTGTCTCTGGTATACAAGATCCTACTGTATTTAATCCTGAATGGAGCTTTTGGACAAAAATCAAGCATAGAATGCCTTTCTTAATTTTACCAATTATAACCTACACATATGGATCATTTGCATTTTTAAGTAGGATCATGAGAGTNGGAATGATTGATATNGTTTCTCAAGATTANATTCGTACAGCAAGAGCTAAAGGTTTAGGTGAAAAGAAAGTTATTCTNAAACATGCATTAAGAAACTCATTATTACCAATTATAACTGTTTTTGCTGCNATATTTCCAATGGCNATTGGAGGTAGTATAATTATTGAGGTTATTTTCTCTATTCCTGGTATGGGAGTTGAGATTTATAATTCTATATTAAACTATGATTACCCAATGATTATTACAGTCTTTACCTTATCAGGATTTTTAACAATGATTGGCTATCTAGTTGCAGATATTCTTTATGCAGTAGTTGATCCAAGAATCTCATACAAATAGAACTATGCAAAATAAAAACGAAAATTTCTCATTTAAAAAATACGCTTGGTCACAATTTAAGAAGAACAAAATTGCACTAGTGAGTCTNTATCTACTATTTACACTTATCATNATTGCTGTTTTCGCACCTTACATTGCAAATGAGAGACCTCTATATGCAAAATATAAGGGTGAAAATCTATATCCAGCATTTGCTNATNATAACAGAACTGATTCTATTTTCTTTGAAAATGGAAAATTAGATGAAATATTACAATATGATATTACTGACTGGAGAAGACTANANTTTGAAAAAGTTATATGGCCTCTTATTCCTTATTCTGCTGGAAGCATGGATAGGTACAACAGGGACTATGTATCTCCAGGAGGAAAACAAAGATTTAAAAACCATGAAGGAAAGATAATCGATGCACCTAAAAAATTTAGACATATTCTTGGTACTGATGGGATTGGTAGAGATTTAGCAGCCGGATTGATTCATGGTACAAGAATCTCATTAATGGTTGGTATAGTTGCTATGGGTATAGCTTCAATAATTGGAATTATTTTGGGCGCACTAGCAGGGTTCTTTGGTGATACAAAATTAAGAATGCCTAGAATCAAATATTGGCTAACTATCTTTGGAGTATTTATGGGNATGTTCTATGGTTTTGGACAAAGAAAATATAAACTAGCAGAAGGTTTTGGAGAAAGTATATCAAGTGGAATGTACCAAATGATTATAAGTGTTTTGTTAATAATTGCAATTATATTTATTTTTAGAAAGATAAGTAACTTTTTACAATTTGGATATTTAAAAGAAGAAACCAATATNCCTGTTGATGCNTTCGTTTCNAGGGGAATTGAGCTATTAAACTCAATTCCAAGACTACTATTAATTATAACTATTACAGCNGTTGTTGAAAGAAGTATATGGATTGTCATGATTATTATTGGGCTTACTAGNTGGACTGGAATTGCTAGGTTTACTAGAGCAGAATTCTTAAGAATTNGATCNCTAGAATTTGTTCAAGCTTCAGAATCATTAGGTTTTTCTTCTGCTAGAACAATATTTAAACACGCTCTTCCTAATGCTTTAGCTCCAGTTTTTGTAAGTATAGCATTTGGTATTGCCTCTGCAATTTTAATTGAGAGNAGTCTTTCATTTCTTGGAATTGGAGTGCCAGACGATATAGTTACTTGGGGCTCATTACTTAATCTTGGTAGACAAAACTTAGAGGCATGGTGGTTAATTATTTACCCAGGAATGGCAATATTTCTTACCATTACAATTTACAATATGATAGCTGANGCTTCTAGAGANGCTTTAGATCCAAAACTAAAAAGNTAAAAAANTTAANTNTTAANTAAACTTACAGATTAAATCTCATCAAAATCCAATACGACATCTTGAGATATTGGATGAGACTGACATGTTAAAACATATCCTTGTTTAACTTCCTCATCTGATAAAGAATAATTTTGATCCATATCTACTTTTCCCTCAAGAACCTTTGCTTTACATACACAGCACACACCTCCTTTACATGAGAATGGAACATCAGCACCAGCATTCATAGCTGCATCTAAAATTGTTTCCCCCTTAGAGGACAAACTAAACTCAAAATCATCACCATCTACAGAAACAAGAACATTAGAAATAAGCTCGTTGTCATTTACATCTTTAGAACTTTCTTTTTTATTAGTAAAATTTGATGTAAATCTTTCAAAATATATTTTTTTTGAATCAGTACCAGAATCAATTAGAAATTGATTAACATTATCAATCATTGCTCCTGGACCACATAAAAAATAAGATTCAGCATCATTTAAATTTTTATTAGAATTAAAAAGATTATTTAATAAAACATTATCAATCCTTCCTTTTATACAATCTACTACATCTTGTCTAGAAAAAACATAATGAATAAAAAATTGACTTTGAAAATCAGTTTCTAATGAGCGAAGTTCATTTGCAAACATAATACTATTACTAGTTTGGTTTCCATAGATCAAGGTAAAAAAACTTTTAGGACTATTATTAAGTACTTGTTTAACCATAGATAAAATTGGAGTAATACCACTTCCTGCACAAATAGCAACATANTGAGATTCTTTTTCTTTGGGTTCTAAATAAAAATTACCTGTTGGAGGCATAACATCTATAAAATCTCCTACTTCTAACTCTTTAGTCAAAAAGGTAGACATAAGACCATTTTTTATACGCTTAACTCCAATCTCAAGACCTTCTTCTGGAGATGAAGATATCGAATAAGATCTTCTTATGTCTTCACTGTTAATTTCTTTGCGTAAGGTAATGTATTGACCAGCTTTAAAATTAAAAGCATCAGAATTTGAAGATTCAAAAACTATTTTAACTGATTCAGCAGTTAATGGTTCAATCTCTAAAACTTTTAAAGGATAAAATTTATTCATTAATTATCTAATTATCATTGCAAAAATATCATTTTAGAAAAAAAAGGATAGTGATATTATAATAAATATGATAATAATATTTAATAAATTTGCAAAATAAATTTAATTAAATGAACGAAGAATATTTTCAAGAAAAAATTGATAATGAAAAAAAAATTGAGCCAAAAGACTGGATGCCAGATGATTATAGAAAACATCTTATCCGACAAATGTCTCAACATGCACATTCAGAAGTTATCGGTATGCAACCAGAAGGAAACTGGATAACAAGAGCTCCATCGTTAAGAGCAAAAATGATATTACTTGCTAAAGTTCAAGATGAAGCAGGACATGGACTTTATTTATATTCAGCCACTGAAACTTTAGGTATTAGCAGAGAAGAATTAGTACAACAATTACATAGTGAAAAAGCAAAATATTCTTCGATATTCAACTATCCGACTCTAAGCTGGGCTGATATGGGAGCAATAGGTTGGCTAGTAGATGGAGCTGCTATTGTGAATCAAGTTTCCTTACAAAGAACCTCTTATGGTCCTTATGCTAGAGCTATGATAAAGATATGTAAAGAAGAAAGTTTTCATCAAAGACAAGGATATGAAATCATGGCAGAAATGGCAAAAGGAACAAAAGAACAAAAAGAAATGGCACAAGATGCCTTAAATAGATTCTGGTGGCCATCCATAATGATGTTTGGCCCTCAAGACTCTGACTCTCCAAGATCAGGTAATGCAATGAAGTGGAAAATTAAAAGACAAACAAATGATGAATTGCGTCAAAACTTCATTGATAAAACAGTTGCTCAAGCAGAAGTTATTGGACTAACAATTCCAGATCCTGATTTAAAATGGAATGAAGAAAGAGGACACTATGATTTTGGTGAAATGGATTGGGACGAATTTTGGAATGTTGTGAATGGCAATGGTCCATGTAATAAACAAAGACTAGCTCACCATAAGAAAGCCCATGATGAGGGAGAATGGGTAAGAAAAGCAGCTAAAGAATATGCTAAAAAACAAGAATTGGTAAATTAAATAATTAAGAATGGCAGAGAATAATATAGTTTGGGAAGTATTTATTCAAAGTAAAAATGGATTAGCTCATAAACATGTTGGCAATGTTCATGCTGCAGACAAAATTATTGCATTGGAAAATGCAAGAGAACTTTATACCCGAAGAAATGAAGGGTCATGTATTTGGGTAGTTAAAGCAAGTGAAATTGTATCTTCAGAATCAGAAGATAGTGAAGCATTTTTTGATCCATCAAATGATAAAATATACCGTCATCCCACTTTCTATACAATGCCTGAAGGGTCTAAACATATATAAATTTGAAAAGTCTTTTAAATTATACTTTAAGAATCGCTGACACCTCCTTAATACTAGGTCAAAGAATGTCTGAATGGTGTTCAAAGGGACCAACACTAGAAGAAGATATTGCTCTTTCAAATATTTCATTAGATTTATTTGGTCAGGCAAATGGTTTTTATGAGTATGCAGCTAAATTAGATGGTTCAAAATCACCAGATGATTTGGCATTTAAAAGAAACGAAAGAGAATTCTTTAATCATCAATTATCAGAACAAGAAAATGGCAACTTTGGCAGAACAACAGTTAGAAATTTCTTACATGATGCTTTTAGTTTATTGTTTTACACAGAACTTACTTCAAGTAAAGATGAAACATTTGCAGCACTAGCAGCAAAATCATTAAAAGAGGTAAAATATCATTTCCGACATTCTAGCAATTGGCTTGTTCGACTAGGGGATGGAACAAAAGAAAGTAATTCCAAAGTTCAAGAAGCTTTAAATTCTTTATGGCAATATACTGGAGAACTATTTGAAATGGATCAAATAGATAACGAGATGTTAGAAAAAGGGATTGGTGTTGACAATTTTCAATTAAAAGATCAATGGGACAAATTAATTGATAGTACTCTTACAAAAGCAAAATTAAAGCGACCTTTAGATGGCTATATGGCAACTGGAAGTAAAAAAGGNATACATACAGAACACCTTGGCTTTCTTCTTGCTGAAATGCAGTTTTTACCAAGAGCATATCCAAATGCAAAATGGTAACACATCACATATATGGGATTTGTTAAATACAGTTCCTGATCCTGAAATACCAGTAATATCTGTANTAGAACTGGGTGTTATTCGAGATGTTAGCTTTAAAAATAAANCTTATACAATAAGTATAACTCCTACTTATTCTGGNTGCCCTGCTGTTAAAACATTTANAGATGATATAAAAAGCTGTCTAAAAAGTAATGGAATTCATAACTTTATAATAAAACTTGTTTATTCTCCTGCNTGGACTACTGATTGGATGACAAATTCAACGAAAAAGAAACTTAAAAAATATGNGATAGCNCCTCCTTCTAAATTAGTCATATGTCCACAATGCAATTCAAAAAATGTAAACCTNATTAGTGAGTTTGGANCTACTGCTTGTAAAGCNATGTATAAATGCTCAGATTGCTTAGAACCGTTNGANTNCTTTAAATGCATTTAAGATTTTATTTTTATTATTTTAGCTTTTCAAAAGCATAAGCAATGATACAATTTGAAGTTTTACAAGGGGTAGGTAAAATTACGTTAAATAGACCTGAAAAATACCACTCCTTTATTAGAGAAATGGCAATTCAACTACAAGATGCATTAGATAAATGTAAAGAAAATGATAAAGTACGTGCAATTTTTATTACAGCAACTGGAAAAGCATTCTGTGCAGGACAAGATCTAGCTGAGGCAATAGATCCATCAATTCCAAGTATAAGCAAGATTATTCAAGAACACTATAATCCAATTATTAGAAAAATAAGAAATATGGAGAAACCAGTAATAGCTGCAGTAAACGGTGTTGCTGCTGGAGCTGGAGCAAGTTTAGCACTTGCTTGTGATATTATAGTTGCAACAGAAAGTGCATCCTTTGTACAAGCATTTAGTAAAATAGGATTAGTACCTGATAGCGGATCTACCTTCTTTTTACCAAGATTAATAGGAATACAAAAAGCAACCGCGCTGATGATGAGTGCTGAACCAATATATGCAAAAGATGCAGAAATGATGGGGATGATTTATAAAACTTACTCAGATGAAAGTTTTCAAAGAGATAGTTGGAATTTAGTTAGTAAATTAGCAAAGATGCCAACTAAAGGATTAGGACTAACGAAAAGGCTTTTAAATGCATCAATTAACAATAACTTAGAAGATCAGCTAGATATGGAAGATAAATGTCAAGTAATAGCTGCAGAAACAGAAGATTTTAAAGAAGGGGTTCAAGCTTTCTTAGAAAAGAGAAAAGCAAACTTTAAAGGAAAATAAAATGATTAAAGTAAGTATAATTGGGGCTGGAACAATGGGGACTGGAATAGCCCAAATAGCTGCTACAAAGGGACATCAGGTTTGCTTATATGATACTTTTGATGGTGCTGTTGAGAATTCAAAATTAAAACTCAACAAAATTCTTAACCGGTTAGTTGAAAAAGAAAGGATTTCAAAAGATGAAAAAGAAAATATTCTATCAAGAATTAACTTTACGCAAGATATAAAGGATGTCAAACAAAGTGGATTAATAATTGAGGCAATAATTGAAGATCTTGAAATAAAGAAAAAAATATTTAAAGAACTTGAAAATTTAGTAGATAAGGAATGTATTATTGCATCAAATACTTCATCTTTATCAATTGCTTCTATCGGGGGAGCGTGCCAAAGAGCAGAAAGAGTTTTAGGAATACATTTTTTTAATCCTGCTCCTTTAATGCCACTTGTAGAAATTATCCCTGCAGTGCAAACATCTAAAGAAACACTTAAAAATGCAAAATTGATAATTGATAGCTGGGGAAAAACTACTGTTCTTACAAAAGATACACCAGGCTTTATTGTTAATAGAGTAGCACGTCCTTTTTATGGCGAAGCAATTAGAATTTATGAAGAAGGTATTGCTGACTTTGCAACAATTGATTGGGCAATAAAAGAATTAGGTGGCTTTAAAATGGGTCCTTTTGAACTAATGGATTATATCGGCAATGATATCAATTATACAGTAACAGAAACTGTATTTAAAGCTTTTTATTATGATACAAGATATAAACCTTCTTTTACACAAAAAAGAATGATGGAAGCTGGATATTTAGGAAGAAAGTCAGAAAGAGGATACTACGATTATTCTATTGATATGCCTAAACCAATTAAAAATAGAGAATTAGGTAAAAGAATCTTATGGAGAATTCTTTCAATGTTAATCAATGAAGCAGCAGACGCACTATTTTTAAATATTGCTTCTAAAGAAGATATTGATCTAGCTATGACAAAAGGTGTTAACTATCCAAAAGGATTACTTATTTGGGCAGATGAAATTGGTATAAATAATGTACTTAATGTACTAAAGGACCTACAAGAAGAGTATGGAGAAGATAGATATAGACCATCTCCTTTACTGAGAAGAATGGTTAAAGAAAATAAATCCTTTTATTGATGAAAAAAGCAGAGAAGATAGTAAGAAAGATGATAAATGGAGATGCTTTCAGCAATTGGCTCGGCATTGAAGTAGTAAAGATATCTGAAGGTTTTTGTAAGTTGAAAATGATTGTAAGAAAAGAAATGACCAATGGCTTTAACATTACTCACGGGGGTATTTCTTATTCTTTAGCTGACAGTGCACTAGCTTTTGCAGCGAATTCGTATGGGAGGCAGTGTTTATCAGTTGAAACTTGTATTTCACATACTAAAAAGGTTGTATGTGGAGATTCGTTAATTGCAGAAACAAAAGAAATAAGTAAAAACGATAAATTAGCAGTTTACAATATTAAAATAACTAATCAAGATAATATAGAAATCGCTCATTTTAAAGGAAAGGTTCAC
The DNA here is from genome assembly GCA_002693745.1 of Flavobacteriales bacterium. GTDB lineage: Bacteria > Bacteroidota > Bacteroidia > Flavobacteriales > BACL11 > BACL11. Next base: position 10,048 of record NZRJ01000067.1, read on the forward strand.
CGAACTCACAGAGAATGGTTTCCAAGTAAATAACTATGAAGAAAATCATACTTATATTTCTTTTCATACCATCACTGTTGTTTGCTCAACAAACAATAAATGATAGTATTTATATTGATGGAACATATAGATCTTTTACTACTTACATACCACAAATTTATAACCCATCAAAACCTACACCTTTAGTTTTAAACTTTCATGGACTAACTGGCAGTTCTAATATTGCAATGTGGCATGCTGACTTCAGATCAATAGCTGACACAGCTAATTTTATTATTGTTCATCCTCAAGGACTATTAAATAATCAAGGTGTAACACATTGGAATATCGGTCAGATAGGCTCTTCAGTTGATGATATTAATTTTATTTCAAAACTTTTAGATAGTTTATCATCAAAATATAATATTAATTCTGAACGAGTTTATAGTACTGGAATGTCAAATGGAGCATATATGAGCTATAGATTAGCTTGTGAGCTCTCAGATAAGATAGCAGCTATAGCGCCTGTTGCAGGCTCATATATTTCTTATATGCTGAATATTTGTAATCCAAGTCATTCAACACCTGTTTTACATATTCATGGCGTTGCAGATAGTTCTTCTATTTATAATGGAAAACCTGGCGTTGAATCTATATCAAGTATTTTATCCTTTTGGGTAAATTACAATGAATGTGATACGCAAAGCATTTATATGCAAATAGCAAATATTAATCTTTCTGACAGTAGTAATGTAGAACATTATATTTGGAAAAATGGAATAAATGGAGTGGAGGTTGAACATCTTAAAATTATTGATGGTGGACATACATGGCCTGGAAGTAATTTTACAAATAATAATGGTAATACAAATTATGATATTAATGCCTGTAATGAGATATGGAAATTCTTTAGCAAATATGATATAAACGGATTAATTGGAGCAAGTACTGACATAATAGATATAAACTCAGAAGAGAAGCAATTAATTAGAATAATAGATGTTTTAGGCAAAAGTATAAACGAAACTAAAAATCTACCTTGTTTCTTCATTTACGATGATGGAACAGTCGAAAAAAAAATAATATTAGAATAATGTCTATGAAAACATACATAATTGATGCAATTAGAACACCAATAGGAAATTTTGGTGGATCTTTAAAAAATATAAGAACCGATGATTTAGCTGCAATTCCAATCAAGGAAATCATAAATCGAACAGGTATTGATCCACATAAAATTAATGATGTAATACTGGGGTGTGCTAACCAAGCTGGTGAAGACAATAGAAATA
>NZRJ01000068.1 GCA_002693745.1 Flavobacteriales bacterium
AATTCTACAGGTGTTTATATAGACAATGCAATGGTAACAGTTGCAGATATTGTAGCTGATAATGGTGTAGTACATGTTATTGATGCTGTTTTATTACCATCATCCACANCTATNAATGAAAATNTCAANNTAGTNAATACTGAATTTTTATATACTTTAAATCTTCTTGGAGAAAAAGTAAAAAGGTCAATAAAAAANCNGTTAGTCTTTGATGTATATAGTAATGGTTCTATAATAAAGCGATTTACTAGATAAATCACTTATTTAGTAAGTTAAGGAGTTCAGTTTTTTAAAAACTTAATACTTGTCGTAAACTAATAAATTGTTTTCCTTAACTTACTTACTCCATTTAATTAAGTGAATGAAAATTTATACNGTAATTTTAAATTAATAAAATGCTTGAAAATAAAAAATGTATTCCATGTCAGGGAGGTATTCCTCCTTTANATAAACAACAAATAGAAAGTTTAATTAAACATATCGATTCTGATTGGGATGTTAATAACGAAATAGAATTAGTTAAGGAATATAAATTTGACGTATATCTTGATGCAGTTAAATTCTTAAATTTAGTTACAGATTTGGCAGAGAATGAGGGGCATCATCCTTATATACATTTAAATTATAAACTTGTTAAAATTATTCTGTTTACTCATAAGATTAATGGGTTACATGAAAATGATTTTATAATGGCAAAGAAAATTGATAACTTAAACTCTAAATCATGAAAAATGTACTTTTAGTTGGAGCAAATAGTGATTCTGCTAAATCATTAATAGAACAATATAGTGATAAATATAATTTTTTAAAACTTAGTCGTGATGCTAGTGAAAGTGAAGTGGATAAGTTTGATATCAATGATTCTAATACTTATTATTCAAGTGATATTAAGTACGATGGTCTTGTTTATTTTCCAGGAACAATAAATTTAAGACCATTTAAAAGCCTTAAAATTAATGATTTTTATAATGATTTTGATATTAATGTCATGGGATTAGTTAGAATACTAAAATTTTATATTCCTTATTTTAATGATGGTTGTTCTATTGTTTTTGTAAGTTCTATTGCTGCTAAAGTTGGGTTGCCATATCATTCATCAATTTCAATGTCTAAGTCTGCTTTAGTTGGATTATGTAAAGCTTTAGCTGCTGAATATGCACCTAAATTTAGACTGAATTGTATTTCACCATCGCTNTTTAGAAGTAAAATGTCAGATCGTATTTTAAAAAATAGTACTGCTGAAGAGAGAATTAAAAATAATAACCCACTNAAAAAAATTGGCAGTACTGAAGACATTGCATCGCTTTTGAATTTTTTGCTTTCTAATGATTCTAAGTGGATTACGGGTCAGGATATTTCTGTTGATGGTGGTATGTCTAGCTTAAAAATTTAGTTTATGAAAGAAATAGTAGTTAATGATTATTTTCAAAAAAACTATAAGTATATATTGACTGAGCCAATTGGTCAAAATTTCCACAATGATTTTAATCCTCAACTTACTCCAATGCAGATGTTAAATTTAGGCGTATTTGGTGGAAAATATATGACAGACTGTACTTCTGAATTTCCTCAATCATGGTTTAACAAGGCAAAATTATCTCCAAATTTTAAGAATATAAATTTAAATTATTTTAAGGTTGATGCTTCTCTTCCTCTAAAGAATTGGATTGATAAAGGATGGATATANAAAGATGATCCTAGAGGTTGGTTTCAGTGGTATTGTAGATATTTTTTTGGTAGAAGAATAGACAACGAAGATATAAGACAAATTAATAGATGGAAGGCAATTAAAAGACATTTAGGTGCAGTTAAAAAGAATTGTACTCCACTAGACTTAGAGTGTAGAAAAAAGCAAAGACAAGCTCTGTTGCATTGGGCTTATGACTCTAGAAAGATTTAATTTTTTTCTATCATGGATATTAGTAAAATAGATTTTCACAATATAGATAGGATTAAGAGAATAAATTTAATTAATTCAATAACTGGTATTAAAACCGTAAATTTAGTAGGTACTACTGATAAAAACAAAATACCTAATTTAGGTATATTCAGCTCAATTGTACACATATCGAGTAAACCAGCTTTAATAGGTCTTTTTATCAGATGCAATAAGCAAGTTAGAAGAGATACATTAGCAAATATTATTAGTGAAAAAGTTTACACAATAAATCATGTTCATCCAAAGTATGTTAAACAAGCACATTTGACTTCGATTAAATTTGAAAAAAATGTTTCTGAATTTGAAAAATGTAATTTCACTGAATATTACATACCAAATTTTTCTGCGCCTTTTGTTTTTGAGAGTCATGTTAGAATTGGCATGNATTTGAAAGAAATTGTTGATTTAAAATTTAGCAATTCAAAGTTAATAGTAGGAGAAATAGAACATATTTTTATAAATAATTCATTTTTAGAGAAAGATTACACACTCAATATTCAAGAGACTAATTCTGTAAGTATTAGTGGNCTTAATCATTATTATTTAAATAAAAAGTTTGTTAGTTTACCATATGCTAGAATAGATCATATTATTGATAAATAAAAATTATAATTATGAATATAGGATATGCATGTATTAATATGACTTTGGCAGCTCAGAGAGTTAAGATTAATACAAACAGAGGTATGATAAAGAAAACGTTTTTAAAAAAAGGATTAGACTATGCTGGAAGTCTTGCACTTTTAAATGTCAAAGATTTACAAACTATTTTAGAATGGAATGTAAAGAATAATATTAAATTCTTTAGAATTTCTTCTGATATATTCCCGTGGGCATCTCATTATGATTTAGATTCATTACCACAATATAATGAAATAAAAAGTAATTTATCCCAAACAGCTAAATATGCTAAGAAAAANAACTTGAGATTAACATTTCATCCAGGACCATATAATGTTTTGACTTCTCCTAATAAGTCTGTAGTTAATAATACCATAATAGATTTAACACATCATGCAGAAATTTGCGATTTATTAGAACTAAGTTTTTCTACCTATAATAAAATAAACATNCATTGTAATGGTGTTTATGGAGATAANCAGTCTGCTATGGATCGGTTTTGTGCAAATTTTAAGTTATTGCCTAATTCAGTTAAATCNAGATTAACTATTGAAAATGATGATAAGGAATCTATGTATTCTGTNAGAGATTTAATGTATATACATGATAAGTTAGGAATTCCTATTGTATTTGATTTTCATCACCATAAATTTTGTANTGGTGGTCTTTCAGAGAAAGATGCATTGGATCTTNCTGTATCAACATGGCCAAAATCTATACGACCAGTAGTTCATTATTCAGAGTCTAAATCAATACATGAGAATAATCCTTTAATTAAACCTCAAGCGCATTCGGATTATATAAAAAATATTCCTAAAACCTATAATAACGATGTAGATATTATGGTTGAGGCAAAGGCAAAAGAATTAGCCATTANACCGTTTTTAAATTAGGATAAANTACTATANGTTGATTATAATGAGTAATAATAATAAAGTTAATAGAGAAAGAGCAGGAACTGATTTAATAATTTTATCCTTAACTTTTAGATGCATAATTATAGCACCAAGCATTAATAAAGCTAATAGTATATAACTATACATATTTAATTTACTAATCCAAATACCAATAATTAATAAAAATGCTATAATGACCTTTAAAGATCCTACAGCATACATAAACCATTTTGGGAGACCATATGTTGAGAATTCTTCAGACATTGAAGTAGCGTCTCCTCCACGATATATTGTTTGTTTGTTTCNTCTAATTAGCCAAACATTTAATAATGTAAAAGCTATAACTAAATTAAGTATAANCGTAAGTGTTGTCATTTTACAAAAATAAAAAAAAATATGTTTGGAATATTTAAAAAAAAAACAAAGAAAGAGAAGTTGCTGAATTTATATAAAAAAGCAAAGGCTGAAGCCTTTAGATTATCTAAAATTGATAGAAGAAAAAGCGATGAAAAAGAAAAAGAAGCAAATGATATTCTTGATGATATTGAGAAAATAGAAAAAGNNTATAAATAGTTAAATTTATTAGTTTGGTTCAAAAAATTTTTATATTATTTTCTTCAATATCTTTTATTATTTATTCTTTTCATTCACTTTTTTCTAGAAGAATGATTTTAGATTTTGCTAGGTGGGGTGTTAAGAGATTAAGAATTTTAGTTGCTATTTTTCAGATGATGGGAGGAATTGGATTATTATTGGGGTTATATAATATTTGGTTACTATGTTTAGTTTCTTTTTTACTAACGTTGATGATGATCATTGCAATTATCATACGNGCTAAAGTTAAAGATTCTTTTATGATGACCCTTCCAGCTATACTTTACGCGCTTTTAAATATGATAATTTTTTACAATTCATTTTTAGAAATTAATACTCTAAAAATATGATTAGATTTTTCTGGAAATACAGATATCATAATATATTTATAATATTCTTTTGTTCAATANTTTGTGTTTTAAGTTTTGATAATTTTAAAGTGTACTTTGAAAGTGAACGAATTATCGAATTAGTTGATGTAGATAAAGATATAATTGAAAAATCTATTGATGACAGTAATCTTTTGTTAGTAAGTGTTAAGCTTAAAGACACCTTTTCTTATCAAAGAGCATTAGAGATTTCGACGGATTTAGACGTCATTAAAACTAATAATAATATTCATTCAATTAGAAGTGTTTTTAATGAAAGGGTATTGATAAGTCAAACCTTTATACCTATATCTTTAAAGTTATTAGATTTAGATAATATTTTAGATTTTGAAAATTCGTTAATCCGAATAAAAAATCATCATAGTAATTTTATTACTGATGATTTNCAAAATCTTTTATTTGTTGTTAAGTGTAAGAATTTAGATGAAGAATTAGAAAAGATTAAAACACTTGAATTTTTAGAAGATAAGTTTTCAAATATGTTTCATACTCCGGTAAATATTACTGGTCAGATAAAATCAGAGATNTATATAAAGGCTAATGTTATAAAGGAATTGATTTTTTTTATAACAATAAGCAGTATTCTATGTAGTTTAATTATATTTTACTTTACTAGAAGTTTTAAGCTTGTTTTAATGTGTCTAGCATCTATATTTATTTCTATAATATTTTCATTTTCATTATCAAACTTATTATTTGGTGGTATTGAGTTAATCATGATAATTATTCCTGCTATTATCTTTATTATAACAATTTCTGATTTTATGCATTTGCTTAATATTAAAAATATTTATCGATTAAATTATAGGTTATTTCGCTTTCAACTTTTGGATATAGGCAGACCAGTTTTTTTAACTTCATTGACTACTGCAATTGGATTTTTGAGTTTTACATTTGGTTCTTTTACACCATTGATGCGATTTGGGGTTATTACAACATTATCTATTTTTTTGTCACTTTTTGTAATAGTAACATTTTTTGCATTTATTATTGAATTAAGGATTTTAAACAAAAAAGTTTTTTCATTTTTTATATTAATGCAGATAAGAAACTTCATTAAATTTCTTCAGCCATATAAAAAAATTGTGCTTGCTATTTTTGCGATTTTTTTCTTTTTAGGAGTTATAAATCTTAAAGTAGATAATTTTTTAACTGATGAAATCAATTCTAGTTCTAAGTTATATAAAGAAATTCAGCACTTTGAGCAAAATTTTGGAGGAATTAAACCAATTTCTTTAACTTTAAAGAATTATAAAGAAAATATTAATTCATATCTTGATTATTTAAAATCAAATGATGTAAGTGTTGATATTTTTTTAAATACTAAGGATTCTTTACTTGTAAAGGGAAGAACAAAAGATATAGGAGCATTTGAATCAGATAGATTATATAAAAAGCTACATACTCACGCATTGCAGAAGAATTATGATATTAATATTGGAGGTATAGGATATTTGTTTGATAAGGTAAGTAATGATCTAACATATGAGGTGCTGATAGGCTTAGTGTTAGCAATCATTTTGATCGGATTTATTTTTGTTTTTTTAAATAATTTTAATTTTAGGTATTTTTNGGTTTCTTTAATTCCTAATTTTATTCCTCTTCTTAGTTGTTTAGGCATTATGTCAATATTTGGATTCTATCTTAGCCTCTCTAATGCTTTTATTTTTGCAATTGTTTTTGGTTTAATAGTAGATGACTCAATACATATTATCTCAGCATATAGTTTAAACAGAAAGGCAAACAAATCTATTAGTAANTCTATTATTTATTGTGAAAAAAATACTTTTAATGCTATTATTAAGACAACCACAATAATTATTATTTCTTTAATACCGTTATTGTTTTCAGAGTTTAAATCTATTAGTCAATTAGCATATACTACTATTTTGTCTGCTATTATTGCACTCGTTTTTGATCTTTTATATCTCCCGTTTTTATTAAAGAGATATATTAAATAGTTTTTGTATTATTTTATAAAGTGATTATTCTTTCTGATCCTCTTTTTTTTGATTCTTTAGAAAATTGTTTTTAAGTTTGATAAATGAAAAAAATGCATGCATTAGTTATCGGAGCTACTGGGGCATCAGGTAAAGAAATTGTTAAATTATTATTAGCTAATGCTTATTTTAGTAAAGTTTCTATATTTGTTAGAGGCAACATTGACCTCGACCACAAAAAATTAACTGTACATAAAATTGATTTTTTTAGAATAGAAGAGTATAAAAATTTAGTTCAAGGGGATATTTTATTTTCTGCATTAGGAACTACTAGAAAATCAGCTGGAGGAAAAAAACAACAATACTTGGTTGACTATACTTATCAGTATGAATTTGCTAAAATAGCATCTCAAAATGGTATTCGTCATTATTCTTTGATTTCATCTATTGGAGCAAATAAAAATTCTTTTTTTTTCTATCCAAAAATTAAAGGGCTTTTAGAATATTCAGTTAAAAGTTTAAAGTTTGATAAAATTCATATTTTTCAACCACCATCATTAATTAGACAACCAGAATTAATACGGCATGATGAAAAATATATTATAAAATTTATACAAAAAATAAATAGTTTTGGTCTTTTAAAATCTATACAGCCTTTGTTAGTAAAAGATTTAGCGATAAAAATTGTTAATGAATCGCTATTAAATCAAATGAAAGGGATTACTGTGTATAAATCTAATGATTTGTTTAATTAGAGTTTTAACACTATTTGTTCTTTTAGTATATCTTTACTTTCTAAATTTCTTTGTTTAAGAAATGGTTATTAATTTTATTTGAAAGGGTTGTTCAAATGTCTAGTAAACAAAATGTATTATTAAATAGGGATTTTTGGAATAGTAAATATGTTACATCTAAAACTGGATGGGATGTTGGTAAAATTACTACTCCTTTAAAGGAATATTTTGATCAGCTTAATAATAAAAAACTTAAAATTTTAATACCTGGTTGTGGCAATGCTTATGAAGCAGAGTATTTATTTAAAAATGATTTTGCTTTTACTTTTATTCTTGATTATTCAAAGTATGCTTTAAGTAATTTTAGTAAGAGAGTTGATGAATTTCCCAAAAAACAACTATTNTATAATGATTTCTTTGACATTAAAGGTCAATATGATCTTATTATTGAACAAACNTTTTTTTGTGCAATTGATAAAAGTAAAAGAAGAGATTATTTTTTAAAAATGCATGATTTACTAAAGCCTGGTGGAAAATTAGTAGGCTTACTTTTTAATGATGCTTTGAATGAATCCCATCCTCCTTTTGGTGGAAGTAAAAATGAGTATAAAGAATATTTTGCACCTTATTTTAATATTCAAGTTTTTGATATAGCATATAATTCTATACAAGCTAGAAAAGGTAGAGAATTGTTTATGATTTTAGTTAAAAAATAAACTTGATAAAATAGTTTTCTTTAATCACTAAAATTAATTTTTGGAGCATTTATTTTGTTTAATTGATCTTCAAGAGGGGATATAGATTTCTCAATTTTTTTGTAGCTCAATTCAATATTTAAGAATATTTTACTAGCAATATCTAAACTTTTTTTATGTGATTTTGTTGGCCCATACGTTGTGTTTGTACCACTACTTGCTGACCAAAGATATGTCCACAGACTAGGATATTCATTTTCTTCTCCAATTTCTTTACGCACTTGACTCCCTTCAAGCTTTGTTTGAAGATCTAAAATTTCATTTCTCTTAACCAATAAGGAATTATGTAATTTTTTATCCAATGCGTTACCTCTTTCATAAGCTTTTAACATAAGTTTAATTTTGGTCTTTAAATCTTCAATATCATCTGCTAAATTGTTCGCGTTTTCTTTTAAATGGTAAAATTCATCTTGAAATTCTGATATCATGGCAAATGAATTTCCTTTAATTGATCCTTCAGTCAATTGTTTGACATTAAATGACACTTTTTCTGAAATAGAAATAAATTCCCCTGAAGTTTGTTTAAATAGTTGGGCTGAATATTTGCCAGGAAAAACCATGTGTCCTGAGTTGTTTTTATTAAGGTTTTCAGGCGATATAATAGATTTTGATTCTGTTAAAAGGTTCCAACTTATTCTATTAAATCCTTTAACATTTTTTGCTTTGATTTTTTTAATTATATCTTTTTTAGAATAGATAAAAATCCATATTTCTGGATTAATTTCTTTTTTTTCAAGCTCTAAAACTTCCCAAGCAGGAATTTTAACAATCTTATTTTTTTCTCCATCTTTTTGTTCTTTTTTTTCTCTTATTTCTTTTTGTGATTGAATTTTCTCATTCAAATAATATGTGAACTCTACGCCGAAAGGTGGGTTTTCAGCAACAAAATAATTATCCCCCTGAGATGCTTTTATTCTGCTTCCTAATACCCTTTTTTGTTTGTATCTAAAAGCATCTCTAGGTGTAAACAATTTAGAGTTTGTACCTACATTATTAAAATTTCTTAATGCCGTGTAATCATCTAAAATATATATCCCTCTTCCAAAAGTTGCAAGTACAAGATCATTTTCTCTTTTTTGTATTGCGATATCCCTAACAGATATATTAGGCATTCCCCCTTCAAGTTTCAGCCATTCTTCTCCACAATTATTAGTAAAATATACTCCAAACTCAGTACCTAAAAAAAACAAATCACTATTAATGTGATCTTGTACTATTCTCCATAATAAAGTGTTTTCTGGCAGATTACTAGCAAGATTTACCCAAGTTACTCCTTTATTTTTACTCATATAAATATAAGGGGTATAATCTCCAAATTTATGATTGTCAAATACTGCATAGACTGTGTTTTTGTCGTATAGATCAGCTTTAATATCATTTACAAACGCAGTTTGTGGAAGGTTTTTCATTTTGTTAAAATTAATTTTTTTCCATGATTCACCTCCATTTTCTGTTACTTGTATAACACCATCATCAGTGCCAACATAAATTAGGCCTTCTTGTATTGGCGATTCAGATATTGAAGTTATTGTACTATAATTAGACATAGCTCGTACATCCCATGCATTATTCCATTTTTGTTGTGATCCATAAAAAGGAGTTGATAGTCTTGTAATATTATTTGTAAGATCTTCAGAGATCGTATTCCATGAGTCACCTCTATCATTTGATTTCCAAACTCTTTGAGATGCAAAATATAATCTTTTAGGATTATGTGGACTAACTAAGATTGGAGCATCCCAATTATATCTTTCTGTTTTTTCCCCAAAATCAGGTTGGGGTTTAATATATGTATTTTCTCCAGTTTTTCTATCATGTCTATTTAAATTTCCTCTTTGCCACTGTGCATAAATAATATCTGGATTACCTGGTTCAGTTGCTGGTTGATGACCATCTCCTCCTAAAACAATAAACCAATCTGAATTTCTAATTCCATGAATATTATCTGTTCTGGAAGGAGCTCCTTGAGTATTATTATCTTGTGTACCGCCATAAATATTATAAAATGGTTTACTATCATCAACAGCAATTTTATAGAATTGAGTGATTGGTAAATTATCAATAAATTTCCAGTTTTTGGTTTTGTCAAAGCTTTCATATAATCCTCCGTCACAACCAACAAGTATATAATTTTTATCACTCATTTTAAATGCCACGGCATGATTATCTACATGCTTTTCACTTTCATTCATTCGGGTAAATGTTTTGCCTCCATCATATGAAACTTGCATATAATTATCTGCAAGATATATTTCATTAAAATTATGAGGAGAAGCATATAGTTCTTGATAATAATGAGGTCCTGTTCCTCCAGCTACTGCATTGCTCATTTTCTTCCATTTGGCTCCTTGATTTTCACTTTTATATACCCCTCCGGTCCTTCGATCTAGTTCTATTGCGGCATAGATTATATCAGAATTTTGAGGTGAAAGAACTAAACCAATTTTTCCCATGTTACTTTTTGGTAATCCATTTTTTAGTTTAATCCAATTTTCTCCTCCGTCTTTAGATTTGTAAATTGCAGTGCCTGGCCCTCCACCTAAATATCCTGCTACTGTTCTATGTCTTTGCCATGTTGCGGCATATAGTAAATTAGGATCTTTTGGATCAATTACAAGATCTGTTGCACCAATCCATTCATTATCTCCAAGTTTTTGAGTCCAGGATTTCCCTCCATCAGTAGACTTATAAATTCCTCTTTCTCCACCTTTACTCCATAATGGTCCTTGTGAAGCAACCCAGATAATATTTGAGTTTTTTGGATGAATAACAATTTTAGAAATATGTTCAGATTTTTGTAAACCCATATTTTTCCATGATTCTCCAGCATCCTCACTTTTATAAATTCCATCTCCATATGCTACATGTCTTCCTCCAACATTTTCTCCTGACCCAACCCAAACAATATTTGGATTTTGTGGGTCTAATGAAATACATCCAATTGAGTAGCTTTTTTGTCCATCAAAAATTGATTTCCATGTTGTACCTGAATTTTCTGTTTTCCAAACTCCACCAGATCCTGCTGTAACATACCATAAATTTTCGTTTTCAGGATGAATAACAATATCAGAAATTCTTCCAGACATAAGTGCTGGCCCTATACTTCTAAATTTTAAACCTGAGTAGATTGCGTTTTTGTTTTCTGTTTTAATATTTTCTTCAGAAAAAATATTTGATGAAGACATTATATAAAATAATATTAGGCAGGTAAATTTTAGAAATTTCATAGTTTGTTAAAATTTATATTTTTTTTGCTAAAATAATAAAACTCAGTCTATGATTGAGGTTATAAAATATCAGTAATTTTTTAAACTAGATGTATTTATATTGTTAGAAAGTAAATCATTGTTATTAAAAACAGTATACTACATATAACTGAAAATTGTTTGGATGTTTGTTTTTTTGAATGCCAGTACGATATAATTATTAATGTAATTTGGAAAGGCATTCTGAATAACGCTTGATTTTTAGATATATTAAGTGTTTCTCTCGCATTTTCTGAGATGTATAAATATATATTTGCAGGAAAAACAGCAATTAAAAGTAGTATAATTCCCCAAGAAGCTAACTTTCTACTTTGTTTAAATAATAATAAAATCCCAAGTAAAATTTCAATAAATCCACTTACTATAACAGCCTTTACTTTCCATTTTATAATTGGAGGTACAATTGTGATAAAAAAATCTGGATTTATAAAATGTTGAACTCCTACATTTATATATAATAGACTTATTATATATATTGTTATTTTTTTAAATTTTTTCAATTTCATTGTCTTATAATTGCATCAATCCATTTATTATTGAGTGATTTTTTTCTATAGAAATTTAATCTTCCTCAATTTTTTAAATTTTAAACAACTTTGCTTTTAGCATGAAAATTCACTAATCCATTGAGAGGATTCTGAATAATATCTCCAATTTTGCAATTATATGTTTTAGCTATTTCATGTATTTCTTTTGCTAAGATGTATGCAACAGAACCAACAAAATTAATCTCAGTGTTTTTGTATTCTTTATAGCATAAAACATGTAAATCAAAGAATTCTTTTAGTCCATTAATAATAATATCTTGAATTATTGGATTTTTTTTGTTTTCCGCGATAAATGGAAAATATTTTGACAGGAATACATTAGCTCTATTATTGTTGTAGATGTTTTTCATAATTATAGACCAATTGGTTTCATATTTTGATTCCAATTTAAGTTCGAGATCATTTGAAAGGCTTTTATTGAAATAAAGTTGGAGTATTTTTTTTCCAAAATAATTACCTGACGCTTCATCTGCTAATAAGAAACCTAAAGATGGCCCATTTTTGTTAATATTTTTCCCATCAAAGTAACATGAATTTGAGCCTGTTCCCAGAATACAAGTTATATTAGGCTTATTGTTATAAATAGAATAGCAAGCTGCATCAATATCACTTCTAACAATGATTTCAGCATTATTAAAGAATTTACAAAGAGCATCTTTTATAATTTTATTTTTACTTGGTGATGAACACCCAGCTCCATAAAAAAAGACATTTTTGATTTTACTTTTATACTTTTCTAAAGTAGATTTCTCCAAATACTTGATTATTTTTTTTGAATCAATAAAATTTGGATTAAAACCTAGAGTTGTAAACTCTTGAACGATCTCAGTTTTTTTATTACATAAGGCCCAATTACATTTAGTGGAGCCGCTATCAGCAATTAAGATCATAGTATTTTTTAAAAAACAAAGATAATTTAAATTGTGTATGGATGAATAAAATAATAAGTCAATAACATGAGTACCTTTATTCAAGCTTACTTTTAACAATGTTATTGTTTTGAGCTTATATCAAATAGATTTTTAAATAAATAAAAAAGGAATAAATTATTTAATTTTGCATTAAGCAATCAGAAAAATCGGTAAGCATATGTAGCAAAAGCCCAATTCCAATTATATTGAAAGGTCTTCTAAAGAATAACATTATTACATATATAATTATAGCATAATATGAGTGTAATGGATGAAAATTGATACTACACCTGTCTGCTTGGTAAATTGGATTTGCAAGTAAATGGTCTAGATCAACAATCATTGTTAGTATCATAATCAAATAGATTTTTTTCCAATCTTTTTTAAAAAACAAAATAGCAATTATTAATGGTAAGATAAAATGCAAACAATAATGTAGGATCATAGATGTCATATAATAGGTCATTTTTGCTACGAATATAAATAAACAGAATTAATTGACTGGCGTGATTTTAAATTACTCTATAGCAAACAGTCTTAACTTTTTTAAAATTTATTTAGTAATTTTGAATTATGAGAAAGTTAATCTTATTATTATTATTATTATCTCCTTTTTTATCTTTTTCTCAAGTATATGAGAATAATGATTCCTATGAAGAATTATTTACTGTGTTTTATAATCTTGAGAATCTATTTGATACAATTGACAGCCCACAAAGTAATGACAGTGAATTTCTTCCTAATAGTAAAAAACAATGGAATTCATATAGGTATAATCATAAATTAAGACAATTGGGAAAAGTTTTTTCTAATCTCGCTCATTATAAAAATAATAATAATATGCCAGATATAATTGGTTTGTGTGAAGTTGAGAATAGACTTGTGATTGAAGACCTTTTAAAAACACCAGCCTTTTCCAATCAAGATTATACAATTGTGCATCAAGACGGTCCTGATAGTAGAGGAATTGATTGCGCATTATTATTTAGTAATAAATTTAAATTATTGAAATATGATTTTATTAGTATAAAAAATTCTAATGAAAAGAGACCGACAAGAGATATTGTATATGTAAAGCTTGCATTCAAAGATGAAATAATTAATGTTTTTGTAAATCATTGGCCATCTAGATGGGGGGGACAAGCTGAAACAAATCATAAAAGATTATTTGCGGCTAAAGTTTTGAAAGATTATTTACAATCTAATATTTCTAATGCAGAATACACTTTAATTATGGGAGATTTTAATGATTATCCATTTAATGAGAGCATAGCAAAAGTTCTTGTCTCAAATGATTTTATTAATCTTATGGCTACTGATTTAGTATCAGGAAAGGGTTCTTATAATTTTAGAGGAAATTGGAATTGGTTAGACCAGATAATTATATCTAAGAATTTTAAAAATTCTGATATTCAATTGCTATCATACGGATCATTTCAAAGAGATTTTATGCTTTATGAGAATAGCAAAGGAGAGGTTTATCCTAGTAGATCATTTGGCGGGGACACTTGGTATGGTGGTTTTTCTGATCATCTTCCAATTTATTTTAAATCAGCATTTATTTTTTAAAAATCGATTTGCCTAATTTAGTAAGTCATCTCATTTCTTGAATCTTTTAATAATTTCTTTTTTTCAAATATTGGTGTTATTAGCTAATAAGTTATTAAAAAATATAGTCAACTCTATCACAAGTAGGTTGTTTTAGTTGACTTCAAATATTTATAGCAATTTTTTTTATAAAAATATTGCATAATTTTGCCTTATGCAGAAACACAAAAAAAATAAAAGAAGACAATTTTTAAAGAATACATCTTTATCATTATTAACAGCTACTGTCTTTCCAACTATCATTAAGGCAGAGAATGCGGACGATTCTTTAATGAAGAAGGATTCAACTTCTACTTGTAATCAATCTACAGAAGATGCATATGGACAAGGACCTTTTTATTCTTCTAATGCACCTACTATTCAGAATAATCAACTTGCAGATATTAATGAAATAGGAACACGAATTATCATTAGTGGTCAAGTGTATAATCTTGAATGTTCAGAAGTTATTCCAAATACAGAAATTGATATTTGGCACGCTAATCATGCAGGAGAATATGATAATATTGGATATAACTTGAGAGGAAAAACAACAACAAATAGTCAAGGATTTTATATCTTTGAGTCAATTAAGCCTGGTTTATATCTCAATGGCTCAAATTATAGACCATCTCATATCCATTTTAAAATTACACCTCCAGGTTTCAGTACCCTAATAACACAACTTTACTTTCAAGGTGACCCTTACATCCCTAATGATACTGCTGCTTCCGTTAGTAGTGGTCCATTTGATGCTACTAATCGTATTATTCCTTTATTTACAAACTCTAATGGAGATCTTGAAGGAACTTGGAATATTGTAATTGATGGTAATGGAGTTCCGCTTGGCACAAATAATATCCATCTTGATAAAGGTATCATTTATAACGCTAGCCCTAATCCATTCATTAATCATATTGAAATTAACTACGGTGTTTTTACAAAATCAAAAGTTGTTATAGCTGTATATAATATTCGGGGAGAAATAGTAGCAAATTTAGATGAAAGAGTATTAGATCCTGAAAAATATTCTGTTTCTTGGCGGCCACATAGTAATCTACCTAAAGGACATTACTTTATATCAATTATAATCAATGACTTACAGGTTCATTATCTTAAAGTCATTAGAAAATAAAATAAAAAATCTATTCAAATAAGCGGGCTTTTTTTATTAGTTCCTCTTGTTTTTAATAATTTATGTTAAGTTTGATTTATGAAAAAAATAATATTGATTCTTTTTGCCTTTTTATTTTCTTGTAATAATGAAAATCATGAGTATAAAAAAAATCTAGATCACTTTAAATGTTTAGTTAAAGATATAAACACATATTTTATTGATTCTAAACAGGATAATTCTTTAATATCAGATTATTTTGCTGAAGATTTTATTTTTTATTCATATCCAGTAGGATACAAGAAAGGAGTGGAGACTAATAAATCTGACTATGTAAGTAATTTTAAAAAAATGAAGCAAATGGATATGGTGATGATTATTGATCACTCAATTTATTTGCCAGGTATGGATCAGTATTCATATCAATTGGATGGAAGTGTCCGAGTTTATTATGGAGCTACTATATCTTTTGACACAATTAATGTTGAATTTTCTGGTTATCAAACAGTAAACTTTAGAGATGGTAAAATTTTAGCTATTTGGGAGTGGGCAGATTATGGTGGTGTAAGTAATCAATTAGATAAATTGATACAATAATTAAATTCACTGAAATGTGTAGCTTTTATTTTTGATTTCATTTTCTTGTTTTGAGCTTATTAATAAAATTTTAACTAAAATTGTTTTAATTTTGAAAACATTAAAAACAAATATATAAAACATAAAAAACTACTTTATATGAGTTTAAATACTAATTATAACTTTTGTTTATCTGATCTGCTATCACAAAAAATTAAAATACTTTTATTAGCTGTTTTTACATTCAGTTCCTTTAATTTGTTTGCTCAAACATCCTCTTTAATAAGTGCTTGTAACGATTTTATTGTAGGAAATGCTGCTTCTTGGCCATATGTGCTTGAAGCTACAACTTCTGTTGATGGAGCTGCTAGTCAAGCAACACAAACATATACAATGAATGTAATTTCTTTGCCAGCTGGAGGAGCGAACGTGAGAGTATATAAAACTGTAGCTAATGGCAATGATTTTTTCGGAAATCCAGTAGCCTTGACACTTGGTTTAAACACTATTACAGTAGCTGCAGTAACTTTTGATAGAACAGTTAAATTTCAATTTTCAAGCGGAGATGTAGAATTTGATGCTTTGAGCTTGAATGGAAATTCTTCAGCTTGTGTTGTTATTTTACCTCCGTCATCTACATCACTAATAAGTAATTGTATAGATTTTGTCGCTGGTCCTAGTAGTTGGCCTTATGTTCTTGTAGCGACAACTCTTGCTGATGGAATAGTTAGTCAAGCATCACAAACATTCACTATTAATGTAACTTCTTTACCAGCTGGTGGGGCGAACTTTAGAGTTTATAAAACAGTTGCTAATGGTAATGATTTTTTTGGAAATCCAATAGCATTGACACTTGGTTCAAATACTTTTACAGTAGCTGCTGTTGCTTTTGATAGAGCAGTTAAATTTCAATTTTCTAGCGGAGCTGTAGAATTTGACGCTTTATCATTGAATGGAGTAGATTCTGAGTGTGTTACTAATACAACTGCAATTGAAATACCGGATTATGATATATTTCTAAATTCTTTCCCGAATCCTTCACATGGATATTTATTCATTAAATCAAATTACCAAATTGAATCATTAAAAATTAAAGACCTTTCAGGAAGAGTTGTGATTGAAATGACTCCACAACAAAGTAAGGTTTATGTTCAAACTTCGCATTTGAATAAATCTGTTTATTTTTTAAGTTGTTTAATAAAACAAGAATGGCTGACAAGAAAAATTATTCTCAGCCAAAGATAGGTTTACTTTCACCATTTTGATATGATTAAAAACATTGTATATAAATTATTTGTTTTATCGTTTTGTCTCTTAAGCTGTTCTGAAGTAGCAAAAAATGACAAAGCAAAAGATAATTCCATATCACAAATAGCAAAAAAACTCAATGTCTTGTTGATTATCGCTGATGATTTAAATTGTGACCTAGGAGTTTACGGCAATCGAGTAGTTAAAACTCCTAATATCGATCGTCTTGCTAAAAGAGGAGTCCTTTTTGAAAATGCACATAGTCAATATCCATGGTGTGGTCCATCACGTTCTTCCTTCATGACTGGTATGTATACTAATCAAACAAAAATTACGCGTAATAATATGAATATTAGGAATTCCGTTCCAGATGTTATTACTTTAGGACAACGTTTCAGACAGCAGGGTTACCAATCTGTTCGGATTGGTAAAATTTTTCACTATGACAATCCAAGCTCGATAGGCACATCAGGAAATGATGATATTTATTCTTGGGATCAAACTGTGAATCCATATGGAAAGGATAAAATCGAAGAATATAAAATTAATACTCTAGTACCAAGAAAGTATGGAGCAATTTTAAGCTGGCTAGCTGCGGATGGTAAAGATGAAGAACAAACAGATGGTATTGCAGCAAGCGAGGCAATTGAAAAGCTTGATGATTTTGCCAATACAGATACTCCATTTTTTTTAGCTGTTGGTTTTTTTAGGCCTCATACTCCTTTTGTTGCACCAAAAAAATACTTTGATCTTTATGAAAGAGAAAAAATCGAAATTCCAAAAATCTCAAGGGAC
>NZRJ01000069.1 GCA_002693745.1 Flavobacteriales bacterium
TTAAAAGATTAATAATGAATAATAGAATAAATCAGCTGCAGAATTATTTGTTTATTTTGTTAGGGGTTTTTGTCCCTACTTCAATTGCTGTTACAAACTTTATTATTGGATTAATTGCGGTGTTGTGGATTGTTGACGGAAACTTTAAAACTAAGATTAGATATATTATAGCATCAAAGTGGATGTTGTCACTTTTTGGTTTAATTTTTTTATATGTTTTAGGGATGTTGTGGGGAGACAACCATTTAAATGCAGGATGGCAATTTCAAAGGCTTCTACTGTTGTTACTTTTCCCAATTTTAGCGACTATTAAAATTGATCAGCAGAGTATAAAGTATGCAGTAGTAGCATTTTTGTTTACAACGTTTGTGTCAGGATTGTTAGCAATACTTGTAAATAATCATATAATTAGCCCACTGTCAGAATATTGGTCTGCTATTAGACCTGGTGAAAGTGGCGCATTTATTAAATATAACTATCATAATGTTTTACTTGCCTTATCTTTTTCTTTAGCCTTGTATTTAATAATAGAAAATAAAACTAAACACACAGCCATATTAACACTATTTATTTTAGTATATGCGTTAAGTATCTTTACGGAAAAGGGTCGTGCAGGCCAGGTTCTTTTTAATTTGTCTGCTGTTTTTTATATTCTTTATTATAACAAAAGAAAAGTTGTAAGATCAATACTCTTTTTTTTATTACTATTTGGATTTCAATTTTTAGTATATAATAGCTCAGGGGTTTATAAATCTAGGTTTGATTCTGTTTCTAAGATTATTCAAACTTCAGGAGGAGAAAAAGTTAAGGACATAAGATATTTATATGCACAACAAGCCTTAGAAAAAATATTTGAAAGGCCAATTTTTGGAAATGGAACAGGAAGCTTTGGTGCAATTTTTCAAGAGGAAATAGATGATGATGTTAAAAAGAGGTATAATTCCAGCAATTTTGCAAAACACATTACTCCCCACAATCAGTATCTTTATGTTTGGTTTGAAATTGGAATTTTTGGATTAATTTCACTTATCTTAATTTTTTATTACCAAATAAAAGAATTACTAAAGAAGAGAGATGGTATTCATAGAATACTATTACCATTATCATTTATGTTTTTGATGATTGTGGATTCTTATCTNTTTATTTTCACTTTGACGATTACATATATATTTCTATATACAATTTATAATCGTTTTGAGTGTGAGTAAACCCTCTTAATTCTTCTATTTAGAGTCGAATATATCTCATACGGNATAGTGTTTATTTTTTTTGCCATTTCAGAGACAGATAAATTTTTCCCAAATATTTCTACTAAGTNACCTTCTTTTGCTTCACACTTTGTGATGTCAATTACAAAACTATCCATACTAATTTTACCAACAATAGAACACGTACAATTTTTAACCAGAACAACTCCTATAGTATTACTAAACTGTCTATTAAGACCATCAGCATATCCAACAGGCACTATACCAATCTTCATTTTTTCCTTGGCAATAAATGATGTTTCATAACCAATACAGTCTCCTTTTTTTAGTTCTCTTATTTGAGCAATAACGCTAGTTAGCGAGCTAATTTGTTTTAGATTAGCATCATTTGTAGAGCCATATAATCCAATTCCTAGACGTACACCATCCATTTGAAACTTTGAGAAATTTAGCACTCCATGAGAGTTAAGGATATGTTTGTCTAACTTTCTGCCAAAAACAACCTCAAAATTGTTTGAAATCACTTTAAAATCTTCGATTTGTTTTAATGTATATTCAGGTCTATTTTTGTTTTCAGAAGCAGATAAATGAGAACAAATAGATACTAAATTTAAATGATGGTTTTTATTTANTTTTTTTATAATAGAGTAGATATCATTTTTGTTAAATCCATATCGATTCATACCNGTATTGAATTTGATATGAACATCTGTTTTGTTTTTATTTGCACAATATAAGTCAAGTACTTTATGATTATATAAAACTACGTCTAGTTTATATTTGTTAATTTCAGCACAACTTTTTAGACCTGGATTTGCAACAATAATTTTTGTTTTTATACCTGAGCGTCTAAGAATTAATCCTTCTTCAAAATCACTTACCCAAAGAGCAAAAACGTTTAGTTGCTCTAGTTTTTTGGATACTTCTAGATCTCCATGACCGTAAGCATATGCTTTAACAACTGCAATAATTTTAGTTTGAGGTTTTAATTTAGATTTTAAATAGTTTAGATTTTCTTCTAATTTACTTAAGTCTACATGTAATATGGTCTCGTTTGCAAAAACCATTAAAATTTATCACTAAAACATTCTCTACAAAGAGGCTTATACTCATCTTTTTGACCTAGTTGTATTTGATCATTGTTTTTTGTAAGTCTAAAAGAATAATTAGCAATTTCTCCACACTCAACACATATTGCATGAACTTTAGTGACATATTCAGCAATTGCTAAAAGTTGTGGCATTATTCCAAAAGGTCTTCCTAGAAAATCCATATCTAGACCAGCAATTATAACCCTCTTACCTTTATTTGCAAGCTTATTACATACCACAATAAGATCATCGTTAAAAAACTGAGCCTCATCAATTGCTACAACTTTTGAGTCATTAGCTAAGTTTAATATTTCATTTGGAGATTTTACAGTTTTTGATTCAACTTTGTTTAAGTCATGTGAAACAACTTGTGTATCATCATATCTAGTATCTATTTCAGGTTTAATTACAACTATTTTGAGTTTAGCAAATTGTGCTCTTTTCAATCGCCTAAGTAATTCTTCAGTTTTTCCAGAGAACATTGACCCACAGATTATTTCAATACTACCTTTTTTTACTGTATGATTTAATGTCTCCTCTAAAAACATTTCTCCAAATTTCTTTTGTTAAGTTTGCTAACAAAAGTATAAAAACCAATTTCAATTCATATGAAATTTAAAAGTTTGTTTTTAACCCTGATTATCATGTTTTTAGCTCGGCATTTTGTAGCTCAAACTGACAGTTCAATAGTTAACAAAAAACGTGTTTTAATAGTTGGAACCAGCATTGCTGTATCTTGTGCCGCTTCTTATTACTACTTGCAAAACACCTGGTGGGATG
Organism: Flavobacteriales bacterium; assembly: GCA_002693745.1. Classification (GTDB taxonomy): domain Bacteria; phylum Bacteroidota; class Bacteroidia; order Flavobacteriales; family BACL11; genus BACL11. The sequence continues at coordinate 3,080 of NZRJ01000069.1, forward strand.
AAGAAAGAAATTCATTTCATTTTGATCATGGTGCTGATTTAACATATGCATTAAATGTTGATAAATTAGGTCATTTCATGGGGGGTATGCAAGCTGCTGACATTTTTTCATCTTCAATGGTGTGGGCTGGCATTAATAAAAAAAAAGCAATATGGTACGGGGGGGCATTTGGGGCGGGCTTACAGCTAGCTATTGAAATAAAAGATGCATATGCGCCACATTGGGGGTTTAGTAAATGGGATCTAGCATTAGGATCAACGGGCGCATTATGGTTTGTAGCTCAGCAGTATAACAATTATTTAAAAGCAATAAATTTTAAGTTTTCGTATTATAAACATTCTGATGTTTATTTGGAATTAGAAAGACAAAGAGACTCTAAAATTAATTCTGTGTATTGGCACGATGATTACCCAAATCAAACCTATTGGGCAACCTTTGATATAAAAAAAATCACGGGAATTTATTTTTGGCCTGACTGGTTGAATATGGCTGTTGGTTTCGGACTAGATAATACTCAGTACTTAAATAAAAACAAAACAAAAAAAGGCGGAAATAATGAATGGTATATTGCATTAGACTACGATCTGTCTAAGATTTATACAAAATGGGATTCTCCAACAGCCAAAAACATCAAACACTGGTTGAATTACATTCATTTCCCAGCTCCAACAATAAGGATTTCACCAAAGTTAGAGTTTTATCCAGTATTTCTCTAATTTTGCAGAATGTCACAATTATATATTATACCCACTCCAATTGGAAATTTAGAGGATATAACTTTTAGAGCAATTAGACTGCTTAAGGAAGTTGACCTAGTATTGGCAGAGGATACCAGAACCTCCAAGAAATTATTTTCGCATTATAATATTGAGACACCATTATCTTCATTCCACATCTATAATGAGCATGAAGTTTTAGCAAAATATGTTAAGAGATTAAAGTCGGGAGATCGTTTAGCCTTGATTTGTGATGCAGGAACACCTACAATTTCTGACCCAGGATTTTTAATTATTCGTGAGTGTATTAAAGAAGGTATAGAGCTTTGTTCACTACCAGGGGCAACTGCTTTTTTGCCCGCCTTGATTAATTCAGGCATTGCTAATAATAAGTTTGTTTTTGAGGGGTTTCTACCTATAAAAAAGGGCAGAAAAAAACGCTTAAAAACTTTAAAAGATGAACCAAGAACAATCGTTCTGTATGAATCGCCTCATAGGATTCTTAAAACATTAAATCAGATTTTTGAGTTTTTTGGAGAGGAAAGAAGAATATCCATTTCTAGAGAAATTAGCAAGATTTATGAGGAAACGGTTAGGGGAAATATTTCTGAAGTTATATTACATTTTGAAAAAGAAAACATAAAAGGGGAGTTTGTAATCATTGTAGAAGGCAAAAATGACAAATAAAAAGACGATATTTAAAAAACCATTTATTATTGCTGGACCGTGCAGTGCGGAGTCAGAAGAACAAGTTTTGCAAATTGCACATGAAATTAAAGAAAGTACAAATGNGTTCAGAGCTGGCATATGGAAACCAAGAACAAGACCAAAATCTTTTGAAGGGGTTGGAGAAAAAGCACTTAAATGGCTTCAAAAAGTAAAGTTTGAAACAGGGCTTAAAGTTGTGACAGAAGTTGCAAATGCAAGGCATGTTGAACTTTGTTTGTCTTGTGATATTGATATGCTTTGGATAGGAGCACGAACTACAGTGAACCCTTTTTATGTACAGGAAATTGCGGATGCTCTTAAAGGTGTAGATATACCTGTATTAGTAAAGAACCCAATTCATCCTGATATAGGATTATGGCTGGGTGCTTTAGAACGACTAGACAAGGTAGGGATTAGTAAAATTGCAGCAATTCATAGAGGCTTTTATAATCATGAGGATTCCACTTTTAGAAATAATCCTAAATGGGAAATGCCAATTAAATTAAGAGAAGCGGTTCAGGATCTTCCCATAATCTGTGATCCATCACATATAGCAGGCAAAGCTTCGTTGATTGAAGAGATATCTCAAANAGCAATGGATTTAAATTTTGATGGGCTAATGATAGAGACACACAACAAGCCCTCGCACGCGTTAAGTGATGCTAAGCAGCAGATAACACCAAAAGCGTTAACAAAAGTTTTAAAAAATTTAATCTTAAGGAATGCTAAGTTAAGTAATAATGCTTTCAAGGATGAGTTATTGAAATTTAGAAACCAAATAGACATATTAGATAATCAAATTATAGGGCTATTAAACGACAGAAAAAAAATTGTTGAAACAATTGCTAGTTTTAAGAACAAGAATAGATTAACCATTTTTCAAATTGAAAGATGGTTTGAGATACTGCAAAGTAGAAAAATTATTGCGAGTAATTTAGAATTAGATAATCAAATGGTGGTAGAGATTTTTGAACTTATTCATAAACATGCAATAATTACACAATCTAGAATTATGCGTTAAAAGTCANAAGAACGCTTACTTTTTTTATGTCATTTAGTTTAATAGATTAGAAATATTTACCCAATATTTCTNCCTAACATTTTAGAAATTTTGCTTTTTAATTTAGTTAATTGGCTTAATTTTTGTATTTCATNATNATTAAGNTTTTGAACATGTAATTTTTTTTGTAGNTCTGATATTTTTACATTTACAATTTCTTTTTTTAGTGATAAAATTGCCTTTTTAGTTGCTTTATATAGGTTTTCTTCTTCTCTTCCAGTTATTATATTGTGTTGTTGTTTCCAATTGTCACTGATGTCATAGGCCTGCGCAATGATGTTGATCGTTTGGCTGCTAATTTCTATGTCCGCATTATTAGTTAATTTTTGTAGATTGATTAAATTATTTTCTTCCATCTCAGATGTGATTAAATTATATAATTTTTGTTTTTTTTGGCTTGAAAATTTAATTTCATCTTGATGTAATTCATGCATAATCATTGAAGCAACACTTTCGGTTTCATTTTCTTCATTAATAAATGTTTTATTGCCATAATTAATTAGAAGTCTTAAAACCTCCTCTTCCTGTTTGTCTAGCTTCTTTTCGACTTTATTAGTTATGTTTTTTTGAGAGCTTACTGATTTTATTTTCTGGTCTCTTATATTAGGCTTTTGTTTAACCCTTGATCTTGCCTTGCTAATTTGTTTTAGAAGAGCTTCTTCTGAAACACCTAATTTATAATGATAAATTTTACAATATTCTTCTCTACTAAAAACATCAGGGATCTCAGCAATACTTAATATGATCTTTTTTTTGATGTCAATTATTTTGGCTGGATCTTTCTCTTCATTTAGTTTATATATCTCAATTAGATAATCAACAAAATTTACTGCATTTTCATCTAGAAATGATTGAAGCTCAGCTGTATTTAATTTTTTTGAGTATGAATCAGGGTCTTCTCCTTGTGGAAAAGAAATAATTTTGACATTCATCTCTGCTTTTAAACAGATATCTATAGAGCGTATAGTTGCTTTAATGCCCGCATTATCACCATCATATAATAAGACGATATTATTTGTCGAGCGTTTAATTAGATCAACCTGGAAGGCTCCCAATGCTGTGCCTGATGCAGAAACTACATTTTTAATTCCATTTTGGTGCATTGCAATTACATCAGTATAACCTTCTACAATAAAACATTTATTTAGCTTACTAATTGCTTGTTTTGAAATATTTAATCCATACAAGACCTTTGACTTGTCATAAATTAAAGTCTCATTAGAATTTAGATATTTTGATTTTGCTTCAGGGTTAAAAGCTCTTCCGCCAAAACCAATTACTTTTCCTGAATAGGATTGTATTGGAAAAATTGCCCTTTCTCTAAATTTGTCATAGCTCTTTCCATCATCATTTTGTCCAATTAGACTAGCATTAATTAAAACATCTTTGTCATATCCAGCTTTTAGCGCATATTTTTCAAATGCATTTTTTTCTTTCGGACTGTATCCAAGTTTAAAATCTTGAATTATTGAATCGGAAAATCCTCTCTCTTTAAAATAACTTAATCCAATTGTTTTTCCTTCTTCTGTTCTCCAAAGCATATTTTGAAAATATTCATTAGCAAAATTGGTTGCAATGAAAAGGCTTTCTTTAGCAGATATTTTTTTTTGTTGCTCAGGGGATAAAGTTTTTTCAATAATTTCAATATTATATTTTGCAGCAACATATCTTAATGCTTCAGGATATGTTGCTCCTTGAATGTCTTGAATAAAAGTTATACTATTCCCCCCCTTGCCACAGCCAAAGCATTTATAAATTCCTTTTGTTGGGGACACAACAAAAGATGGTGTTTTTTCATCATGAAAAGGACACCTTCCTTTGTAATTAACACCGGCTTTTTTAAGGTTAACAAAATCACTTATAATTTCTTCAATACGTGCTGTTTCAAAAATTTTATCTACGGTTTCTTGAGGGATCATTTTTTTCTGTTGATTACATAGTCTAATAATAACTTCAGCGCCTTATTAGCATCATTATTCTTAAATTCATTAAGAATAGTAATGGCTTCATTATGATAATTTTTCATTTTCATTTTTGCATACTCAACCCCCCCCTTTTTTTTAACTATATCTATGATCTCAGCGACTTTTTCGTCATTATGATTGTGATTTTTTATAATATTTAGTATATGTTTTTTTAATTTGGGGTTAACACAATTAAGAGTGTAAATTAGAGGGAGTGTCATTTTCTGTTCTCTTATATCAATGCCTGTTGGTTTCCCTAGAAATTTTGCGTTGTTGTAATCAAATAAATCGTCTTTGATTTGAAATGCAATGCCAGCTTTTTCTCCAAAAAGCCGCATTTTTTCTACAATCTCTTTACTTTGTTCTGCAGAGCTAGCGCCACTTGCACAACAAGAAGCAATCAACGTTGCTGTTTTTTGTCGGATTATATCAAAATACACTTGCTCTGTTATATCTAATTTTCTTGCTTTTTCAATTTGTAGAAGCTCTCCTTCACTCATTTCTTGAACTGTTGTACTCATAATTTCTAATAAATCAAAAGCCTTATTTTTTATTGCAAGTAATAAACCACGACTCAGTAGAAAGTCTCCAACTAAAACAGCAACTTTATTTTTCCATAGAGCATTAATCGAAAAAAACCCTCTTCTAAAATTAGACCCATCAACAACATCATCATGAACTAGTGTAGCTGTGTGTAACAGCTCAATCATTGATGCTGCCTGGTATGTTTTTTCATTGGTTTTTTCAAAAAGTTTTGCAGATAGAAAAACAAACATAGGACGCATTTGCTTGCCTTTTCTTTTTATTATGTAATACATAATTCTGTCAAGCAATACAACATTGCTTTTTAAGGATTCTTTAAACTTATCTTCAAACAATCTCATTTCCAATTTAATTGGACGCTGTATGTTTTTAACTATAGACAAAACAATGATTTACACAAATGCGAAGATACAAAGAAAACAATCGTAAATAAGCGTCTGATTACCATATTAAAGGTTATTGTAGTTTGTTTACTAATTGTCCGCAAGCAGCCGCGATATCCTTGCCCTTACTTTTTCTTAAATTTACAATTATATTATGCTTTTCTAAATATCTAATAAATTTGTAGGTAGTGTTGTTCGTTGATTTTTCATAGTGAAGACTATCCACGGTGTTGTATTCAATTAAGTTTACTTTACAAGGGCTTGTTTGTGCAAACTGGATTAATTTATGAGCGTCATCGATGCTATCATTTATATTTTTAAACAGGATGTATTCGTAGGTGACCCTAGTGCCCGTTTTTTTGTAGAAATATTTGATGGAATCTTGTAGTTCTGACAAATTAATTTTTTCATTTATTGGCATTAAGACGTTACGTTTATCATCTGAAGCAGAGTGTAATGAAATCGCGAGGTTAAATTTAACGTTATCATCACCAAGTTGTTTAATCATTTTAGAAATACCAGCTGTTGAAACTGTAATTCTTTTTGGAGACATGCCTAATCCGTTTCTGGTTGTTATAAGCTTGATGCTTTCTATCAATGATTTGTAATTTAATAGTGGTTCACCCATCCCCATAAAAACGATATTTGACAAAGGCCTTCCAAATTTGGANATCGCTTCTTCGTTAAGAATAAAAACCTGGTCATAAATTTCAGCGGCCGAGATATTTCTTTTTAGCTTTAGTGTGCCAGTGGCGCAAAACTTACATGTTAAGCTGCAACCAACTTGTGATGAAATGCAAGCCGTTAATCTTTTTTTTGACGGAATTAAAACCCCTTCAATTAAAAGATTATCATATAATTTGAAGCTATATTTTATTGTGCCATCATTACTTTTTTCTAGTAGATGAATTTTAGCAGCATTAATTGCAAATGTGTTATTTAACAATTCTCGTGTTTTTTTTGGAATTGATGTTATTTCATCAAATGACAACACTCTTTTTTTCCAAAGCCATTCCCAAATTTGTTTTGCTCTGAATTTGGGAAGATTTTGTGTGTCAAAAAACTTTAAAATCTCTTCTAATGGTAAGTTTCTAATATCTTTTTTTTTATTCATAATTGTTTGCAAAGATATATTACTTTTGACTATGCGATTTCTAACTGCTGATTATTTATATCCACTTCACACTTCTCCAATAAAAGAAGGCGTTTTGCAATTAGCAGAAAATGGAGAGGTNATTTCTATANTAAAGAATAGAAAATCGGTTTCTTTAAATAATTTAGAAGTTTTTAAAGGGGCNCTTTGTCCAGGTTTTGTAAATGCTCATTGCCATCTTGAGTTGTCACATCTTGATGGTACAATCAAAAAGGGCAATGGACTACTTGANTTTATTACATCTGTTAAAAATAGGCGCAATTTTNANAAAGAGAATATTTTGAAAGCAATAGCTAGTGCTGAGCGGCAAATGATTCAAAACGGTATTGTTGCAGTTGGNGATATATGTAACACGTCTGATACTTTGACACAAAAAAAAATGGGAAACATAAAATATTATAATTTCATAGAGGTTTTTGGAGTGCATGAAAAAAATGCAAAAAACACAATCATTAAGGCGAAAAAGTTAAGAGCACAGTTTTTAAAAATTGGATTGAAATCAACAATTTCCCCACACGCACCATATTCTGTTTCTACAGAATTAATGCAAGAGATAAAAAAAAGTTTTGATGAAAAAGATGAGCTCATGTCTGTTCACATTCAAGAAACAGCGCAAGAAAATGATCTTTTTAAAAAAAAGAGAGGTGATTTTTTAGCTTGGCTTAAGAGTATTAATGCAAGCCCGTTAATTTGGGAAAACCGAAGTAGATCAATAGATATTTTTAATGANTTAGGCAATAANAAAACATTAATGGTTCACAATACTTTTGTAGAAAAGCATGACATTAAATCTAGTTATTATTGTACTTGTCCCAAATCTAATTTATATATTGAAAAAAGGGTGCCNAATTATTCTTTATTTGANTCAAATAAACTTTGTGTTGGAACAGATAGTTTGGCGTCGAATGATTCGCTTTCAGTTTTAGAAGAGCTTAAAATAATAAGAGATAATTCTAATTTTGATTTTAACACCTTACTAAAAATTGCTTCAAAAAATGGAGCAGAAGCCTTGGGTTTTAAAGACTTAGGAACGTTTCAAAAAGGAAAAAAGCCTGGTGTAAATTTGATTTCAGGTCTTAATAAAGTTGAAATTATTGCATAAATACGTTTGCTATTTTTAAATCTTCAATAGTTGTAATTTTTAGATTTCTCTCTTCTCCCAGAATAGTTGATATTTTCCCTCCACTTGCTTCAAATACCACTGCATCATCTGTAAATTTTTTTGTGAAATCCTGATTATATGCATCTTTAATATCTGAACTTATAAAGCATTGAGGAGTTTGTACTTGATATAAATCATCGCGATTAATAAAGATTGAGTTTAAACCTTTAACTTTACGAATAGAATTTTTAACAGGTATAACAGGTATAACACCAGTTTTTTCTTTAGTTTGAGCTATAAGTATATCTATTAGGTGTTTTGAAACAAGGGGGCGCACTCCATCATGAATTGCTACAATTGATTTTTCATTAATTTTTTCAAGCCCATTTTTGACAGAGTAAAATCGATTTTTACCACCTTTTACTACAATATAATTTTCATTGAAATTAAACTTTTGGCAAAGCTGGCTCCAGTAATCAATTTTTTTTTCTGGTAGAACTAGTATAATTTTATCAAAGTGAGAAAACTTTTTAATAGTATGTAATAATATTGGCTTTTTGTTTAGCTGAAGAAACTGTTTAGGGATATCTGAATTCATTCTTTTTCCATCTCCCCCAGCAACTATTAAAGCTACTTTTTTCATTTTACAGAATTAGCATTGCGTCTCCATAAGTATGGAAATTATATTTCTTTTTAATGGCTTCTTTATATGCTTTTTGTAAAAGGTCCAATCCTGCAAATGCTGCAACTTGCATCATAAGAGCAGATTGTGGCAAGTGAAAATTAGTTAACATACAGTTTGCAATTCTGAAGCTGTGAGGAGGAAAGATGAATAAATTTGTCCACCCTTCAAAAGGGAGTGTTTCATTTTTAGTTGAAATAGAGGATTCTAATGTGCGCATTACTGTAGTTCCAACAGCGCAAATTCTTTTATTATTTGCTTTTCCTATATTAATTTGTTGAGCGGCTTTTTCAGGAATTTTTATTGACTCTGACTCCATTCTGTGCTTTGATAAATCTTCAACCATAATAGGGTTAAAAGTTCCTAAACCAACGTGCAAAGT
>NZRJ01000070.1 GCA_002693745.1 Flavobacteriales bacterium
TTTCAGCTAAACCTCCAACATCAGTAACTAACATTGGGCGTTCAAAATGATATGCAATCTGAGTGACTCCACTTTGAGTAGCATTTTTATATGTTTGCGTAATCATGTCAGAAGCACAAAAATAATTTTTAACCATATTAGAAGAAATAAAACTACTATGTAAGATCACCTGTTTATCAATACCTAGCTTACTTATTAATTCAATATATTCATTTTTATTATCATAAAACTCTCCAGCAACAATTAACTTTACTCCAAGCTCTTGTATACGCCTGTCAGCCATTGCTTTAAGCATTAAATCTAAACCTTTATATTTCCTTACAAAACCAAAAAATAATAAATACTTGTTTTCAGAACTAAGCTTTAAATTCTTTATTGCCTCATTTTTTGATACTTTCTTCCCAAAAACATCATAAATAGGATGTGGAATAAACTTCATTGGAGATGAATTAGTAAAATAAGTCAAATCATCAAGAACTGATCTAGAAAGCGCTAGAAATGCATCACAACTTTTAACAAAATATTTAGTAAGTATTTTATCTCCAAAACGTTTTTCATGAGGAATAACATTATCAGTAATCGCTAAAATCTTAATATTCTTATTAAGTAAACGAGCAATACTACCTAAACAAGGAGACATAAAAGGCAACCAATATCGAATAATTACTAAATCTGGTTTGTGCTCATTAACTTTTCTAGCAACTTTTACCCAATTAAAAGGATTGATAGAATTAATAATTGGTATTATGTTTAAACCCTTAGGAGGCAAACCATCTTCATATTGAGTAGTACCAGGAAACAAAAAGGAAGGATATTGCAACACAAAAGAAAACAATGTTACCTCGTCCTCTCTTGTGTTATAAGCATTTGCTAAAGCATTATTAAAATTAGCTATACCGCCCCTAAAGGGGAAAGCAGGACCAATGATAATAACCTTTTGATTCGCCAATTAGACCTCTTTTTCTACATGATAGTTATTTCTATCATATGTATTTCTTGAAATCATCTCTGCGATGAAACCAGTCAAAAATAACTGTACCCCAATAATCATAGAAGCTAAAGCAATATAAAAACCTGACATATTAGCAATATTACTTGCTGGCAAACTATTTAGCATAAAATACAATTTATTACCTCCAATGTAAGCAAATAAAACAAAACCAAGAATAAACATTAAAGTTCCAAAAACACCAAAAAAGTGCATTGGCTTCTTTCCAAATCTACTTACAAACGTAACAGTAAGCAAGTCTAAAAAACCATTAAAAAATCGCTCTAAACCAAATTTAGTAACACCATATTTGCGACTCTGATGTTTAACCACCTGCTCCGTAATTTTAGAAAAACCTGCCCATTTTGCAAGTACAGGAATATATCTATGCATTTCACCATGAACTTCAATAGACTTTACTACATTATTTCTATAAGATTTAAGTCCACAATTAAAGTCGTGAAGATAGATGCCTGAAAACTTACGAGCAGCCCAATTAAATAATTTTGTTGGTATAGTCTTTGTAATGGGATCATATCTCTTCTTCTTCCAACCAGATACTAAATCATAACCCTCAAAAACAATTTTATTGTATAAATCAGGTATTTCATCAGGACTATCTTGCAAATCAGCATCCATAGTAATAACAACATCTCCTACAGCCTTTGAAAAACCAACATTTAAAGCTGCAGACTTACCATAATTTCTTCTAAATTTAAATCCTTTTATCTTCTTATTATCAGAAGATAGTTTCTCAACCACACTCCAAGACTTATCTTTACTTCCATCATCAATCAATAATACCTCATAAGAAAAATTATTTGCTTTCATTACCTTATCAATCCAACTACATAATTCGGGTAAAGATTCTTCTTCATTAAACAAAGGAATTACTATACTTATATTCATTTTTAATTTAAAAAACTTTTTTTTATTTAATTTCATTTAAAACTACTGGACCAACTAGTGAACGAAGTTTAATTCGATTTTCTTCAACTGTAAATTTGACATTAATTAAACCTTTTCCTATAAAAACACCATCTCCTAAACTTTCGATGTTACAAGTTGCATTTACTGTATTTATTCCTAACCACCCTGATCTTATATTCACCTTCCTTCCATCTTGATTAAACTTCCAATTTGTCTTAGTTCCAATAAAGTTTTTATGCTGAAACTCTCTATTTGCAAGATTTTCGAAATTATCTTCGACTGTGGTAAATTCTTTGGTACTATCTTCACTATATTCTTCTTTTACCACAACTCTTTCAATCTCTTTTTTAGTAAAGAAAGAAATAAACAAAGAAAGAAAAAAACCCATAAAAGTACCACCAAGAACACTCATAATCATTATCCAGTGAGGCTGCGTTAATTTACTTGTCATTTCTAATGCTAAATCTAATTCATCTTCAGAAATTTCTGGATTAGACTGTAAAACAGATTGTTCTGTCATTTTCAAAATATTGGATAACATATCAGGATCTAAATATTTGGCATAAACAATTGTATAAAAAGCCATTATTAATGAAGAAAAAAACGCGACACTTGTTCCTAATTTTAAAGATTCTGAATAAGAAATACAACCATTATTATGACGATCTCGATACTGACTAATTGAATATACTAAAAACCAAATAATAACTACATTATTTAACAATGAAGGAACAATAGACTTTTGTTCATTAATACCTAGCATCCATAAAAATAATGCAATACATACTAAACAAAGACCTAAAACAGCTCCTTGATTCATAGCAAATTTTCTAGTATCCATAAATTTTGAATTAATTATAAAGCAAAGATAATAAAAATAGAAGTTAGAAATTACTTTGCTAAACAACTAGATTATGTTATTTTTGAACCCAAGGGTAAGTCTTGTACGACCAGCTCCCTATGAACTCCCCCAGGGCAGGAATGCAGCAAGGGTAATAGGTTGTAGCGGTGCGATATAAGTAGCTTACCCTTATTTTTTAAGAAATACGACTCCATCCTAAACGCTCTCTAGCGTATGGACGGTATGTTCGAGCAATATTTATATTTTCCGCTTTTTCTAAATTTTCATCATCTTTTAACAAAAGTTCAGCTTCTTGTCTAGCAAAATGTAATATCTTATTATCAATTATTAAATCTGCAATTTTGAAATCAAGAATTCCGCTCTGCTTAGTTCCCATCATATCTCCAGGTCCTCTTAATCTTAAATCAACTTCAGATATTTTAAATCCATCATTAGTATCTTGCATAGTTCTTAAGCGAGTTTTGCCTTCATTACTAAGTTTATCTCCACTTATAAGAATACAATAAGACTGTTCTGCACCTCTTCCAACTCTTCCTCTTAATTGATGTAATTGAGACAATCCAAAACGCTCAGCACTTTCAATAATCATTACTGAAGCATTAGGAACATCAACTCCAACTTCAATAACTGTAGTAGCCACCATAATATTAGTTATTCCATCAATAAAACGTTTCATTTCATATTCTTTATCTTCAGCTTTCATCTGCCCATGCACCATACTAACTTGAAAATCTGGTAAAGGAAACTCTCGTTCAATAGCATTATAACCTTCAATCAAATCCTTATAATCTAACTTCTCACTTTCTTCAATTAAAGGAAAAACAATATAAATCTGTCTTCCTAAATGAATTTGTTTTTTCATAAAATTAATTACTTGTAAACGAGAAGAATCTGTTTTCCACATAGTTTTTACTTCTTTCCTGCCAGGGGGTAACTCATCAATTATTGACACATCTAAGTCTCCATAAACAGTCATTGAAAGTGTTCTAGGTATAGGTGTTGCAGTCATTACTAATACATGAGGAGGATATTCATTCTTTTTCCACAATTTTGCTCTTTGTGCAACTCCAAATCTATGTTGCTCGTCAATAATCACTAAGCCTAAATTATTAAATACTACCTTATCTTCTAATAAAGCATGCGTTCCTATTAACAAATCTATATTTGCTTGCTCGAGTCTATGATGTAAAAGCTTACGTTCTTTTGCTTTTGTAGATCCTGTAAGGACTGCAACCTCTANATCCATTTTGGCTAAATATTTTGAAATAGAACGAAAATGCTGCTGTGCTAANATCTCAGTAGGGACCATTAAGCAAGCCTGATAATTATTATCCACAGCCATCAGCATACTTAAAAGTGCAACAAGAGTCTTACCACTTCCAACATCTCCTTGCAATAATCGATTCATTTGCTGAGGATTTCTTACATCATTACGAATTTCCTTAAGTACTCTTTTTTGTGCATTAGTCAAATCAAAAGGCAAATAATTTTTATAAAAATNATTAAAATTATCCCCTAAGTTTTCAAAAGCATAACCTTTAGACTTTTTTGTTCTTGTTAATTTTAATTTTAACAGATGTANNTGCAAGAAAAAAAACTCCTCAAATTTCAGTCTCTTTTGAGCTCTGACTAATGATCTTGAATCTTTAGGATGATGTACATCAAACAAAGATGTTTCTCTACTAGGAAGGTTTAACTTTGAAATTAAATTAGCAGATAAAGTTTCTTCTAATTGGTTAACAAGAAAAGACAATAAGACTTTGGTTAATTTAGCAATTACTCTACTATTTAAACCTTTTGCATTTAACAAATCTGTTGAATGATAGACAGGTTGTAAGCCACTAGTAAATTCTTTTTTATCCTCAATAACATCAATCTCAGGATGCGCAATATTAAACAATCCTTTATATAAGGATGGTTTTCCAAAAACAATATAATAAGTATTCAATTTTAAAGCTGACTTTATCCATCTTATTCCTTTNAACCANACTAACTCAATTAGACCTGTTTCATCTTNAAAATCCGCTACAAGNCGTCTGCTTTTCTTNTGCCCTNTTTCTTGAAATTTTATAATCTTNCCTTTTANCTGAATAAATGGCATNCCATCAGTTAAACTAGCTATACTATGAATANTACTTTTATCAATATATCTAAAGGGATAATGATNCAATAAATCGCCATATGTGAAAATATTTAACTCTTTCTTAAAAAGATTAGCTCTTGATGGACCAATACCTTTTAAATATTCAATAGGAGTATCAAGTATATACATGCGGTAAATTTAAAGAAAACTATATTACTAGTACTTCTTTAANTGAGAGCTTTTAAACATAAACGGCAATAAATCTTGAACCTTTCTTGCAATAAGAACTTGATTATNAGGNGAATGCAAAATTACTTTTATAGATTTCTTTTGCTTATCTTCATACTCTGCCATTACTTGCCTGCAAGCCCCACAAGGAGAAATNATATCNGTTACTTCAAAATCCTTTGAAAATACAGATACAGCTATNGTGTCTATTTTAACATCTGGAAATTTAGATCCTACATAAAACATAGCTACTCTTTCAGCACAAAGACCAGATGGATATGCAACATTCTCTTGATTACTTCCATTTACAATCTCTCCATTTTCCAATAAAATACTTGCACCAACCAAAAATCCTGAATATGGAGCATAAGCAGTTTTAAAAGCTTCTTNTGCATTTTCAATAAGTTGCTGATCTTGCTTATCTAAATCTGAAAAATGAGCTGAAGTAAATTTAAGTGTGATNTTCTTTTCTTTCATTATAAATCATATAAAAGTTTTGTCTCAAAAATAAAAAGNGTTTCTGGATTATTAACATTATACTCTTNTTGTATCCTGTAAGCTAAATCAACATCTAAATTCTTAGAAATTGGATAAGNNAATGAAACTGTAGATCGCAACTTATTAAAAATTCCTTNAGCATCCAAAAAATACTCAGTTGCGATGTTAGGAGTNAACTTNGTTTTACGAATATTATAGNTAAANGAAATCTTCTGTCNAAAAGATATTTTCTTTGCATATATATTGCTTTGACTTTGAAATCTATTTCTTATAGANTAAGACAATCTTTTAACAAGTTTTTTTTTGTAATTAATATCTGAGTAAAATCTACGACTCTTAATTATTTTATATTCATTAGCCCAGTTAGTAATATAACGAAAACCTNCTGAAATAGAAATTCTCTTGTTAATCCGTTTTTTAAATTTAACATCAAAGAATCTTTTAGAATATAAAGAAGAATTCTCCCTTAAACGTAAAGCTGACTTAAATGTCATGTCTATCTTATGAATACCTCTCTTTTTAAAAGANAAAGAATGCCAAGTTTGAAAATCATTTTCTTGAGAAGAAACTGATAATGTGCTAATCAATAGTAANAGAATACTACTCCGAATCCTTCTCATAATAGAAAATACGCAAATTAGCTGTATCTTTCAATAAATCAATCCTTCTAACTTCTACACGAATAACATCAACNCCTACTCGTTCTTTTAAATCTGCTATTAACTCCTCTCTTCTTTCAGGAACAATNAACTCGATCTTTTCATATGTAATATTTTTTCTACTCTGATGCTTTAATAACCATAATCTTTCCATTCCATAAGTCACAAAAACAATTAANAAATTAGCAAATATAAGTTCAGCATGACTAATTTTTTTATTTGAAAGTGCATTAACTACTGAAATACCAATTACTAAAAACAAATAAGTCATCTCTTTAATAGCAATAGGATCGGTTCGATAGCGAATAATACCAAAAATTGCAAAAAGACCAAGTGCAAAACCAAGCTGTAATTTGACACTATCAAGTAAAATACAAAGCAAAAAAACTGTTAAACTAATCAAAAAATAAGTAAATAAGTAATCCTTATTTTTTGTAATGGGATAATAAATATACCTAACAATAATTGTAATAATAAATAAGTTAAAGAATGTTTTAGTTACCATCCTCCAAAAATCTTTTGAATCAAAAACNGGAGTTCCTAAAAATTCCATGCTGCTAGATAATAAAATTGATAATAGTTCCATTTATGCTTTTTTTAATTTATTAATAAATATTTTTTTTTCTTTAAAACGGTTTTGTTTTAAACTAGGATTTAATTCTAATGTACTCATACAATATTTACTAATCCTAATTGGTAGGATATGTAAATCCTTTGCAATCCTCATAAAATCAGATGATCGACTCATTCTTTCTTGTTTTACCTCAGCAATGGCAATTTCTTTAAAGTCACCAGAGCTATTTTCATTTTTAAAAGTAAGATTAATATCCAAAGTTAATCTTTCCTTCTGAGCNTTGTGAACAAATGTAATTCTACTAAAATTAATCCATTGTTTAGGACCCACTTCTATTTTCCTACCAATTACTTGATTGATATAGGCTTGCTGTTTTTTAGTTAATTCTTTTGTAATGGAAGAAACTTTCATTCGTTTCTTGATAGTTCTTCCTTTATTGTTTTTACGTTTAATTTCTAAAAAAGAAAGTTTGCTGCCTACATATTCTCTAAAACGAATTTTATTTCTATTTACTCTNCCATTATGGTGATCAAGATAAAATTTTCTATCTTCTGTATCGTAATACAAAGATTTATAATCATGTATAAGTTCACCATCAATTTCAAGAACTCTATAAAAGGACTGCATATTGTTNAACAGAANAGGAAGTTTTGTAGCTTTAAAAGCAAATTTTGTATCAGTTCGATTCATTAATTTCACACCATCCATCTCGTCCAATGATATAGATGTGAAATTAGATACAATATTTGATAAATTAGTCACTTATTGATTTTCTTCAATTATAAAATCTTCAACAATANTAGTAGAATTATTTGAAGAAATTGTAATGTGCTTAAATATAGGGTAATCATATTTTACATTACTATTATCTGTACTATCAGCATAAGTGTATATTGTATAATTGCCCTTCCTTAGATATTCAAAATGGTATCTTCCATTATAATCTGTCTCAAAACTATCGTCATATACACTTCCTTCATCATCTGAATATATAATAAAAACATCTTTACCAGAATCCTTTTGAAAATAAGCAGTATCCCATTCTCCTGAAAATGGATNTTGAGACGTGAAAATTTTATACACCTGCCCTTCAATAANTGAAGTNCCTCCCTCACCNGCATCTTTCTCNCAAGATGTAAAAACTACTACTAAAATACACATAAAAAAAGTTGCTCTCATAATTATTCTTTTATAATTTTAACTACAGAATCTGATGATTTAACAAAATAAACACCACTTTCCCAAGTACTAATATCAATTGTCTTAACTGCATTAGCAGAAAAAACTTGCTTTCCCATTATATCAAAAACATTAACATCATCAACAGCTCCTAAAACATAAACTCTAGTATTAGATGGATTTGGATAAACTCTTAGTTTTTNCTGAAAAATAATAGTACTATTTGCTGTTATCGGTTGATTATTTGCGTCGTATGTATGGTTTTGATATTTCATAACACCATTTCCATTNGGCACTCTAGCATAACTNACATCTTCTGGCATATTTACAAAATGGACAGCATCAACAATTATTCCTGTAGGACTAGNAAGATAAACTTCCTCTTGATCAGAAGATAGTCTATATGTTGTATGTAATCCACTTTGAGTATTTCCTGCAGTATCACACCATATAATTAAATAATCATTTGCAGGAATTGTAACATTTGAAAAAGACCATTTNGTAAGATCATTTTCATTATCNGATAAATAATATCCATTCAAATTTAAGCTAAAACTATTTCCNTTGTATAGCTCTACCCAATCATCATACTCTCCATCTTGATCAGAAACAGATATAGTATTACTTGCCATTATTTCATTGATTACTAAACCGCTAACAACTGGTAATTGATGAAATTCTTTTTCAGACCTCTCTGGGGAAAAAATACCNGCATCATTATTTTCTGCGTAAATATAATANTGAATATCTCTAGCATCTACATCAATAGTTGCACCAAAAATCCCATCACCAGCAAGTCCATCACCATGTTGACCATCGTCAAACATCTGTAACTTTTCAAACTTATCTGCAAACTTATATCTATAGCCTAAATAAGCATAATTTGAATTTGAAATCTCTGCTATAATATTTACTGTAGTATGAGGTGTAAATGTATTAGTATTTAGTGGGGTAATAATTGGAATACTAGCAGTGAATTCAGTAAGAGACTGTAAATATTGTATTCTGCTAGACATAAGTTCTGAAAGACCAATAATTGGATTAACTCCGACAGATGTACTAATATTGCCATTAAATTCTGAATATGTATAAAAAGTATTAGGATCTAAACTTACATCACTATTAATAATTTGTTGCAGTTGGCTAGCTCTTGTGAGATAATTATTATTCAAAAATTGCTCATTCAATATAGTACGCATATGGGCAACATACATACGCTTGTACCTATCGTTAGAGAAAATTTTTGAAGTAAGTTTATTTGACAAATCATTACTATTATGATAAATATCAAGTTGTTGTAAATCAGTATTAGAAACAGGTGGTGGTAAACCATTCTTAAAAGTTCCAAATGACATATTCATATCCCATAATAAAGGAGAAAACCTACCATTATTATCTTTAAATAAATAAAAATTATGAGGAATTGAATTAATAGGACCATCTAAACAAACAGTT
>NZRJ01000071.1 GCA_002693745.1 Flavobacteriales bacterium
CAAGGCATATATCAAATACGCTTAATAATACAGGATGATCAAGGATGTACAGATACAGCACAAAATTTAATTGTTATTTCTGATTTTTATTCAATTTTTATTCCAAATTCTTTTTCTCCTGATCTTGATGGTATAAATGACAGGTTTTGTTTGGTTTATAGTGGTATAAGAGAGAATACATTTCTATTTAGAGTATTTAATTCTCAATTGGATTTAATATATCAATCTGTTAATCCAGCCGAAATGCAATGTAGTAGCAATGGAGGTTGGGATGGAACACACTATTCAACTCTCAGGGATTTGCCCTCAGACACTTATATATACGATATATCTTATCAAGATTTTGAAGGATGGAAACATCAAGAGTATGGTAAAATAATTTTAGTTAGATAAGTTATTTAAAAAAGAAATACTATTATTCATTTATAGATACTATTCATTTTTTCAAAACTCTTAACTAATAAAACTATTATTAAGATTTGTAGGCAAATTAGAAAGTAATGAAGTATTTTTATTTGAGCAATAGAGTTTGATATTTCAAAACCTAATTCTAGTGTTTTGTAGAAAATAAAAGATAATGCTAGACCTATTAAATATCCAACTTGTTTGTTGAAATCAATACTTCCTATAAAGTCTTTTTCTTGAGCAACTAAGGTCTCCGCTCTAACTAGGTATCCTCCAAAAATAAAAGTAAGTTGATATCCACAATAAATTAAAAGGGCAGAAGTAATAGAAAGTTGAAAAGATAAAAATATAAATAGCGTAATTAGTATAATCATTTCAACCAATATAGATATTCTTAGAAAGTTTTTAATATTAAGTAACTTATCATAATAGCGAGCAAGTACTAGCATTCCAATTGCAAGTACCATTCCACCAATTGAGAAAATTGATGGGTTTTCTATGGGCTTATAGATAGTAAAGAGTATTCCAATGGATAAGCCTGTAAACATTGAGTTAAAAAGCTTATAAATTAAAAATATATTATTATTTAGCTTCACAACTCTTTTAAAATTTATTTTAATAATACGTTAGTCTTCTTACTTTAGCAATCTGTTTTGCTAGACGAATAACTTGCTTGGTATAGCCAAACTCATTGTCGTACCAAATATATAGAACAACATCTTGGCCATCATCAGTACAAATTGTTGCATTACTGTCATATATCGAACAGCAAGTATTTCCTATAATATCTGTTGATACTAGATCAGGATCAACTTGATAGTTAATTTGATTTACAAGGNTGCCATGTAATGCGGCTTGACGCATTACNGCATTAATATCGTTTANAGAAGTACTTTTTTNAAGGTTTAGTTTTAAGATTGCTAAGGAAACATTAGGAGTAGGTACACGTACTGCATTTGCTGTTAATTTCCCTTCTAATGATGGAATTACTTTAGTAACTGCTTTACCTGCTCCTGTTGAGGTAATGACCATATTTATTGCAGCTGATCTTCCTCTTCTAGGNTTTTTGTGCATNTTGTCTAGTAAATTTTGGTCATTTGTATAAGCATGAACTGTTTCTAAATGTCCTTTCTTAACACCGTATTTATTTTCTACAACATGTAAAATTGGAGCAATACAGTTAGTTGTACATGAAGCTGCTGAGAAAACATCATTATTATCAATATCTAAATCTTTTGAATTGATTCCATAAACAATATTTGGAATTGCTTTTCCTGGTGCAGTTAATAATACTTTANTTACCCCATTTGATTTTAAGTGTTTAGATAAAGATTTCTTATCAGTAAATGCTCCAGTATTATCAATTAATAACGCATCATTAATTCCGTATTGAGTATAATCAATATCTTCAGGATTCCCTCCATTAATAAATTTGATGACTTGACCATTTACAATTATAGATTGATTTGCTAGGTCAACATCAACCACTCCTTTAAATGAACCATGNACTGAATCTGTTCTTAAAAGATCTGCTCTTTTTATAATTTGAGCGTCAGTTAGTTTTCTAATAACAATTCCTTTTAGTCTTAATTGCTGTCCTTTACCTGCT
This sequence comes from Flavobacteriales bacterium, assembly GCA_002693745.1. Taxonomy (GTDB): domain Bacteria; phylum Bacteroidota; class Bacteroidia; order Flavobacteriales; family BACL11; genus BACL11. The sequence goes on from NZRJ01000071.1 coordinate 2,015, forward strand.
TGTTTAATTAACTCTCTTGCTGTTAGTCTTCCAATTCTTCCAAAACCATAAAGTATCACGTCCTTAGCATTTTTTGAACTCGTATCTACTCCAATTATATGATTAAGTTTTTTAGATAAAAAATCGTTTGCATTTGTAGCACCACTTTCAATATACTCTGCGGTTAAACGTCCAATATCAATTTTACTTGGTGCAAGGTCCATATTTAACATCTCAGCTGCTAAAAAATTAGCGGTTTCCACATTAGTTTCACGACCAACTACATTATTTGCATATGAGATANAGTTCATTAATTCTGATACGCCAATCTCTAATAGATGTCTTCTGAAAAGTATGAGTTCAATTCCTTTATCATACATTAATGTTCCAACAGAGTTAAGTAGATTAACTCCTGCNTTTTCTTTATTTACCCAATTGTTTAACTGGTTTTCATAAGATGATGCCATAGTTCATTTCTTTAGTNTTAGTNTTCAGATTTAGCAAAAATAGTTTTTCTATTGAAATATAGAGCTGATTTATTATTACTTTTACAATATGATTTTTGAATTTTATAAATATCAAGGAACAGGNAATGATTTTATTATTATTGATGATAGAAAGAATAATTTTGATGCTAAAAACCAAGATCTTATTGCTGCTCTATGTGAAAGGAGAATGGGTATAGGNGCTGATGGTTTTATTTTNTTGAGANATCATAATAGTTATGACTTTGAAATGATTTATTTTAATTCTGATGGCAATCAATCAAGTATGTGTGGCAATGGCGGAAGATGTATTGTTGCTTTTGCAGAACTTATTGAGCTTATAAGTAATGAAACTACTTTTATAGCAATAGACGGTGTTCACCAAGCAAAAATAACATCACAAGATGTTCATTTACAAATGAAAGATGTAACTGAAATTAAGAAACTTAATGGTGGTTTTTTTCTTGATTCTGGTTCTCCTCATTTTATTAAAATGGTAGATAATTTAGTATCACTTAATGTTAATGATGAAGGAAAGAGAATTAGAAATTCAGCTCTTTTTAATCATGATGGTGTAAATGTCAATTTTGTAAAAGATGGTGATAATTTAGAAATAAGAACTTATGAAAGGGGAGTAGAAGAAGAAACTCTTAGTTGTGGGACTGGAGTTGTGGCATCAGCTATTGCTATGCATTATTCAAATTATATTGAAGATAATGTTATAAATATTAAAACACAAGGGGGTATGCTAACTGTTGGATTTGAAGAATTTAACGGTATTTACCGAAATATATGGTTAAGTGGTGAAGCAAGATTAGTTTATGCAGGAGAGTTTGAATGCTAAAAGGAGAAAAAATAGTATTAAGACCATTATTAGATTCTGATCTAGAATTTTTATATAAGATTGAAAACAATAAGCAGAACTGGAAGTTTGGTGGTGAAAACAAACAATTTAGCAAGCAAGAGTTAGCAAATTATATTTCAAACTCTAAGATTGATATTAATATTGCTAAGCAGTATCGTTTTGTAATTGATTTAAAGGAAATCCCTATTGGCTTTATTGATCTGTTCAATTACACAACCGCTAGCACAGGAGTTGGGATAATAGTTGATAAGGAATATAGAAATAAAGGTTTTGCAAAAGAAGCTTTAAACTTGCTTATTGATTATGCATTTTTTGCTTTAAATATAAATCAATTATATGCTATTGTTACAAAAGAAAATATAGTAAGTAGTAAATTATTTACTTCTTGTGGATTTGTTTTAGAAAGCGAAAAATCATATTCACAATATTTTTTTAAATTAGCACAAAAATAAAAGATGAAAAAGCTATTTTTAATATTAATTTGCTTTCCCTTTATTGGTTTTGGGCAACTTTCTGTTGGTGTTGATCAAGATATTTGTTTTGGTGATGAAGCTCAAATAATAGCAACTTTATCAGGACCTGGTACTGCTGGTTGTAGTGGGGCTACTGATAGTTTAGCTTCTGATATAGGATCTTCAAATGGGTCAGCTGGAACAATGTTTAACATTGTAAACACCTCTGCAAATGATGTTACTATTACAGGTTTTTCTCAAGGTACTTATAGTTACTCTGGGACCAATGTTATGGATATTTGGTATTACCCTGGTGATTATATTCCTGTTATGTCGTCAACAAACGGTTGGACGCAAGTTGCTACTTCTGTAAGTGTAAATATTCCAACTGGAGCTTCTACAACAACACCATTATATTCTTCAATAATTCCTATAACAACAGTTATTATTCCAGCTGGCGCTACATATGGCTTTTATGTTGGTGGGAGTTCAACAGTTTCTTATTCTACAGCAACAGCAGGTACAATTCCTGGTGTTTCACCATGGGGAAGTAATTCTCTTTTAACGATAACAGTTGGTCATGGTGGAAATTTTCCAAGTCCTGTAAATAATCCTAGAGGACCACTAATTAAGGTTTATTACGGTGGTGGCGCTACATGGTATGATGTAAATTCTGGGCAATTAATTGGAGGAGGAGACACCTTGGTTTATACCCCTTCTCAATCTACTGATATCGCTGCAGTATTTGATTGTAATGGTAATACTTACGCAGATACTATGCATGTAGAAGTAATAAATACTAATATCTCTAGTGCAGGAACTTCATTATGTAATGGACCACTAGTATTATCTGCACCTTCTGGATTTTTGGCTTATAATTGGAATGGACCATCAACGAATAATTTATTAACTGTAAATAGTCCAGGAGATTATTATGTTAGTTCTACAACTAATAATGGTTTAACATGTCATTCAGATACCATTACTGTTTATTCAGGCAATATTCCTATTAATCTTTCTACTCCTGATTCTGTATTTATTTGTCAAGGTGATACCGTTTTAATAGATGGGCCTTTAGGTTTTTCTAGTTATAATTGGAGTACTGGCGCAACCTCTTCTTCTATTTCTACAACATCAGTTGGTAATTATAGTTTGTCTGTTATAGATATAAATGGTTGTACAGGAACATCAAATACTACTACTGTTAGTATATCTCCTACTACAATTACAGCTTCAGCATCAGGACTTTCTTTGTGTAATGGAAATGTGACTTTAGATGCTGGTTCTGGATTTATTGATTATCAATGGTATAATAATGGAACTATGATGATTAATACTACTCAGACCTTAATAGTTTCTAATGCTGGTAATTATCATGTTGATGTAACATATCCAACAGGATGTACAGCTACATCTAATATAATTCAGATAATATCTGGTGCTAGTCAATTTTATTGTACTATCGATAGTATTGGTAATGGTTCTCTGTGTTTGCCTAATGGACAAGTTATTCTAGATGCTGGAAATTATGCAACTTATAATTGGAGTACAGGAGATACTACTCAACAAATAACAGTAAATGCTATTGGTTCTTATTCTGTTAACGTTACTGATGTTAATGGTTGTCAAGGTGTTTCTGATGCTCCCTTTATAGTTTCAAACATAGTAAATACATCTGCTATTTCAGGGCCTACTAGTCCAACTGTATTACAACCAGTAAATTATTCTGTAGTTGCTACACCAGGCTCTACTTATGATTGGACTCTAGTTGGTGGTTCTATGTCTGGTCAAGGAACAAATTCAATAGATGTTACTTGGAACAGCTCAGGAATGTTTTCATTCTTTACAAAAGAAATAGATATTAATGGATGTGTAGGTGAACAGGTTTCACTTTTAGTTAATGTAATAGTTAGTTCTATTGAAGAAGAGAATAGAAATAAAAAACTTTTAATGTTAACTGATATTTTTGGAAAAGAAGTAAATTATAGAAAAAATACTCCTTTGTTTTACATTTATGATGATAAAACAGTAGAAAAGAGAATAGTTATAGAATAAATTAATCAATCAATGCTTTAATAGAAAATGCGATATTTTGCATTTCTTTTTTTTCTTCTTTTGTTTTCATGTCAAGAAGGTGAAGTAAGTAATTATAAGGCTTATTTAAACCTTAATGATACGGTTAAGTATGTTGGAAAAGAACAATGTAGAATGTGCCATGCTGAGATCTATGATTCTTATATACAGACAGGTATGGGGCGCTCGTTTCATTATGCAACTAAACAAAATAGTGAGCTAGATGGTTCTTTAATGCCAATAATTTATGATTCTATTAAAAATTTGTTTTATGAACCTTTTTTTAAACATGACAGTTTATATATAAAGGAATTTAGGTTAAAAAGTAAGGATACTATCCACTTGCTTATTAAAAAGATCGATTATAAAATTGGTAGTGGCCATCATACTAATTCTCATATATTTGAGATAAATGGATATTTGCATCAAATTCCTTATACATATTATACTCAAGAAGAGATAGCAGATTTGCCACCAGGTTTTGAAAATGGTCAAAATAGTAGATTTACTCGCGAGATTGGTTTAGAATGTATGAGTTGCCATAATGCTAAGTCCGATCATATAAGTTTATCATCAAATAAGTATAATACTGTTCCTCAAGGCATAGATTGCGAGAGGTGTCATGGTCCTGGAGAAATACATGTAAAAACAAAACTGGCAGGAGAATTTATTGACACGTCAAAATATATTGATTATTCTATTGTAAACCCTAGTAAATTGCCATTAGATTTACAGTTTGATGTTTGTCAAAGATGTCACTTGCAGGGTACTTCTGTTTTAGCTGAAGGCAAATCTTTTGAATCTTTTAAGCCTGGAATGAATCTTGAGGACGTAATGGACACTTATTTGCCAAAATTTGAAGATGATCATTCATTTATAATGGCATCACATGTGGATAGATTAAAACAAAGCTCTTGCTTTCAAAATTCTGACATGACTTGTGTAACCTGTCATAATCCACATAAAAGTGTAACTAAATTAGAAGATAGTTATTTTGATGCTAAATGTATGCAATGTCATGATTTATGTGAAGATGAAAATATACAAAATTGTACTTCTTGTCATATGCCAAAATCCTCAACTACTGATATAATGCATGTTTCAATTACTGATCATAAGATTGGACTTCATTCTTCAAATGAATCAAAAAGAGGTAAATTCCTTGGGTTATTTGCTATTAATAATAACAATCCTACTGATTTATCTAAAGCAAAGGCTTACTTAAAACGTTATGAAAGTTTTGAAGCTAATAATTTGTATTTGGATTCTGCATTTTTTTATTTAGAAAGATCTGATAATAATTTTGTTTACTATATTCAATATTATTATCTTAAAAATGATAGAGATGGCCTCATAAATTATGTTATGAGTAATCAGTTGAATGATTCAATTTATACAAAATCAGATTTAGCTTTAGCGTTTAGTCGTTTAGGAGAAGTGTTTTTTAAAGAAGATTTAATAACTCAAGCACATAATTATCACAAAAGAGCAGTAGATCTAATGCCATTTGTAATTGATTATAAAATTAAATATGGTGCCTTTTTGCTAAATAATAATCAGATTTATGATGCAGAGATACAATTTACTAATGCTTTAAAGCTAAATCCTACTATTAAAGAAATTTACTTAAATTTGGGTTATATAGCAATCTTAAAAGAAAATTATCAAGAAGCAGAACGTATTTTAAAACATGCAATCGCAGTTGACCCTGATTATATTTTAGCCTATGAAAATTTGGTGCTTTTATCTCAAAAAAGAGATGATACTAAGTCTACTAAGTTATATTTGTATAAAATTTTAGAAATTAATCCGCAACATAAAGCAAAAAGTATTTTAGATAAGTTATAATTGAAAAATAATAGAAGAAAATCAGGTATTAGAAAGTTTATAATAGCTTTTATAATAATAATAATAATAGGAGCTCTAGGTTTAGTATATGAATTATACTCAAGAGTGTATCATCCAAATGTACTTCTCAATAAAGATTCTGTTGAGAAGTATATATATATTCCAACAAATTCTAGTTTTAACGAAGTAGTTGATATATTATCTGAAAATGGTTTGCTGATAAACTCAAGTTCTTTTGTATGGCTTGCAAAACAAAAGAAATATAATGTTAATATTAAACCAGGAAGATATAGAATAGATAGAGCCTTAAATAATAATGAATTAGTTAATTTGTTGCGCTCAGGCAGACAAGATCCTATTAAAGTTACTTTCAATAATTTAAGGACAATAGAAGATTTGGCAGGAAATATTGCTAATCAAATAGAAGCTGATTCAGTATCTATATTAGAGTATGTTGGAGATGTGCTTTTTCAAAGGACTTTGGGCCTAGATGATCATAGTTTGGCTTGTATTTTTTTGCCAAATACTTATGAATTTTATTGGAATACTTCTGCTGAAGAATTTGTAAGTAGAATGTTAAAAGAATATTCTAATTTTTGGAATACTAAAAGGAAGCAAAAAGCTGACAGTTTAAAACTTTCTTATTATGAAGTTTCAATACTTGCTTCAATAGTAGAGAAGGAGCAAAATATTAAATTAGATGAGAGACCAGATATTGCAGGTCTTTATTTAAATAGAATTAAAAAAGGAATGAAATTACAGTCAGACCCAACTGTCATATTTGCTAATGGAGATTTTTCTATTAGGAGGGTGCTAACAAAAGACTTGAAAATTGATTCTCCTTATAATACATATTTATATAAAGGATTGCCTCCAGGACCAATCTGCATTCCATCAATAAATGCTATTGACGCTGTTTTAAATGCGAATAAAAACAATTATATTTTTATGTGTGCGAAAGAAGATTTCTCTGGTTACCATAATTTTGCTGTTAATTCAAGAGAACATTCTCGAAATGCCAAAAAATATAGAAGAGCATTAAATAAAAGAAAAATAATGAGGTAATTTTATAGTTTTGCATCCATAAATTAAATTGTGTTATGAATAAGATAAAATTTGGAACGGATGGTTGGAGAGCAATAATTGGTCAGGAATATACAACTGATAATGTAGCTAGAGTAAGTATTGCTGTTGCAAACTGGCTAAATGAAAAATATCAAAAACCATCAGTGGTAATTGGACATGACTGCCGTTTTGCTGGAGAGCTATTTGCAGAAACAGCAGCAAAGGTATTAGCAAGTAAGGGGGTTTTAGTAAAAATGTCTAAAGGATTTGTTACTACTCCAATGGTTTCTTTAGGAGTAGTGAAAGAAAAAACAGATTTAGGTGTTGTTATTACTGCCTCTCATAATCCTCCAAGTTATAATGGGTATAAACTTAAAGGAAACTTTGGAGGTCCATTGTTACAGGATGATATAAATGATATAGAAATCAGAATTCCAGAATTTAATTCTGTAGATTATGTTTCTATTTCAATAGAAGATTTAGTTAATTCTGGAAGATTAATTTATGTGAATTTAGAAGATATTTATTTTACACATGTTAAGAGTAGTTTTGATTTAAATTCTATTAGAAATTCAAAAATGAATTTTGCTTATGATGCTATGTTTGGGGCAGGTATGAATGCTATGAAAAAGCTATTACCTAAGGCTACATTTCTACATTGCGACAATAATCCAGGATTTTTAGGTGTTTCTCCAGAGCCTATTCATAGAAATCTATTAGAGTTTTCTAATTTAATGAAGGAGAAACCTATAGATTGTGGACTTGCTACTGATGGTGATGCAGATAGAATAGGTCTTTATAACAGTAGTGGAAATTTTATTGATTCTCATCATATAATTTTGTTGTTAATTCATTACTTGGTTAAGTATAAAGGATTGAGTGGTAAAGTAGTTACAGCTTTTTCTTGCTCTGTAAAGGTTGCTCAGTTATGTAAACATTACGGTTTAGATCATGAAATAGTTCAAATTGGCTTTAAACATATTGCCGGAAAAATGGTTAAAGAGGATGTTTTATTAGGAGGGGAGGAGTCAGGTGGTATTGCTACTGCTGGTCATATTCCTGAGCGTGATGGGATTTGGATGGGATTAATATTATTTGAGTTTATGTCTAAATCTGGAAAATCATTACTGGCT
>NZRJ01000072.1 GCA_002693745.1 Flavobacteriales bacterium
GCAATGAAATTGTACTTATTTATAATACAATATAATATGAAATTTACAAAGATATTAACACTGCTTACTTTATCAACATCTTTATTGCTTTCTTGCCATAGCAAAAAAGAAATTTATATTGTTGAAAATTCAGAAACAGATTCAATTTCATCTAAATTAGAACAAGAAAAAAATGATCCAATTATAGCCTTTAAGAATCAAATTTTTCGTCAAAATATAAAAACTGTATTATGTTATAAACAAGAACAACAACTGTCATTACCAATAATTAATTTAGAAAGTGATGAAAAGCTGCTAATAAGTTTTGACGACTTAAATACAGAAAAAAAAACCTATTTATATACAATTATTCACTGCAACTCAGATTGGACTAAAAGCAATTTAATGCAAAGTGAATATATAAGTGGATTTTATGAGGAGACGATTGTAAATTATGAATTCTCATTTAATACTATACAGAAATATACACATTATAATTTTGTTTTTCCAAGCAAAAACATGAAACCAATATTATCAGGAAATTATATCTTTAAAATTTATGATGAAAATGGAAATAATATTATACATAAAAAATTTATGGTTTTAGATAGACAAACATTTATAGAGGCTAATGTTAGGCGTGCAACGCTTGCCGAATACAGAAAAACTAAACATGAAATTGACTTCACTATTAGTCATCCTAATTTAAGAATTTCAGATCCTTTTTCAGAAATAAAAGTCCATATTAAACAAAATAACAAAGAAGATAATGCTATAACTAATTTGACACCACAATTTGTTATGAATGAAAAGCTTGATTACAACTATGAAGATATTAACACTTTTTTTGGAAATAATGAATTTAGACATTTCGATTTTTCAAGTCTACGCTACCAGTCTGAAAGAATAAAACAAATTAATTTTGACAGTACTTACAACCATGTTTATTTATTTAACGATAATAAACGTACTTATGACTTTTATTCTATAGAACCAGATATTAACGGAGAGTTTATCATCAAAATACAAGAAGGATGGAAATCGAATACAGAAGCAGACTATGCTTTTGTACATTTCAATTTAATTTCAGAAAGAATTTCATATGGAGATTTATATTTAATAGGTAAATTTTCTGATTGGGAACTTAAAAAAGAATTTAAATTAGAATACAATTCAAAACAAAAAAAATATGAAAAAGAAATTTATTTAAAGCAAGGATACTATAATTATCATTATGCTTTAAATGACACTTCCACTAATAGTATAGATGTAAGTTTTATTGAAGGTTCACATTATCAAACTCGTAATGACTATTACATATATGTTTATTATCGACCTATTGGAAATAGATATGATAGATTAGTAGGTTTTCTGAAAACTTCTTCAAAAGAACTTTTTTAATAATTTATAATTAAATTTGTCAATAAAAAATATAAAAATGTCATACGGATCTTACAATGTACCAATTGCAGTAAATGAACCTGTAAAACAGTATGAGCCAGGAAGCTCTGAACGCACAGAATTACTCGCACAATACAAAAAAATGTATAGCAAGAAAATTGATATCCCCATGTATATAGGTGATAAAGAAATATTCACTAATGATAAGAGAAATCTATCCCCACCTCATGAGCATAAGCATATTATAGGAACTTCCAACTATGGTGGATTTAAAGAAGTACAGAATGCAATCAATGCTGCAATGAAAGCTAGAGAAAAGTGGGCAAATATGAGCTGGGAAAATAGAGCTTCCATCTTTTTAAAAGCTGCTGATTTATTAGCAGGACCATTTCGTGCAAAGCTAAATGCTGCTACTATGCTTGCTCAAAGTAAAAATGTAATGCAAGCTGAAATTGACGCAGCATGCGAACTTATTGACTTCTTTAGATTTAATGTGCAGTATATGAGTCAACTTTATAAAGAACAACCAGAATCCGGTCCTGGAATGTGGAATAGATTAGAGCATAGACCTCTTGAGGGATTTATATTTGCACTTACTCCATTCAATTTCACGTCTATCTGTGCTAATCTTTGTGCTGCACCAGCTATGTTAGGTAATGTAGTTGTTTGGAAACCTGCTGAAACACAAATTTATTCTGCAAAAATTATTATGGATTTATTTAAAGCTGCAGGACTTCCTAGTGGAGTTATTAATATGGTAACTGTTAGTGGAAAAGAGATGTCAGAAGTAATATTTGAGAATAAAGACTTTGCAGGACTTCATTTTACAGGAAGTACTAAAGTATTTCGTGCACTCTGGAAAAAAATTGGAAATAATATTGAAAAATACAAATCTTACCCAAGAATAGTTGGAGAAACAGGAGGAAAAGATTTTATTATAGCGCACAAATCTGCAGTAGCTGCTGAAGTGGCTACTGCAATTTCAAGAGGAGCATTTGAATATCAAGGACAAAAATGTTCTGCTGCTTCTAGAGCTTATATTCCTTCTAATCTGTGGAGTGAGGTAAAAAAACAAATTGTATCAGATACTAAAAGTTTTAAAATAGGTAGTCCTGAAGACACATCAAACTTTATAAATTCAGTCATTTCAGAAAAAGCATTTGATAGTATTTCTTCATATATTGAATATGCAAAGGAATCAGATGATGCAGAAATTATTGTGGGAGGTAATTACGATAAATCGATAGGATATTTTATTGAACCAACTATAATTGTAACATCTAACCCCAATTTCAAAACTATGATAGAAGAGATATTTGGACCAGTAATAACAATATATATATATGATTGTGAAAAATGGAAAGAGACACTTGATTTAGTTGATAAAACTTCTGAATACGCATTGACAGGAGCAATTCTATCAGTGAATAGATATGCAACAGAATATGCAATTAAAGCATTAGAAAATGCAGCTGGAAACTTCTATATTAATGATAAACCAACAGGAGCTGTTGTGGGTCAACAACCATTTGGCGGAGCCAGAGGATCTGGGACAAATGATAAAGCAGGATCAATACTAAACCTTTTAAGGTGGGTTTCTCCTAGAACAATCAAAGAAACATTTGTACCAGCTACTAACTATAAATATCCTTTCCTTGGATAAACAACTAAAAAATCATCTAATCTAAGCTATTGGAGTTGGTCCGCCAAAATTCATAGGAATACCACTAGTAGGATCGACATCTTTAATTTCACCATGTTGATTTTCAAATTTAGTGACATTATCTGCTAGCGCTTTCATTAATCTTTTTGCATGTTGAGGCGTTAAAACTACTCTTGACTTAACTTTAGCCTTTGATATGCCTGGCATCACCTGAATAAAATCAACTACAAACTCAGAAGGAGAATGATTAATAATAGCCAAATTACTATAAATTCCCTCTGCAATCTCTTCAGTTAGTTCAATATTTAATCCCTCCTTTTTCTTATGTTCTGACATAATAATTAATTTATTTCTCTTTAGAATCTAAAGAATCAGCTACTACTTCTTGAATATCATTATTCTCTTCTTGTTCTTTTAATTGTATTAATCTATCATATTCAATTTGAGAACCTACAACAGTATCATCTGCGTGAATTAAACCGGTACCTGCAGGAATCCTTTTTCCAATAATAACATTTTCTTTAAGACCTATTAAAGTATCTCTCTTAGAATTGATTGCAGCTTCATTAAGGACCTTGGTTGTTTGCTGAAATGAAGCAGCAGATATCCATGAATCAACCTGTAATGATGCTCTTGTTATTCCTTGTAGTACTGGTGAGGCTACAGCAGATACAGCATCTCGAGCTTCAACTTCTTTACTATCTTTTCTCTTAAGTCTAGAATTCTCTTCTCTTAATTCTCTAGGAGATATAATCTGACCTGTTTTAAATTCTTCAGAATCGCCTGAATCAATTACTATCTTCATTCCAAATAATTTATCATTTTGTTCCTGAAAAGCGTCTTTACTTACAAGAGAATCCTCTAAAAAATATGTATCACCTGAATGAGTAATTTGTACCTTACGCATCATTTGCCTTACTAATACTTCAAAATGTTTATCATTAATCTTTACTCCTTGCAAACGATATACATCCTGAATTTCATTAACAATAAATTGTTGTACCTCAACAATACCTTTAATAGCAAGAATATCAGAAGGTGTAATTACACCATCACAAAGTGGCATACCAGCTTTTACATAATCATTCTCCTGCACCAAAATATGCTTAGATAATTTAACTAAGTATTTCTTTTTCTCCCCTGTTTTAGTTGTAATAATTATTTGCCTATTACCTCTAATAACCTTATCAAATGATACAGTACCATCTACTTCTGTAACTACAGCTGGGTTTGAAGGATTCCTTGCTTCAAACATTTCAGTTACCCTTGGCAANCCTCCAGTAATATCACCAGAAGAACCTGCAGTTCTAGGAATCTTAACTAAGATTTGTCCAGATTTTACTTTAATACCATTTTCAACTGCTAAATGTGCTCCAACTGGTATAGAATAATTCTTGTCACTAATGGTTAATGAAGGTGAAATCTTCCTACTCCTACTATCAATAATTACTTTCTCTTTATATCCTGTTTGTTCATCAGATTCGGTTCTATAAGAAACTCCTTCTATAATATCATTAAACTCAACTTTGCCGGAATTTTCTGATACAATTACAGCATTATAAGCATCCCATTCACAAACTACATCACCTTTTTTAACAATACCATCATTAATAAAAAGAGTAGAACCATATGGAACTATAGAAGATGACAAAATAACTCCATTTTTATCATCAATAACTTTAGCTTCAGCAGCTCTAGAAACTACAACTTCATTAGTATTACCATTTTTATCTTTAAATTCTACTGTTCTTAAATCTTCTATCTCTAGCCTTCCATCTTTCTTTATAATAATAGATGAATCAACCTCTGATCTTGATGCAGTACCACCAACATGGAATGTTCTCAGAGTAAGTTGTGTACCAGGTTCTCCAACTGACTGTGCGGCAACAACTCCGACAGGCTCTCCTACTTGAGCCATTCTATTAGTAGATAGTGATTGACCATAACACATCCTACAAATTCCTCTTCTTGTCTGACAAGTTAATGGAGACCTTACTTCAATAGATTCAATTCCTGTATTATCAATCAACTTTGCCACTGTATCAGAAATCATATCATTTGATGAAACTAACAATTCATCTGTTTCAGGATGAAAAACATCATGTAAACTAATCCTACCTGCTATTCTTTCAGCTAATGATTCTAAAACTTCGTCATTATCTTTAAGTGCAAAAACATCTAACCCTTTTAAAGTTCCACAATCTTCTTCAGTAATTATAACATCCTGGGCAACATCAACAAGTCTTCTTGTAAGATAACCAGCGTCAGCTGTTTTAAGTGCCGTATCTGCAAGTCCTTTACGAGCTCCATGAGTAGAAATAAAGTATTCTAAAATTGATAGTCCTTCTCTAAAATTTGTTGTAATAGGATTTTCAATAATAGACTCACCATGATCACCAGATTTCTTAGGTTTGGCCATAAGACCTCTCATTCCAGATAACTGACGAATCTGTTCCTTAGAACCCCTAGCTCCAGAATCAAGCATCATATATACAGAATTAAATCCTTGTTTATCTGAACTAATATTCTTCATAACAGTATCAGTTAATCTAGCATTAGTTGTTGTCCAAACATCAATAACCTGATTATATCTCTCATTATTAGTGATGAATCCCATAGCATAATTATTTCTAATATCATCAACCTTTTTATTTGCATCATCAATCAATTTTTCTTTATCTTCAGGCACAATTACATCACCAAGATTAAATGATAACCCACCTTTAAATGCCATATTGAAACCAATAGTCTTAATAGCATCAAGAAAATGTACTGTAGATGCAACACCACATATTTCTAAGACATTACCAATAACATCCCTTAATGCTTTCTTTGTAAGCAATTCATTAATAAACCCAACCTCATTGGGAACAAACTCATTGAATAAAACTCTACCTACCGTAGTATCGATTAAAGAAGATTTTCCTTTTTCATTAGTAAATCGAACTTTAATTTTAGCATGTAAGTCAGCAACTTTCTCATTATAAGCAATCTTTACTTCTTCTAAAGAATAAAATATCATGCCTTCACCTTTAACACTTTCTTTATTAGTAGATTTTTTTTCTTTAGTCATATANTAAAGACCCAATATCATATCTTGAGATGGTATANTTATAGGGGACCCATTTGCAGGATTTAAAATATTATGTGATGCTAACATCAATACTTGAGCCTCTAAAATAGCAGCAGAACCTAGAGGTAAATGTACAGCCATTTGATCACCATCAAAATCAGCATTAAAAGCCGCACAAGATAAAGGGTGTAACTGAATTGCTTTTCCCTCAATCATTTTTGGCTGAAATGCTTGAATTCCAAGTCTATGAAGTGTAGGAGCTCTATTCAAAAGTACGGGGTGTCCTTTCATTACATTCTCTAAAATATCCCAAACAACTGGTTCTTTTGAATCTATAATCTTTTTAGCTGATTTAACTGTTTTTACAATTCCTCTTTCAATTAGCTTTCTAATAATAAATGGTTTGTAAAGTTCAGCAGCCATATCTTTAGGTAATCCACATTCATGCATCTCTAGCTCTGGTCCTACAACAATTACAGAACGAGCTGAATAGTCAACCCTTTTCCCAAGTAAGTTCTGACGAAATCTACCTTGTTTTCCCTTTAACGAATCAGATAATGACTTCAATGCTCTTTTCCCATCAGTTTTTACAGCAGCTGATTTTCTTGAATTATCAAATAAAGCATCAACAGATTCCTGNAGCATTCTTTTTTCATTTCGTAAAATAATTTCTGGCGCATTGATTTCCATCAATCTTTTCAATCTATTATTTCTAATAATTACCCTTCTGTATAAATCATTTAAATCAGAAGTAGCAAATCTACCACCATCTAGAGGTACTAAGGGTCTTAACTCTGGTGGAATAACAGGTATAACCTTAACCGTCATCCATTCAGGTCTATTCTCAGTATGCTTTTGCCCTTCACGCATTGTTTCAACAACCTGAAGTCTTTTTAAAGCCTCTTTCTTTCTCTGCTGTGAAGATTCATTTTCTGCCTGGGTTCTTAATTGATAAGACAAATCATCAAGATTAGTTTTTGCTAACAAATCCATAATTGCTTCTCCTCCCATTTTTGCAACAAATTTATTAGGATCATCTTCAGCTAAATATTGATTCTCTACTGGTTGTGCATCTAAAATATTTAAATATTCCTCTTCAGTTAAAAAATCTAAATATTTCACCTCTTCTCCATCAGCATTTAAGATTCCTTCAGGGGCATTAATAACAATATATCTTTCATAGTAAATAATCATATCTAATTGCTTTGATGCCAAGCCAAGCAAATATCCAATTTTGTTAGGTAAAGTCTTAAAGTACCAAATATGGGCTACAGGAACTACTAGATTAATATGTCCTATACGCTCTCTCCTTACTTTTTTCTCAGTTACCTCAACACCACACCTGTCACATATAATACCTCTATATCTTATTCTTTTATATTTACCACAGTGACATTCAAAATCTTTTGTCGGTCCAAAAACTCTTTCACAAAACAAACCTCCACTTTCTGGTTTATATGTTCTATAATTAATAGTTTCTGGCTTTGTAACTTCTCCAGAAGATTTAGCTAAAATATCTTCAGGAGATGCTAAACTAATCTTTATTGAATTGATATCCTGTGCTTGTATAGATTTTCTTTTATTTTTCATATAACTTTATTCAAATGTTACTTTTAACCCTAAACCATTTAACTCATGTAACAATACATTAAAAGATTCTGGAATACCTGCTTTAGGTAATTCTTGCCCTTTAACCATTGATTCAAATGCTTTTGCTCTACCAATCACATCATCAGATTTTAAAGTAAGCATCTCTTGTAGAATATTCGATGCTCCATACCCTTCAAGAGCCCATACTTCCATCTCTCCAAGTCTTTGACCTCCAAACTGAGCCTTANCTCCCAGTGGTTGCTGTGTAATTAATGAATATGGTCCAATTGATCTTGCATGCATCTTATCATCAATTAAGTGACTAAGTTTTAGCATATAAATAACTCCAACAGTAGCAGTTTGTTCAAATCGTTCTCCAGTACCTCCATCATACAAGTATGTTTGTCCCAGCCTTGGTAATCCAGCCTCATCAGTTTCAGCATTAATTTGGTCTATACTTGCTCCATCAAAAACAGGTGTAGAGTATTTTTTACCTAATTCTTGACCGGCCCATCCTAATATTGTTTCATAAATCTGACCTAAATTCATTCTTGATGGTACTCCAAGAGGATTTAAGATAATATCTACGGGAGTTCCATCTTCTAAGAAAGGCATATCCTCTTCTTTTACTATTCGAGATACAATACCTTTATTTCCATGGCGTCCCGCCAACTTATCTCCTACTTTTACTTTTCTTTTTTGAGCTATCTGAACCTTTGCTAATTTTAAAACACTACTAGGTAATTCATCACCAATAGTTATTGCAAAACGTTCTCTTCTGTACTCACCATAAATTTCATTATATTTTCTTAAATAATTCTCAATGGTTTTATTTACCATAAGGTTATTATCTTTACTAGCGGTCCAGTTATATGGATCTATCAAAGTAAAATCAATAGATAATAATAGTTTTTTAGTGAATTTTTCACTTTTTGGAATTACAATTTCACCTAAAATATTATTAACCCCTCGTGATGCTTTTCCTCCGATTATACTGTAAAGTTTAGTAGCAAGAATATTCTTTAAGCTTAAAGCTTCTTTATCAAAAAGAGTATCTAACTTAATTAACTCTTCTTTATCAGTAGCTTTTGACTTCCTATCTTTAACTGTCTTAGAGTATAAAGACTTACCTATAACAACACCTTCATCAGCAGGTTTTGTTTTTAAGGAAGCATCTTTTACGTCTCCTGCTTTTTCTCCAAAAATTGCTCTAAGCAACTTTTCTTCAGGTGTAGGATCAGATTCTCCTTTAGGAGTGATTTTACCAATTAAAATATCACCCTGTTTTGCATGAGCACCAACTCTAATCATACCATGCTCATCTAAATCTTTAGTTGCAATTTCACTAATATTTGGAATATCAGCAGTTAACTCCTCTAATCCCCTTGTTGTCTCTCGCACATTTACAACATGCTCTGCAATATGTAATGAAGTAAATAAATCCTCTCTAACTACTCTTTCAGATAAAATAATAGCATCCTCAAAATTATATCCCTTCCATGGCATAAATGCCACTTTTAAATTTCTTCCAATAGCAAGTTCCCCATTATCTGTAGCATAGCCATGACATAAAACCTGTCCTTTGGATACTTTATCTCCGGCTCTCACAATAGGTTGAATGTTAATACATGTTCTCTGATTTGTTTTTTGAAATTTGGTTAGCTCATATGTTTTCTCAGTTTCATCAAAAGAAACTAATTCTTCATCAGGATTTTTAATATATCTCACTTTAATTTTTTCTGCATCAACATAAGTAACTACACCCTCTCCCTCTGCATTAATCATAGTTCTTGAATCTTTAGCAACATGTGGCTCAATCCCTGTACCAACAATCGGTGCATCAGTTCTTAACAAAGGAACCGCCTGACGCATCATATTTGAACCCATTAATGCTCTGTTAGCATCATCATGCTCTAAGAAAGGAATTAACGATGCTGCAATAGATGCAATTTGGTTAGGCGCTACATCCATTAAGGTAACATTTGATGGCTCAGCTATTAAATAATCCGCTTCACTTCTGGATTGAATTCTATCTTCTTTAAAAGTACCATTCTCAGATAAAGAAGCATTGGCCTGTGCTATAATTTGATCTATCTCTTGCTCTGCTGTTTTATAAATAGGTTCATCAGTTAGATTAACTTTACCCTCAGATATATTTCTATAAGGAGTTTCAATAAATCCTAAGCTATTAATTTTTGCAAAAACTGCTAAAGATGAAATAAGACCAATATTTGGACCCTCAGGTGTTTCAATAGGACACAACCTTCCATAATGTGTGTAGTGAACATCTCTAACTTCAAAACCTGCTCTCTCTCTGGTTAAACCGCCTGGTCCTAAAGCTGATATTCGTCTTTTATGAGTTACCTCTGCTAAGGGATTTGTTTGATCCATAAACTGAGATAATTGAGATGTACCGAAAAATGAATTAATAACTGCTGATAAGGTTTTTGCATTAATTAAATCAATTGGAGTAAAAACCTCATTATCTCTAACATTCATTCTTTCTCGAATAGTACGAGCCATTCTGCTTAATCCAATATTAAACTGATTTGATAACTGCTCACCAACAGTTCTTACCCTTCTATTACTCAAATGATCAATATCATCAACATCCACCTTTGAATTAACTAAAGAAATTAGATTAGTAATAATACAAACAATATCTTCCTTAGTTAGAACCATCTTATCCTCAGATATATCTAATTTTAACCTAGCATTAATTCTAAATCTTCCTACATGACCTAAACTATATCTTTGATCAGAAAAAAACAACTTGTCAATCATTCCCCTTGCCGTATCATCGTCTGGTGCCTCTGCAGTTCTAAGTTGTCTATAAATATGTCGTATTGCTTCAACCTCAGAGTTGGTAGGGTCTTTCTGCAAAGTATTATATATTAGAGCATGATCAGATGCAGTACCATCTATCTTGTGCAATAATATAGTCTCTACTCCTGACTCAATAATATCATTAATATGTCCTTTTTCAATAATAATATCTCTCTCAAGAATCACTTCATTTCTTTCAATTGGAACAACCTCACCAGTATCTTCATCTACAAAATCATCAACCCAAGACTTTAATACTCTTGCTGCTAATGATCTTCCTATATATTTCTTCAAACCACTTTTTGAAACTTTAACTTCATCAGCGAGCCCAAATATCTCTAAAATATCTCTATCAGATTCATAACCAATAGCTCTTAGTAAAGTAGTTACTGGCAATTTCTTCTTTCTATCAATATAAGCATATAAAACGTTATTTACATCAGTAGTAAATTCAATCCAAGAACCCTTAAAAGGAATTACTCGAGCAGAATATAATTTTGTGCCATTTGAATGAAAACTTTGACCAAAAAAGACACCTGGTGATCGATGTAGTTGAGACACAACAATACGCTCAGCTCCATTTATCACAAAACTTCCTCTAGGTGTCATAAAAGGAATATTCCCAAAATATACATCTTGTACTATAGTTTCAAAGTCCTCATGTTCAGGGTCCGTACAGTATAANTTTAACTTAACTTTTAAAGGAACTTTAAAAGTAAGTCCTCTATCAAGACACTCATCAATAGAATATCTTGGAGGATCTATTGTGTAATCTATAAATTCTAAAACAAAATTATTCCGTGAATCTGTAATAGGAAAAAGATCTTCAAATGCTTTATAAAGACCCTCATTTCTTCTTTCGTCTAAGGTAGTCCCAATCTGAAAGAAAGATTGAAAGCTTTTAAGTTGAACATCTAAAAAATCAGGAAATTGAGCTGAATTTTTTATAGATGCGAAATTAATTCTTTGGTTGTTATGTATTGTTGGCAAAACTGTAAATTTAAGTTAATAAAAAATGAAGTGAAAAACCAAAGGGTTTAAATCTTATTTTAACAATAAGATTTAAACCTTTGCATGTGTTTTAAAGGAACTATTTGAGCTCTACTTCTGCTCCAGCTTCTTCTAAAGCTTTCTTTATTCCTTCAGCTTCATCTTTACTAACACCCTCTTTTACTGTTTTGGGAGCAGCATCTACGATATCCTTTGCTTCTTTNAGTCCTAGACCTGTCAATTCTTTTACAGCCTTAACAACTTGTAATTTTGCAGCTCCTGCAGATTTTAAGATGATATCAAATTCTGTTTTTTCTTCGCTGGAATCTGCTCCACCAGCTGCCGCTGCCGGTCCTGCAACCGCAACTGCTGCTGCCGCTGGTTCAATCCCATATTCTTCCTTAAGTATAGTTGCTAATTCATTAACATCTTTTACTGAAAGGCTAACTAATTGTTCTGCGAAATCTTTTAAATTTGCCATATTATATTGTTTTAATTTTTGTTAATTATTTAAATGTTGGAAGCATTTTTTTATTTTTGTCTATCTTCTAAAGCTTTTAAAATTCCTGCAAGCTGATTACCTCCTGATTGTAATGATGAAATAACATTCTTAGCAGGAGATTGTAATAATGTGATAATATCACCAATTAACTCATCCTTGGATTTAAGATCTGCAAGTGAAGATAAATTCTCATCTCCAATATATAAAGCTTCTTCAAGATATGCAGCTTTTAAAATTGGTTTTTNATTCTTTTTAGATCTAAATTCTTTAATAACTTTAGCTGGTTTATTAGCAACATCTGATTGCAAAATAGAAGTATTACCAACTAACACACTATATAATTCATTAAAATCAGCGCTATTTTTTTCTAAAGCTTTCTTTAAAAGAGTATTCTTAACAACTTGTAACGAAACTTCTCTCTTAAAACATAACCTTCTTAAGGCACTATTTTGCTCAGCAGATAAACCAGAAATATCAGCTAAATAAAAATTATTATTATCATTAAGCATCTTCTCCAGAGAAGCTATCATTTTATTTTTCTCTTCTTTATTCATTTTTCTATGTTTAGAATAAATTAATATCAATTTCTATACCTAGACCCATAGTACTAGACATATAAATACTTTTTAAATAAGAACCCTTNGCAGCAGAAGGTTTAAGCTTAATAATAGTTTGTATTAATTCATTAGCATTTTCTGAGATNTTTTTAGCGTCAAAAGAAACCTTACCAACGGATGCATGAACTATACCATTCTTTTCTACCTTAAAATCAATTTTCCCTTTTTTTANATCTNTAACTGCTTTTCCAATATCCATTGTTACAGTCCCTGATTTTGGATTTGGCATTAAATTTCTTGGTCCTAAAACTCTACCTAAAGCTCCAATCTTTCCCATAATAGATGGCATTGTAACTATTACATCAATGTCAGTCCAACCTGCTTTAATTTTTTCAATATATTCATCTAAACCAACATAGTCTGCACCAGCTTCTTTTGCCTCATCTTCTTTATCTGCAGAAACTAAGGCTAAAACTTTTAATGTTTTTCCGGTTCCATGAGGTAATGACACAACACCTCTCACCATTTGATTAGCTTGTCTAGGATCAACTCCTAACCTAACAGCTAAATCAACAGTTGCATCAAAATTTACTTTAGAATTCTCCTTTATAATTGTAGAGGCTTCATTTAAGTTGTATGATTTAGTTAGATCAATATTATCTATAGCATGTTTTCTATTTTTACTAAGTGCCATCAGTTCAATTATTTAATTTATGAAGGAAAAGTTCCTTTAACATTTATTCCCATACTTCTTGCAGTACCAGCCATCATCCTCATAGCTGATTCAATTGTAAAAGCATTTAAATCTTCCATTTTATCCTCTGCAATAGTTCTTAACTGATCCCAAGTTACTACTCCTACTTTTTGTTTATTTGGTTCAGCAGAACCACTTTTCTTTTTGGCTGCAGCTAGTATTTGAACTGCAGCTTGTGCAGTTTTGGTAATAAATTCAAATGATTTATCTGCAAAAACTGTAATAACAACTGGAACAATACTTCCTGCTTTATCTTGAGTTCTTGCATTAAACTGCTTACAAAACTCCATAATATTTACTCCTTTAGCTACAAGCGCAGGACCAACTGGAGGTGCAGGATTTGCTGCGCCTCCTCTAATCTGTAACTTAATAAGTGCTGAAACTTCTTTTGCCATTTCTTTTATATTTTTTCTACTTGCATAAAATTTAATTCTAAAGGAGTTTTTCTCCCAAAGATTTTAACCATTAGTTGTAATTTCTTTTTTTGTTCATCAATTGCCTCAATCTCAGCATGAAAACTATTAAAAGGACCGTCAATTACTTTCACATTTTCACCAACTACAAAAGGAATATTTATCTGCTCATCAGCTAAAGCCATATCATCAACCTTACCTAAAATCTTATTTATCTCACTTTGCCTCATTGGCACTGGAGCTCCTCCTTTTGATCCTCCTAAAAAACCTAAAACATTAGTTACATTCTTTAATACATGAGTAACCTCTCCAGTTAAATTAGCTTGTACTAATACATACCCAGGAAAAAAATTCTTTTCCTTACTAATTTTTTTTCCATTTCTAATTTGATAAACTTTCTCCGTTGGCACTAATATTTGCGATACAAAATCCTTCATTTTAAGTCTATCTACTTCTTTCTCAATAAATTCAACAGTCTTCTTTTCTTTGCCTCCCATTACTCTAAGGACATACCAATTCATATTTTCTACATCTTGTTTCATGGCATATAAAATAATTAGAATAAACTGTAAAACACCTTCATAAGACTACTAAAAGTTTGATCCATTAAATAAATCACCAATGCGATAATTAAAGAAGCAATAGCTACTACAATAGAACTACTTTGTAATTCTGACCAAGTTGGCCAACTAACTTTATTTAAAAGTTCATTGTAAGAACTTTTGATGTATGATTCTTTTTTTGACATTTTCTAATAATCTTTAATATCGCACGGGTGGAGAGACTCGAACTCCCAGCCAATGGTTTTGGAGACCACTACTCTACCAATTGAGCTACACCCGTTTATATAGTA
>NZRJ01000073.1 GCA_002693745.1 Flavobacteriales bacterium
TTCATATAGTTATAACAATCAACAAAGTCATAACAATCAAATGTTCTATTAAACTTTGCAGTTTCAAAACCATATTTTTCTATCATAAGCTCATGTTGTGCTTTTGGATCCCAACGAACATAGTTGTTCAAGTAGATCCCTCGCACACCAACGGTATTTAACTCTTCATCTTCAGGATATCTGTATTGCCAAATGTCTCTTTCACTTAATACATCGAAGTCTGATAACAGATCATCAGCCTCGAAACCCATTAAGTCATGGTCTTTACGATAACGTCTAGTCATCTCCACTTCATGCTCATGTGAGAACATTCCAACCTGTTCCATGCCTTGATGAGCACCCCAGATAATGAGTGGTATCTTTTTTCTGACAGCCATCTGTACAGGGAATACCGTTTGTCCTGCAATACAATGCCAATAGATACTGCCAAAAGACCTCAATGTAGTTTTTACAATCCTCTTAACTGAATGTGGGTTTACGTTTTGCGTTAGTATGTCGCAATTAAACCTGATACGTAAGTTTGCTAAGTTTCTAATGCCAAGTGGTGTATTCCAATACTTATTATAGGTCACTAACAAAGGATTAAGTCCAAGCCTTTCTTTAACGATGTGAACAATAAAGTAAGAATCCATGCCTCCAGAGACAGGTAAAATACAATCATAGTTGCTTTTGTCCTTGCAACGATAATCTTTAACTAACCTCTCAAGAAGTTGCCACCTATGTCCCCAGTCAAGAGTATCCTTTTCTTCGTGGATGCGGCAACCTGAACAAATACCATCATTATCAATAATTAACCCTAAGGGGTGGCTTGTGTCATACAAACACCTTTTGCATGTCTTAGTTTCAGTCATAGTGTTTAAATATACTCCTATCATGATAATAGGCAGTCCTTATAGGCGCTGAAGTCAACTGATTCTTTAGTGTTTGTACAGCGTGCTCTGAGTAGTTTAATCTATTTCCAATCGCGGCTGCCACAACCATTGGAGCATCAAATGCTTTCTTTAAGGTTTTTTCTGAGGTTAATCCGCCAAATAGAATAAGTGGCAAATTATACTTTTCAAATAGCTCTAATATTCTAAAATCAAACGCCTCATCGAAGCCCTCATTTTGCCAGTCTATCAAGAGGATTTCAGAAATTAGCCCGTCTTTAACTAAAGAAAGTAATCGATCATTTAATAAACGCTTTTCTTTTGTTTGATAATTGTACCAATAAATTATGCCGTTATTATCTATACCAACAGGCAAAGATCCCACAATAGCCTGACCTCCGAGACGCTTGGCAATTTTTTCCACCTCATCTGGGTTAATGTGTAAAAGCGTATCTATACAAACACGCTCTGCCCCCGCCCTTATAACTTGTGCTGCTTGGGCTTCGTTTTGAATTCCCCCAGCATACATAATGGGTGTTAAAATACCACTAGTGGCAATCTCATCAATCAACTCGATATCTGGCTCTAAGCTTTTTGCACTTCGGTCGATAACCTGAATGAATATTTCATCAATACCCCAGCGGTCAAGGTTTTCAATAACTACCTTTGGTTTGCCAATCGGCAAATATCGATTATAGCCAAATGATTGAACAACCATGCCATTTCTTATGGTAACTGCACCTGTTAACCTTTTCTTAAGCATCTGTAAACTCTTCCAGCAGTCTGCGCATCAATTTAAAGCCTGAAATTTGACTTATTTCAGGATGAAATTGCATCCCAAAAATATTATGTTTTCTAACTATTGAAACAATAGGATTTTCAGCTTCAACAACGCCAACAATATATTCTTTTGGGGCTTGAAACTCATAAGAATGATTATAGTAAAAATTTTGTCCATCACTTTTAGAAGCAATTGAACATTCACCAACGCAGTCTAGTGTGTTCCAGCCAATATGCCACTCCATGCTAGACAAAGCTTTAACTTCACCAGGGATAAGCCCTAAACCTTTTGTAAGACCCATTTCTTCAGAGCTATCCGCTAACAACTGCATGCCTAAACAAACCCCGACAACAGGTTTCCCACTATTAGCAAAATCTAAAATAGGCTTAACCAAATTCATTTTGGTCAATGCTTCCATGGCTGATGGGAAAGCACCAACGCCTGGAACAAATAATACAGTTACAAACTCAAAGTCTTCATGCTTGTTTACTAAACGACTTCTATAGCCAAGTTTTGAAATCAAACGTCTAACTGAGGCAGCATTGCCAGCACCATAATCAACAAGACCTATTATTGGAGCACTCACAAGCCCGTTCCAACTTTGAAATTTTTCTTAACTTTACCATCTGAGGTAACGGTAAATAGATCTGAGTTTATATTTTCCCTAACTTGTTTCCAAAATTGCTCAACAGTAATCCCAATATAATCACAAAAGCTTTTAATATATTCATCACTACAGCTACCATCATATTTTTCAACGATTTTAATACCCTCTTCTCGGGTCATCTCACCATTTCTTATTCCCTCATTGGCATAATNGGTTACTCTGCCAAAGCCATATTTATAATATTTTATCATCTGATTTAAAGTAACCNAATCTTCATCAAGCGAAGTAACGCCATAAAGGTCGCCAGTATTTCCAACTGAATCTTCTCTTATNTCTAAGCCATCTAAGCAAGAATAAGATGCATTATTAACAAAGGACCAGTCACCTAAAAACCAACCTAAGTAAACAATTTGAATTCTAGCCTTATCAAACATATCTAAACCAGGATAACGATATGGAATTAAATCGCCTACATCTTGATGCATGTCTGTAATCCAATCTAAACCTCCACCTCCTAAGGTATTCATATCCCTAAGATTATTGCCGTCATAGCCAGTTTTACCTAAGGTTTTTAGATCTCCTAATTGCAAACCTGGATTTTCACCCCATAGAATTAATGGAATGTCATACTGAATTGCTAACTGTGGTACTGAGCTGAACAATGCCAACTCAGTGGACTTTGCCCAGTTAGTGAATTCATTAAAGNTATGGCGCATTAATTTACGCCAGGTTTCAGGTGCGAGGCTTGAAACAACACAATCAAAACCTAAATTAATAAGCATTGATAAATTATCAACACCACGCTGAGTAACTTGTTGTGGTGGATAAGAAAGGCATGCCAACAATGGATTCAAACCCAGCTTATCTCGAACAAAGACTGCTTGACGAACACTATCTTTGCCGCCACTAACTCCAATTATGCAATCAAAATCATGTCGGTTACTCTTTGGAAAGTCTTGTGCTATATCTAGTAAAATCTCTGTTCTCTCCTTCCAGTCTACCTCCTCTAATTTGTCAAAATAATTACAAGCGGGGCAAATACCATCATCCGTAAAAATAGTGTTTGGCCTTGTGTCTGGCTGAAGACATTTTCTACAGTACTTCATATTTAGCTTCATTCATTTGGTTTAAGCGTTCAATATTTTTATAAGGTAAACGACAATTATGGGCATATCTAGGCAATGATGATATAACCCTTTTATTGGCTGCAAGTGCTAAAACCATAGCATAAGTTTCACACCCTACAACCACATCTGACCATGCCAGCATACTAGCCAAATCCTTTTCTTTTTCAATGTAAATATCTGGAAAATCTGAAGATCTAACCCAATGATCATATTTATCTTTTGGATCTGAAGGATGAGGCTTTAAAATAATGGATAAGTCCTCCCCTAAGTTTAAATTAGGTATAGATTTGAAGAAGAAATCTAACGCTTGAAATTCACCCTCTACCTCACTACCAGCCCAAGCATCACGAATAGGCTCTAATACATAAAGAATATTAATTTCACCTTTCTTTCTATCTATCTTATAGCTTAAAACTTCATCAACCTGAGCCTTTATATAGTCATTCTTTTGCTCAACAATTTCAATTTTAGGGAAACAACGTTTAGCCTTGCTGTATGCATATTTGTCAGAAACCCAAATTATGTCTGGTAAAACCTCTTTATGATCACGAATAAATCTCGCTTTATAGTTTACCCAATGATCTATAACAGCAATGGACTTAATACTATTCTTTTTAGCTAGCATTCTTGCATTATGTTCTAGTGAGCTTGACCAACCAGTGCCTGAAATCAATTTTTCAGAACCTATCAAAACAGCTTCCAACGAAGAAAGTTTAACCTTTGGTTGCTGAGTTTGAAATGATTTAGCTGCAGGCCCTTCAAGACAAAAACTGCACATGTCAATGTTCAATAGGCCGCTTTCAAGCCATGCAAATATTTGTGCAGCGGCGCCAGCATCATGTGCAACTATTGCGATATGGCCATTATTACTTTTACTCATGACATAAACTTTGCAAAATGAAGAATGTCATAAGGCTTTCCATCAATCATTTCATGGTCCTTTCTTATCCCATCTGGCACCATGCCAACCTTTTCAAAAATACGNACCATTCCTTTATTGCATGACAATGCTCCACCAGTAACCTTGCGTATATCCAGTTTTTCCAAAAGAAAATCCATCACTGTACGCCAAGCTTCTTCGCCTAAACCCATACCCCAAAAATCTTTATTCCCAATGATAATGCCTATATCAGCTGTTTGATGATTTTTAGAAAAATACACCGTCATAGTCCCTACAGCCTCTTCGCTTTCATTATGAGTTATAAGAAGAAAAATATTGTCTGAATTCAAAAAGGAATCAAGATAGGCTTTGCATGATTCACGATCATGGGTCAGAAAACGTTGATTGCTAAATTGTACAACTTCTGGATCATTAAGCCATGCAATATAATCATCGCTTATATCAGCCTCTTCGAAGAGCCTAAGACTCAAACGGTCATGAGTGATAGGTAACATTGAATTTATTTCAGAGATTTTCTTCAAACTATTTCAACTAATGTATATTGTTCGACTATATTTAGTGATGTAAATGGCTCTAATCTTAGAATAAATTAGATTTGAGCATAATATTTCATTTATTTATTAAAAATAAATTTGAAATGCTCTTTTTCTATTTCGAGCATAGCTTCATTAATTTTTTCAGCAATAGATAATTTGGGCTGAGCCTTTAAAGCCCTTTTAATTAAAGATAAATCACCCCAAAGAGAACCGCGAATATCTCTCAAAATAAGATAATCTTCATAATTACATGCTATTAATACAGTATCTGAGACATCATGGCCCTTCTTAAAAGTATTTCTAGTTATTCCTTCGGTTTTAAACCCAATTATTTCCATTAATTTATTCCAGCGAAGTAAATTTGGATAAGCTTGTCCTGCATAAATTCTCTCAAGGCCCATTACTCTAAAGCCATGCTCAGCTAGCAAAGCCATTGACTCCAATGAGGCCATACCTGGCATTGATGAAAGTCCTGGATTCCCAATATTTATAGCTATTTCTGCAGATTTATTCGAAAAGTTAATTGATTGTAGTGAACAAATTCCAAAAGCTTGATTATTTTTCTTCTCGCAGATCAATAAGGCTAATATTTCCTGATTATCAACTTTATCGATTTGGCTCTGAATCTCTTTCAATATTCTCTTTTGATTTTGAGATGTATTTGGGAAAATCCCATGTCTTGTATTTTTCTGATTTTTCAAATCATTAAACCAGTCAGCCCAGCCATCCAACTCTATTGCTTCTTCATTAGGTATGCATAAATTAATTAATTCACCTTCTATAAAAACCTTGTAAGCTCTTTTGGTTAATTTTTGTTTTTCTATTACCATCAATTTTCTTTTCTAAGTCTTTTTAAAGATATGGCTAATCTGCATATCCTTTATTTTCTGACTTTAAAAAACTATGTTTTTATAGCTCTTTATGGATCCAAATGATATGGATAACATCCGCATCAAGAAGTTTATTTATTTCATCAATTGTACCAATAATCTCTTCACTTTCATTATGAGTTATAAGAAGGAAAAAGTTTTTCTGAATTCAAAAAGAATTTAAGATAGGTAGCATTGAATTTATTTCAAAGATTTTCTTCAAACTATTTCAACTGATCTAAATTATTCCACACCTTGTGAAAGGCCTTAATTATAAGTTCTATATCTTTCTCATTTAGATCATAAACACACATTCCAAAACCCAAATAGGTTTCATCATTCAGCCTCTCTGCAACTGGGCAAATGCCTTTTGCATAGCTTATATTTTTACGAGCGAAGTCTGCTGTCCAAGGAAAACCTTCTGAGCCGAAAGCAATTTTCTTTTGATACATTGGGATAAGGTGAATATTTTGATATGCAGTCCCTACTTTTACACCCTCTGCACATAAAGCATCAGCAATTTGAAATTTAGTACAGCCGAGCTTTTCAAGATCTAGAACTAACGGATAAATATAATAAACATGTGAACAATCATCTTTAACAACTGGCGTTCTCAAACCACTCAAACAAGACAATCCCTCTGACAAATGATTAGCCGTTCTTTCTCTTGATTGAGCATAACCTTTAAGTTTTTTTAACTGTTCAATACCAATGGCACTTTCAATTTCACCAAGGCGGAAGTTATAGCCAACCATATTATTTAGCTTTTCAACACCCTTGCCCTCAACCACAACTTCTCCATGATTTCTAATTAACTGCAAACGCTCTGCTAACATATCATCGTTGGTTACAAGAATCCCACCTTCGCCAGTGTGTATATGTTTGTGATAATTTAAACTGTANCCGCCGATATCTGCCAAAGTACCTGCATATTTTCCTTTATACATTGCTCCTGGTGCCTGAGCGGTATCTGAAATAATTTTTAAATTATGTTTATTTGCTATTTTCCTAAGAGCATCCATATCAGCTGAATGACCAAAAATATCAACTGCCATAATAGCCTTTGTATATGGCGTTATATTGGCCTCAACAGAAGCCGGATCTAAATTAAAAGTATCTTCTTCAATATCTGCAAAAATAGGAATAGCATTCCAATGTAAAATAGCTGTTGCACTTGCGGTCATGGTCCATGGGCTAACAATAATTTCGTCTCCCGGCTCTATATCCAATGCACCAACAGCAGCAATAAGACCAGATGTCCAAGAATTAACTGTAATGGCATGCTCTACATCAAAATATTCAGCTGCCATTTTTTCAAATTCTTGAACCTTTGGTCCACCATAAAAATCTTTATGCCAAACCCCAAGAAACTGCGACAAAACACCCGAGCGCATAACTTCATCAACAGCTAAACGTTCCTCTTCACCTAAGCTATTATAAGAAGCAAATTCTTTATTAATTGTTTTTTAACCACCATTGATTGCCAGCTTTTCTTTCATTTTTTCACCACCGTCTATTTACTATTTACCAAAGCCATGTTTAATAAATCACAACAAATTTTATGTGCCTCACATGCCTCAAGTCCAGTACACAATAATTCCTCACTTCGAGTTATATCGTTGTAGATATTTTCTGCGGCACCAATCATGGCCTCTGAGTATCTGCCTTCAGTATATTGATCTTTCGTAAGATTTTTGTACCCCTTGAACCTGGGGTTTTCAACAATAGTTCTTGATGACCAATTTAAACCGCCATCTCGCATAGTTATAGTTTTTTTTGAGCCGATAATCTCAAGCTCAAAAAGTCCGTATTCAGAAGCATGTGACGCTACCAAATGCACTGGCAGGCCTGAATCTGTATCTAACAAAGCTGTAACTGTAGGGTCGTCTATAGAGTAATCATTTACAGCTGAAATAGCGGTGACTACATTTAGAGAACCAAAAAGATTCAACAACAAGTCCACCATATGAGAACCATTATTTAAAACACCTTTATTATAATAACCAACCACTGATCGAATCTCTCCCAACTCACCTGTGGCTATGTCATTTCTCAACTCAATCACTTTAGGGTCCCAACGACGGGTATGATTAACAACCAGAAGAACACCTGCTTGTTCACACATATTTTTTATATCAACTGCTTCTTCATATTTACTAGCAAGTGGTTTTTCACAGAAAATAAGCTTTGGCTTTAACTTAAGGGCTTCACAAACATCACTATGATGGAAGGGTGTGGGGGAACAAATGCTAATAACATCAAAATCTAATCCATAGGATTTGACTTCATAAATACTCGAAAATGAATGCTTAACTTTCCAGTTAGCTGCAAATTGCTCAAGTTTTTTCTTATCAGGGTCAACACAAGCAGCTATATCAAACTTACCATGATGTTTGTATGCGCCTGCATGAGTGGAAGGCCAGCTGCCTTGATCTACATCGAAGCCGCCAGCAATGTTTCCACAACCAACTATAAGAGTTTTCACGTCACCACTGATCATTTATTAACTAGGTAATAGATATCCCTTATAGTTTATATTTATTAACTATATTTTTTTTATATTTCTAGTATTGAATAGTGCGCTTAAAATTTTAATATTAGCAGATACCCTGCCTCCCATGCGTGAATCATCACTTCTATCGTGAACTTCTACAGGTATCTGAATAATTTTAAAGCCTAAATTATGGCTGAAAATACATAATTCTGTACCAATTGAATCATATGAAGAAAAATGACCAAGTTCTTTATATACCTTTGCGCTATAGGCCTTCATTCCACACAGCGGATCCCTAATTCCCCATTTAAGTATGGATACCCAGGAAAAAATATGCTCTGACAGCCTTTGAAATCTACCCCTAATACCAATTACTACATCATATCCGCTATTAATTAAAATTATAAATTTTTTGATCATGCTTGAATCATGTTGGCCATCAGCATCAAATGTAATAATTATTTCGCACCCTAATTCGTTTGCTTTAAGAAATCCACTATTGAGAGCACCATCGTATCCTTTGTTGCTTTTATGATTTATAACTATAGCTCCAGCTTTGCGAGCTTTCTTCTCTGTATCATCTACTGATGCATCATTAACAACAATAACTACTCCGTCTTCTTTAACCGATTGCACTTCATTATAAATTGTATCCTCCTCATTAAATGCAGGTATGACTATGGCTACTTGATGCTTGTCCATTTTAAATAGTCTCCAGATTTAACATGCTCTGCTAATTTCTTGCCAATAACTTTTTCTAATTCATAAGGTAGGATTGCATCTATAGGACAAGGTCTAAGAGCCTCTAGGTCATCCTCACAAATTATATCGCCAACCAATAAGTCTTTCTTTGCTCGAATAGCCCTTCTCTGAAGAACAACTGTTTCTTTTTCATTGTCTTCTACTTTCTTCAGTTCTGAACCTAGTGACTTTTCTAATTCCCTTGTCCTATCGACCATATCCTTCCATGTATTAAAATCCATTGAAAATTTATGATCTGGACCCTCTCTAGATGTATCATTTGTAAAGTGTTTTTCTATAACACGTGCGCCCAATGTAACTGCGCCTAGTACTGTCGCATGTCCTGGCGTGTGATCAGACAGTCCTAAAATAGTTTCTGGAAACTTTCTACTATACTCTTTTAAGACATTCAGATGTATATACTTAAAGTTTTCCAAAGATGCAGTATAGTTTGTATTGCATTGCATTAGGACTATGTCACTAGTACGACGTAACAGTACAGACATAGCTGTATCCACTTCACTTAATGTTGAAGCCCCTGTCGCCAATATCACTGGCTTATTCTTAGAAGCAATATGATCTATGATACCTAACCATGTAATATCTCCAGAACCAATCTTATAGGCACTTAAAAAGTCATCCACTTTATCTACCAATTCATATGAATATGGCGAGGTAAGAAAAGTTATTCCTGCTTTATCACAAGTTTCTTTTAATATAGGTGTCCAGTCTTGGTTTATTGATGCATCTTGATAGACATCATATACACTTTTTTTCCACTTTGACTGGTGTGATTGCTGCCCACCTAGAGCCTTAAATCCATGGTCACTTACAATTGTATCAGCAGTGAAATGTTGAAATTTTGCTGCATCCGCTCCAGCTTCTGCACATAAATAAATTAAATCCTTTGCCCTTTCTAAGTCTCCATCATGATTAGCAGCCACATCTGCAATAAAATAAGTAGGATAATTTTCTCCTATTTTTTTTCCTTCTATTTCAATTACTTTCATCTTAACCCTCAAATAATTATTTATTGTTATTACATTTTATATTTTCATACTGAGTTTTCATTTTCTGTATTGAATCAGTTACAGTTGGAAGATTGTACAACA
>NZRJ01000074.1 GCA_002693745.1 Flavobacteriales bacterium
AATTACAAATACACTTGGACTGATGTAACAGGAAATATATTAGCCCCTCAAATTTTTGATAATGTTTCTTCACTTCCTGCTGGATGGTATTATTTAAGTGTTGTAGACGCACTAGATTGTTTACCTCCAACAATTGACTCTATAGAAGTTACCCAGCCAGATTCTATTTTTTGGACAACTACTATTACTGGAATTGATAGTTGTGCAGAAACAAACGCAGTTGGAGAGGTCGTAATAAGTTCGATAGGAGGTATAGGTATTCATACTTATTCATGGAGCGGTCTTAACTCATTAGGATTGCCATATACATCAAATAGCGCTACTAATGGAGCATTAGTTTCAGGATGGCATTATGTCACTATTACAGATGCGAATAACTGCATTAAGGAAGATAGTGTATTTATTGAAAATGGACAAAATCCAGCATTAGATTCTAATTCCTTTGTAAATGTTAGTTGTGCTGGTTTACATGATGGTTCTTATGATGCTATTGTTGATTCAGTTAATGGAAGTTTATCATTCCCTTATGTTTTTTGGAACGCTAACTTAACACCACCTAATTTTCAAACAGGATATATCCCTTCTGGGGATTCATTAGGGCCAGGAGATACAATTGTTATTATAGTTGGAGATAATTTTGGGTGTCAAACCACTTTGACTCATATAATTACAGAGCCAGACACATTAGAAATTACAAATATTGAGGACTCCACTTATATAGGAGGATATAATGTAAGTTGTAATGGTAGCTTAGATGGAGTGTTAACAATTCATGCTGTTGGAGGAACAAAAGATTATACTTTTTGGATTCAGGATTCTACAGCAGTTAATCCATCCTCTTCAGATTCAGTTTTTTCAGCATTAGCATCAACATATTACAAGGCTTATGTTGAAGACCATAATGGTTGTTTAGACTCTTCAGAAATTTTTCTTACTCAGCCGGACTCATTACTAGTAGATTCATTTAATCTTAGTGCTTTTGTCGGAGGATGGAACGTGTCTTGTTTAGGGCATGATGATGGACAAGCTAGTGTTTTTGTGTCTGGAGGAAATCTTGGATATTCTTATGCTTGGTCTAATGGGGATACAAATAATACAGCAGATTCGTTATTAGCAGGGACATACATGGTCATTGTAACTGATACTAATGGATGTATAGATTCCGCAAGTATTACTCTAACAGAACCTAGTACTTCAATAGTAATTGATTCTATTGTGCCAACACATTTAGATTGTAAAGGAGGTGATAATGGTAGTGCAATAGTATATGCTTCAGGAGCTACTCCTGGATATACTTACCTCTGGGATAATGCAAATAATACAATCCCTACATATTTTAATCCAAATGACACTGTTCCTTCATTAAATGATACCACTGATTTGGCCGATACTTTAAGAGCGGGAATTTATAATGTCGAAGTTTGGGATGCAAATGGTTGTCATACTACAGGCAGCATTACTATTAGTGAACCTTCAATTTCTATTAATATTGATAGTTTGGCAGTAACGCAGATGACTTGCTATACTTACAATGATGCGAGTGTTCTAATATTTACTACAGGACCTCAATCATCGCCTAATTTATATACATTATACAATGAGGCAAATCCACTGGATACTATTAAACCGTTTACTTTATCTCCTGGAGCGCAAGGTAATATTGGTTTCTCAGGATTAGGACCTTTGAATCATGTTGTTTATGTTCAGGATGATTTAGGATGTTTAGATAGAGATACTTTTACTATAAATCCTTTAGATGAGATTTCAATAGATAATGTTTTTTATAGTAATGTCAGTTGTGCAGGCTACAATGATGGATATATAGACTCAATCGTCCCAATGGGAGGAACACCTCCATATGAATATAATATTGATGGAGGAGTGAAATATCCTTCTTGGGCATGTACTATAGATCCTAATACTTGTCCTCTTGGAAAAGTATTTACAGGTCTTAATCCAGGAGTTCATACTATCGGCATATTTGATGCAAATGGATGTGCAAGCTCTTATAATGTAACGATTACTGAACCACCAACTATGGTGATTAATTATTCTACAAATAATTATAATAATTATGAAATAGCATGTAATGGAGATACGGATGAGGTAACGTTTAATATTATAGGTGCCGTAGCTCCTTACGATATTACTCTTGGAAACATTACCGAAACTACAAATGGAACATTTACTTGGACAGGAATATNNGCTGGAGTATATAGTTTTGATATTGAAGCNGCTAATGGATGTCAACAATCNGTTTCTGTTACTTTAAATGATCCNCCTGCTATTGATACTACAGAAACATTTGTTACACAAGTATTTTGTAATGATAGNTGTACAGGAGAAGTTACTGCAGTTGTTGCTGGTGGATCAGGNCAAGGAATAGGTACTAATTANACATATCAATGGTTATTTAATGACCCTTCTTTGGGATGGGTAGCTAAGCCAGGAGAAATATCATATTATATTGATTCTTTGTGTCAAGGCAATTATATGCTTGAGGTAACTGATAATAATAATTGTGTTGATTCATTTTTGATTNCAATTGGACAAAACGCATTAAACATTAATNTAGCTAATTCAACAATCATCAATGTTGGTTGTTATGGTGATTGTGATGGATCANTTACTGTTTTATCAGCAGGAGGAGTCCCTTCTTCAAATGGAAATTATACTTATCTATGGAATGACCCATTAAGTCAGACTACTCAAACAGCAATTGGTTTGTGTGCAGGTACTTATACTTGTACAGTAACTGATATGGCAGGCTGCGTTGTTTCAGAAACGTTTATTGTTAATCAACCAAATAAGTTTACTGCAACAATTACTCCCCAAGCAATTATTGATTGTTATGGAGGAACAGGTAGGTTAAAAGTTTCAACTTCTGGAGGAACAAGTCCAGTAGTTAATAGTATATTATGGTCTAGTGGGGGTTCAAATACAATTGAAGGTAATCTAGTAGCAGGAACATACAGTTGTTTCGTTACTGATCAAAATGGTTGTACAGATACCGCTTTTTACACTTTAACCGAACCTAATATGTTAGAGATCCCATATACTAAAGCAATCAACGTTGCTTGTAAGGGTGAAGAAACTGGCCAGATTTTAATTGCAGCTAATGGAGGTACAGCAATTCCAGGAATCCCACCAATGTATGATTATGATTTATCTGGACCTACTAATGTGTCTTCGCAAATTACAGACACGGCAGATTTTAATAATTTGTTACCTGGAATATATACTGTAACTGTTACTGACGATAATGGTTGTGTTATCACGTCTAATGATATTTTTGTGGATGANCCAGATAATGTTTTGGATGTTACAATTGATGGACAGGACCAAACATGTGATAATGTAGCGTGTGCTACTATTTATCCATCAGGAGGAACAGCTCCTTATAAGTATGAATGGGATAATAATGGCGNTATATTGCCATATACAGGAGCTTGTGATGAACTAACTGCTGCTGANAATACCTTACATACNGTTGTTGTNANNGATGANAAAGNNTGTAAGGCTACTGNATCTATCACCCTTTTAGGATTTTTAAACGTATTTGAACCTGGAAATGCAAGCACATTTTCGGAAGAATATTGTTATGGAGAAGAAGTAGATATTGATATAGAAGAGAGNGTTGGTCTTAGCTATCTTTGGACAATGCAAAACGGAGATACTATATCTACATCTGCTGATTTAAGCGTGTTTACAGATTCTTCTTGGGGTGTTCTTGGCACAGAGAATTTGACGCTATATATTTCGGATGCAAATGGATGTCAACAAACCGTCACAGCTACTATTAATCTTAATTCATTACCACTTAATTGTCAGGTTAGTGGTGCTGGAGAAAACCGTATAATAACTGAAGGAACTTCAATCACATTATCAGAAAATTCAGNTTATTCAATTTATGAGTGGACAAATTCAAATGGAGAATTATTATCAAACAATTCACAATTTTCGATTTCACCTACACAATCAGATATGTATAATCTTTATGTAAAAGAAGGTGATTGTATTGGCTATTGTTCAATTTATGTTGCTGTAGGTGTAATTCCTGTTGATGTTATTTCACCAAATGGTGATGGTGTAAATGAGGATTGGTATATTCAAGATCTTGAAAAATATGATAATTCTACTGTACAACTCTTTAATAGATGGGGAGATATGTTGTTTGAATATAAAGAAGAAGGAAATCGAATAACAAGTGATTTTTATGATTGGACTGATTTAAATATTGGAACATATTATTATATAATAGATTTAGGAGATGGAAGCTTACCTCAAACTGGGCCTTTAACAATAATTAAATAAAATTTAAAAATGAAAAAGATACTAGCTTTATTTTTTACTATAGTATTTGGGAGTATTGCTTTTGCACAACAACTTCCGCAGCTTACGCAGTACATGATAAATAATTATGCTGTAAATCCTGCAATCGCCGGTATGCATGATTATTATCAAGTAAATACAACTATTAGAAATCAATGGGTAGGCATAAACGATGCTCCTAGAACAACGATTTTAAGTATATATGGAAGGAAAAATGATAATGTTGGCTTTGGAGGATTGATTTATAATGATCAGGTAGGCCCTACAGGAAGACTTGGCGGAAGTATGTCTTACACTTATCATTTAAATTTATCATCTACAGTAAAAGCTGCATTTGCTCTTGCTGGAGGATTTTCACAGTTGAAAATATCAGCAAGTGCATTAAATCCTGAAGAACCTGATAATGCTGTTCAAGGTGATATTGTAAGACTAGTTCCTGATGCAACATTTGGATTTAATACTTATGGAAAAAATTGGTATGCAGGGCTTTCTATTCCTCAACTTTTAAGTTTTAATCCAAATTTATATGATGAAAATTTTCATGAAAATTTTGATAAAGAGAGTGAAGGAAAACTTGTGAGACACTATTATATTATAGGAGCATATAAACATCATTTTGATCCATTTTGGGCGGTTGAGCCATCCGTTTTGTTAAAATCAATTGGATCTTCTACTCAATTTGATTTAGGCGTTAAAGGGATGTATGATGATAGAATGTGGCTTGGAGCTGGCTATAGAACAGGTTCTGGTGATATTACCTGTTTGCTTGGATATACTATTAGTGAAAGATATGTATTTGGGTATTCTTATGATCTTTCAACTGATCCGTTGTCGACTGCCTCTTCTGGTTCACATGAATTTATGTTAGGAATAAAGTTTATTAAAAATAGAGAATCGGATATTATGAAGATGAGATAATAGAAGGCCTATATTAAAAGAAGTAAAAACCCTCACTAGTTTAGTGAGGGTTTTTTGATTTGTTGTATATAAGATTTATACAACCCAAAACAAGTATTACGACATTGCAATTATAATTCAAAAATTTAAGTGATATTGTTATAAAAATTTAAGATGTGAACATCTTTTTGTTAATTTAAAAGGGTTATATTATAAATATCTCTTTAGAACTACAGCATAAATGCTTTGAAGTGTTATGTATAAAATAATATATTTGTTAAATGAAAAAGATTATATATTTATTAACTTTAATTTGCTTAAGCTCTTGCGTAAATACGAAATCTCAGGTAGTTAAAAATATTAGTCCTGAAGAGTTTAAAAAAAGAATAAACACAAATGATGGTATTATCATTGATGTTAGAACATCTAAGGAGTTTCATTCTTCACACATTAATGATGCAAGTAATATAGATTTTTATTCTGAGGACTTTATTCAGAAATTGAAAGTGGTAAGAAAGGATGTTCCTATTTATGTTTATTGTAGGAGCGGAGGAAGATCTTCTTCAGCTGCAANAAAGATGGAAGATATGGGTTTTGTTAAGGTATATAATTTNGCTGGAGGAATTAAAGCATGGAANTCTGAAAATTATGCAGTTGCTACATCAAAAGAGAAAAAATTAGTAAAAAAGCCTACACTCACAATTGCAGAGTTGGAAACTATTTTACAACAAAATCAGTTGGTGCTAATAGATTTTAGTACTGAGTGGTGTGTNCCTTGCAAAAAGATGAAGCCAGTTATACAAGAGATTGAAAAGGAAACTAGTAGTATAAAGGTCATATATATTGATGTTGATTTGCATCAGAATTTAATTGATAAATATAAAATAAAAGGAGTTCCTGTTTTNATGGTTTTTAAGAATGGGATAGAGGTTTTTAAGCACGTTGGAGTTATATCTAAAGAGAAGTTATTAAAACAATTAAGCTAATTTAGAATGATTATCAATTAGTATTATGTTTAAGAGTCATAAATAATAGCATGAAAATTGCGATTTTAGGAACTAGAGGCATCCCAAATAATTATGGTGGTTTTGAGCAATGTGCAGAGTATTTGTCTGTAGGACTAGTGAAAAAAGGTCATGATGTTACTATTTATTCTCCACATTTTCATCCTTATAATAGACCTGTATATAAAGGAGTTAAGATAATTAAAAAATTAAGTCCGGAGAGTATTTTAGGAAATTCTGCAGCTAATTTTTTTTATGATTACTTATGTTTTAAGGATGCAGCTAGAAAGGACTTTGANATTATTCTTGAGTTGGGATTAATAACATCTGCATTATCTATCATTTTTTGTAACCATAGAGGGAAAATAGTTGCAACAAATTTAGACGGACTTGAATGGAAAAGGGCTAAATGGAGTAGTTTAATTCAGCGTCTCACTAAAAAACTCGAAAAGTATGGAGTTAAATATTCAGATTATTTAATTGCTGATAATTTAGCTATTCAAGATTATATTGACAAGGAGTATAATGCAAAATCAGAGTTTATAGCATATGGCACTGTTAAGTGTCTCCCGCCAGATGAAAGCAGCTTGAATATTTATGGCATAAAGAAAAGAGGAGATTATTTCTTGTCAA
Source organism: Flavobacteriales bacterium (assembly GCA_002693745.1). GTDB lineage: Bacteria > Bacteroidota > Bacteroidia > Flavobacteriales > BACL11 > BACL11. Next base: position 6,867 of record NZRJ01000074.1, read on the forward strand.
TTGCAAGATTGGAACCAGAAAACAATTTAGAAATGATGTTTGATGCATATATTCAAAGTAAAAGTGATACTCCTTACTATGTAATTGGAAATCATATTACTAATTACGGAGATTATCTTAAGGACAAATATCGGAATAAAGGAATTATATTTTTAGGTGGTATTTTTAACAAAAAACATTTGGACGACATTCGTTATTATTCTAAATTTTATTTACATGGTCATTCAGTAGGAGGCACCAATCCTGCACTATTAGAAGCAATGGCTGCTCAAACTTTAATTATAGCTCATGAAAATCGATTTAATAAAACGGTACTTGGTCAGGATGCATTTTACTTTTCATCTNCTAATGATTTAAAAAAATTATTTATGAAGGATTTANTATCAGATAAAAAAATTTTTTCATCTAATAACTTACAAAAGATTAAAAAAGTATATAATTGGAAAACGATAATAGATCAATATGAATCTTATTTCCAACAAATTTTAAACGCGCCTAAGAAGAAATGATAAATAAGTCTGATGAAATTGAATCAGCAAATATTTTTCCTTTCGATGTTAAAGTATAAATGTTTGAGTTACACTTAACATGTTTGTTGACTTGCCATTTTATAATCTCCTTTAAGAAATGACATTTAATGTTATTTCCATATCTTTTTTTTATAATACATACATCCACCCCCCAAATTGTTCTTAGTGATGTAAAAATATATTCATTATATTTTTCAGACAGGCTTAGTTTTTCTTCTTTAAAATAAATAGATTTTTTTTCAATATTTGAGATATAATTTGTNTTGGAGGAGAGATTCCATCTTCTGTGTTTTCCATTATAAGAATGCGCAGATGGTCCTATTCCTAGATAGTGCTTGTTTTTCCAGTAAGAGCTATTATGTTTAGAGAATCTTCCTTCTTTACCAAAGTTAGAAATTTCATAATGAATGAATCCCTGCTCTTTAGCCTTTTTTTGTAAAAGATTAAATTGATTAATAACGTTATCTTCTGATAGTTGTTTTACTTTTCCTTTTTCGACTAAGTGGTATAAAGTAGTTTTTTTTTCCACAGTAAGTGTATAGGCTGAAAAATGTTGAATGTCTAGGCTAAACATTATGTCAAGATTCTTTTCCCATTTTTTAAGTGTTTGATTAGGAAGNCCATATATTAAGTCAATCGATANGTTNTTAAAACCAAGATCTTTAGCTAGCTTAATACTTTGTATTGCTTTTTCTGAATTATGAGATCTATTCATAAATTGTAAGTCGGTGTTATCAAAGGATTGTACNCCGATACTTAATCGATTTACTCCTATTTTTTTATANNNAGAAAGTTTTGAAACTGTTAAATCTTCAGGATTGCATTCAATTGTAATTTCAGCATCTTTANTTATTTGNTGGTTTTGATAAATNTTTTTTAAAAGNTTNTTTATGTCAGATGTAGTTAATATAGATGGAGTCCCTCCNCCAAAATAGATACTACTGACTTTTTGTCCCTTAAGATAATCTTTTCTTTGTGTAATTTCTANTTGCATACTTTTAATCATTTTCATTTTGTCTCTTTGTGAGATCTTGAAGTGAAAATTACAATAGGTACATTTTCTTTTACAATATGGAATATGNAAATAGATTGAAGTCAAATTAATGTAAATTTATTTATATTGCTAAATTAGAAAACTATATGTTATCCTAAAATAATTTATTATTTTTGANCCTATGGAAAATGATTATTTTTCACACCTNACTCCTGAAGAAAGATCTATACTTAAGGATAAAGGTACAGAGCCTCCATTTACAGGTAGATACAATAATTTTTATGAGAGCGGGATATTTGTATGTCGGGCGTGTAAATCACCACTTTATGAGTCTAGTTCAAAGTTCAATTCAGGTTGTGGTTGGCCATCTTTTGATGACGAGATTGAAGGCGCTATTGTGCGGTATGAAGATTTGAGTGGAGGTAGAGTAAGAACTGAAATTTGTTGCGCTAAATGTGATGGTCATTTGGGTCATGTTTTTCATGGNGAGCTACTCACAAAGAAAGACACTCGTCATTGNGTAAATTCATTAAGCATTCAGTTTAAACCATTCAAGTAANAAGTTAAAAATAGATAAGAGCTATCATTTTGGTAATTTAATTGAAAATGTAGTGCCAATTCCTTTTATTGAATTACTTATAAATAGACTTCCTTGGTGATATTCTTCTACTATTCTCTTTGAAAGAGACAAGCCTAACCCCCATCCTCTTTTTTTAGATGTAACGCCAGGCTTAAAAACATTTTTTATAATAGAAGGATTAATCCCTTCTCCATTATCAGAGATGTTAATTAAAATATGATTATTATCTTCTGTTAATTTTATTACAATTTCACCATTTCCTTTCATAGCATCAACTGCATTTTTACAAATATTTTCAATTACCCAATTTAACAAAACACGACTTACAGGAATTACAGTCTTATTTTTTTCGTATACTGTGTTAATTATTATTTTTTCAGGAAAACGAGATTTGAGATACGTAACAGTATTGTCTATTAGCTCAACAATATTAATGTTTTCTAATGTTGGTTTGGATCCTATTTTAGAGAATCTATCTGTTATTGTTTCTAGTCGCAGAATATCTTTTTCCATTTCAAGAACCATATCTTTCATTTCTTCTTTCTTTTTTAACAGCTCTATCCATGCTAATAAAGATGATATTGGGGTCCCAAGTTGATGAGCGGCTTCTTTAGCCATTCCGGCCCAAACTTGATTTTGTTCAGACCGTCTACTTGAGTTAAAAATAAAATAAGCGATAAACATAAAGATTCCAATAAATCCAAGTTGATAAATTGGATAAAAACGTAATCTATTCAGCAGGGCAGAGTCTTTGTAATAAATCCATTGTTTATCTCCAATAATGTTGACTTCAATAGGCGGCTCTCCATCGTCTTTAATTTTATGCAATTCATTTCTAAGAAATTGAGGAGTAATTTTTTTAGGGCTTATAAAACCAAGTTTTAAAAGGAAACTGTCTACTTTTGTGTAAATTTGAAAATTTCTACTTTCAAGTATCGTGTCACAGTCGTCAACTAATATAACAGGGATGTTATCGTTTTCAGAAATTACTTTAATAGCTAGAGAATAATCACCTTCTCCTGTTAAGCTTACTAACTGTTTTGTTGCCGCTGCCCAAAGTTCTATTTTTTTTCGTTCTTCTGTTTTNAGTTCCCTTACTAGCATATTTGTTACAAAAAGAGACGAAACGCCAATAGTAATTGCAAAACTTATTAATACAAATTTCCATTTCTTTTTTCTTGTGTATATATCCATAGTTTATAATTAAGGCTCCCATTGAATTTCTATTTCTTGCCCTTCTTCTATACGCTCCTTTGTTTCGCTTTGCAAGATATCTTCTTTAATGATATTTATTATTTTTTCAGTTTCTTTTTTCACACTGTTGTTTACATCTTCAATGAAACGAATTGGATTCAAGGATATTTTTGGGTTTGCAGTGTTTCCTTTCATTTTAAAGTATATGGTGTTAAATATTCTTCCATCTTTTTGCTCTTCTCCAAACTCAGTTATATTAGTGTTCTTTTGTCTGAAAGAAGAAGATAAGAGCTCAGACAATAACAATGTTAAGTTATAATCAATTTCATGATTAAATGAGTGTGTTCCAGATAAAACAACAGAAAGAGCAGAGGATTTTATTTCCATGGCAGGAATTGTTACTATTTCGTTTTCTACGTATATAGTATTTTCAAGAGTTGAGAACCTAACATGTTTTAGCTCATCAAGGCTTACATATGTTGATAATTTTTCTAAAGGTTCAAAATCAATTAACTCGCCTTTTTCAATTATTAAATGAGATTTTACCTTCAGCTTTTTTGTGTCTAATACGAAATTAGGTTTCCAATGAGATTCAATATTTAGATAAGCTGTTCCGACCCCTTTGATTTGTTTTTTTGTGATAACCCTTTGATTATAATTATTAAACGCCTTAAAAGAATCTCTAATATTTATCTTTTCTAATTTAAGCGTACTTGTTAGTTTTAGGTTTTTGTTAGTAGGCTCAATTAATCTAAATTTACCTGATAGCTTACCATCCAATGATATAGCATTTAAATTTTTGCCATAAAGGATATTATTGTTATATTCAATAGCTCCAGTAAAGTTAGATGCAGTAAAATTNTTATATAAAAAATTCTTGATGTATATTGTAGAATTAGTATTNATCCAATTTGGTAGTATATTTTTTGTTTCTCNCGTTTTTTCTTTTTCGTCTTTAAAAATATCGCGNATGCTTATTATATCATAAAGATTTGTGTAAGTAGACTTAGTATGCCCTTTGATATAGACTTTGGTGTTCTGATTAAGCATATATGGCATTAAGTTTAGTATTTCACCTTTAAAATTAAAGTTGCTTTGCAAGATAGATGATTGCAATGAATTTACTAAAATCTTGTTATTTTCTACTCTACAATCAGCTGACTTTATAATTAATTGAGGAGATTTTTTATTTTTAAATTTGAGATTTTCAATTTTAATATCTGAATAATGATTAGCATTTAAAAACCTATTTTTAAAACGTGTGTCAAAAGCAATATTTCCTTGATAATTAGTGTGTGCAACAAGATTCCCTTCAATCAAGTTAAAGCGAGAATTTTTAAAATATTTGTTTACTTCCATTAAGTCCCAAGATGATTTAAACTCAGAAGTCAAAAAATAATTGTTTAGATTTTGCAGACTAAAATTTCCGTTGATTTCCCCATTTTTTATTTTGGCTTTAAACGATTTAGACTCGATTTTTGTAGACTTGAAGTTTCTATTCTTGCCATTACTAAGGGAGCCATTCATTTGAATATCAGAAATTTCAAAAGTATTAGAATTTAATTTAAGATTACCGTTGATAATTTTATAATCCATTTCAAATAATGGATTATTATTTTTGTTTGTCAAACCGTTTAAGCTGCTTTTAAAAGAAATGTTGCCTGTTAAAATTAGTGGGGCGCAGATTTTCTTAATATTTTCTGGCAGAACAGCAACTATTTTATTTATTTCTTGATTTTTGCCATTAATTTTTAGATTGAGGATATTACCTTTTTTAATCCCACCAGTTACATTAAGTAACACATCATCAATATTCATATTAGATTTTAATATTGCTATTTTATCTTTTGTAATTTCGGTTTTAGTAATAATATTAAATTGTTTATCTTTCATATAATCTACCAATCCTACGGATAAATTTTTAGAGAAGCCATTTGTAGAAAATGTATAGTTATGATTAGTAATTGAAATTACGCCGTTTGTCAAATACCAATTTAAATTTAGTATAGGGTTTTCTTTTTTGATATTTAAATTAGTGTTTATTAGAGTAATTTTGCTGACTGAAAGCAAATTTCCGCCTTTAGAGTTTTGTTTGAAAATCATAAAATTTGGAAGGTTTTGCTTATTGTACTGTATCTTTATATTTGCATTAGTAAATGTAAGGTTATTTATATCGTAGTTTTTGTTTATTACATTAATAAGACTTACTTCTGCATAAGCATGTTTTGTAAACAGTAGTGTATCATTATTAAATTCTTTTGATTCAAAAACTAGTAAATTTGTGATTTTAATAGATGCGTTGGGAAATGTTTTAAATAGTGTGAATTCAACATTATCAAAAAATAGAGGCGATTCAAGCTTTTGTTGTATTTTATTTAGGACACTTGTTTTTACATCTTTAGCAAAGTATTAGAAAAAAATAAATATACAACTCCCAATGATTAAAAATGAGATTATCAATAGCTTAAAAATACGTCTGAATAGTTTCATTATAATATTCGATAAAAATAATTATTTATCACTAGAATAACGCAAGAAATCGATTCATAGTCTTTTTAAGATGTTGATTTCATCTTTAGTAAGATGTCTAAAATGCTTTCGGGGCAAATTTTTTTTTGATAAGCCACAAAAGAAGACTCTATCAAGTTTTGTTATAGTGTAGTTTAGTTTTTGAAAGATTTCTTTTATATGCTTTATTCCTATTTGGGTATTTTCAATTCCAATTTCATTTTTTTGTTTGTTTTTTACATGTGAGATAGAGTCAAAAATGTGTTTTTTGCCATTAAGAATAACGCCATTTCTTATTTTATTTAAATCCTCATTAGATAAATTTTTATTTAATGATATTTGATAAATTGATTTGTTTCTGTGATTTTTTTCAATAATTTTTTTAGACAAAGTAGTATCATTAGTAAATAACAAAAGACCGGTTTCAGATTTATTTAATCTATCAATTGGATAAATTTTTTCTTTGCAAGCTGATAAAACTAAACTCAAGACAGATTTTTCCTGTATTGTACTAGACTCCCTTACTGAGTAATTTTTTGGTTTGTTTAAAAGCACGTATCTTAATGTTTCAGATTTAACTTTTTGCGAATTAAATTTTACTAAATCAGTAGGGTTTATTTTATAGCCCATTTTAGTTATAGCAATTCCATTTACAGTCACAACTCCTGCTTCAATAAACTTATCTGCTTCTCTTCTACTGCAAATACCTGAATTTGAGATAAATTTGTTTAGTCTTATCTTCTTTTTGTTGATGTCTATCTCGTTTTTCAAGGATAAGTTATAAGATCTTTTTTGCTCTTTTTTGTTTGATTTTCTAGATCTTTTCATTTATGATTTTTTTGTAAATGTAACTGGTTATCTTTAAACAACTAACATATAATTTACCTTTGTTTACTAAATTAAAAAAGCTGTTTTTTAGCTGCGTTGGAAGTTAGCAAGTTTTTTATATGGTTGATTATTTAATAATAATTTTATATTCGGTGCTTCCATCAGAGTAAATGTAAAATAATGGACGATTTGTCATTATATTTGATGCACGTCCTAAAACATCGATAATTTTAACTAACCTCTTATTTTTTTCTGTCACTTCCATTACATTAGTTGCGGTATTATTACAAGGCAATAATGGGAAAAGAAAGTTGCTTGTGAATTCTATTGCTTGAGTGAATTTAGAATTATTGCTGCCATTAGCTGCCCAACTATGACCTTCTCCACTATATATTAATTTGTCATTAAGAACTCCGGCTAGATCTGCTTGAAGGTGCATTTCCGCAGCTCCACATAAATCCAAAACTAATGAACTACTTAAGGCAGGAGCACAATTATAGCTAATAGTACCATCATTTGTACCTTGAATGCTAACTAGTGGTTCATCATTATTATCTATCCAATTAACATCATTAATCCCTCCCGCAAAACTAATAACACCATTTACATCTGATGAATATCCGTAATTTCCTGCATCACCTTCTATCCCATAAGCTCCACCTACATTATTTACAATTGACTGCACATTAAATGCATTTCCATTATTATCTATTGATGAAGTAGGCAAATCTATAACATTATCTATATAAGCTTGATGAATTGCAATAACGGCTCCAGCAGAGTATCCGCCCACAAAAATAGCGTTAGGATCAATTGCATAAGAATTCCCATTAGCAAAATCTTTCCTAAAGTATCTTACAGCTGCTTTTGCATCAGAAACAGCTTTTAGTACAGTTTCATATTGGGTTTCATTGCTTGTTAAAAAGTTGATTATGTTTGGAGCCAATCTGTAATTTAAGGAGGCGGTAACATAACCCATTTTAGCAAAGGATTCACAAAAGTCAACACAGTCTGATGTACTTTTATCTCCTGCCGTAAAGGATCCTCCATGCATATATAAAATTACAGGCCTGTTTATTTCATTATCTCCATCTGGAGTATAAAAAA
>NZRJ01000075.1 GCA_002693745.1 Flavobacteriales bacterium
TCCTTGTATTCTTCAATACATTTTTTATATGTATATGGTACATAAATATCAATATTATCTGGAACATTATAACCACATACACGACCGGGTAAGGCTTGTAGAAGAGTGTCATTATTCATTTTGTTAGAAGATTCAAAAACTCCACAAATATATTGTTTATTAAGTTGGTTTCCTAGTCTAAATTTGCCTTGTATAAGGACTACTGTAAATTCACTTGGTTCAACATTAAAGAATGGTTTATATGAAGATGTATGTCTATTATGAAATATAAATTTAATATTGAGTTCTTTGAGTAATTCAATAATATATGTTTTTTGTTCTGTTACAGCTCTAATAATAAAGTATTTTTGCAGTAATTTATATTTATCTAGAAGTGAAATAATTTTATCCCTATTTGTGGATTGTAATTTAAAGTTATTTGAAATGAGACCTTCATCATAATAGTCTACTACTCCCTTATACCCAATCCCGGGTTCCATATAAACACGACCCCAATTTTTTTGAGCCTCGGGAGATGTGTGATATATGCTATCTTCATTGGCTCGAGTAGCTGTAATTGAAAGTATATAAATATTGTTAAGTAATAATTCTGGACACTCATTACCTTCAAGAATAGTTTGTAGTCCTAATTTGTGGAATACTGTGTGTAGAGCACTTTGTGCTGTAGCACCATAGTGAATTTCATCAACAAGAATGACAGAATTTTGAATTGCATCTATACTATTAATGTGTCGAAGATCTCTGTTAAAATATACATTTTGTGAAAGTTTTTTAAATTTATTAGCAAGTTCAGTATTTTTTTCTGGCAAGGATTTAAGATAATTTGTTCCGTGTGTTCTTATGTCATTTTTCCATTGTTGTTTTAGAGCAGTATCACTCATTCCACAAAATAGATAACATGAATCAACCATTTTTTCATGGATCATTTTGAATGCAACTAGCGAAGCACACCCGGTTTTACCACTTTGCATCTGAGCTTGAAATAATACAAGATTTTTTTGTTGAAATTCTTGGATAATTTTATCTGTTGCCATGATTTGGTTAGAAAAAATACCATCAATGTGATCTGCGGGTGAAGTTGCGTGTGTCATGAGAAAGGGAGAAAGGGAGAAAGGGAGAAAGGGAGAAAGGGAGATAAGTATGAGGAATAAAAAAATCGATTTGTGGGTCGGGGTGGGGTGTAAAAAGAAAAAAATATAAATCAAGGGGGAGATAGGGTGTAGGATTAGTGGTGTAGGATTAGNGGTGTAGGATTAGTGGTGTGGGTGTGAGGAGTGTGGAGTTAGTTATCCCAATCGGGGCAATAGTCATGTTCTTTGGAGAGAGAAAAGATGAAACGGAAGGCATAGTCGACTCGTAACTTGGAGCCATTATGGTTTTTGGTGACATCAAAGATGAGAAGGGCGATTTCAGAAGGAAGAAATCCATTAGAGGAGATATAATCTCTAAACTCAGTTCGATGTCGAGTAAGAATAGAGGTAGGAGTAAAGATGATATTTTTGTTTTTCTGGTCAATTTTGCAGAAATAAGTAGGACGCTCAATGTCATGCTCGTGTGACAAAAGGTCATCATCTTTTCGACGAGCCCAATTAGCAGTAGTAGAAATCTGCATCTTGTTTCGAGAAGAAGGAGAAATAGAATCCCACTCAATTCTCTTATCTTGCCATTTATCACAAAGAGCTTGTTGAAGCTGTTCATGAGGAACAATATTTTTGTTGGTATCAGTGAATCGTCTTACGATATCAATGAAGAGAATCTCAAAGGCACGATTGCGTGCAGTAGTGTAGACTTGCTGTTTATGCTCTCGTTTAGCAATCTCATCCTCAGAAAGAGGAAGAGTNGGNGAGTTCTTAGGAGCAGCGGGGAAAGACATCTGGTTGTTTGAAGTTTGATACAGTGTTATAGAATCGTAATCGATTTAAAAAATGTATAATGTATAATGTATAATAATAAGTGTAGTAGGTAAGTAGTAAGTGTNTAGTAAGTGTGTAGTAAATATAGGTAAAAAAATCAAACGCTCGCATTTTATACCAACCATTATATTATTATATTACATTAATATAATAATATATTTTTTCATCTTTAAATTCAGTGGTTAGAGTAACTCTATTAAGAGCAATAATGTTCCACTGAGGGGGGAGGAGTTTTTTATTCTGGACTCATAAAATTTATTCGAATTCATCTTCGGGTTCAGTAGTAGCTCTATTAAGAGCCATAATATTCCACTGAGCGGATGAGTCCTTTTTCTGTTCATCAGACAATTTACTCCAATGTTGAGAAGCGAATTTACGAGGACCACCATTAGCCTTGATATGGTCTTCGGTATATTCAGTTTTCATCCATGTGAGATAATTCTGATAAAATTTGTTTTTAGGAGCTTTAGATCCAGTTTTGTTTTCTTCAGCTTGTTGTGCCTTCAATTGAGCTTTATCGTTCTTAATACGAAGTTTTTCATCATCAAAAGCATTTTGAAGTTGAAGAGAAGTAGTATATGGTGAAGAATCAAAATCGGGGTTAAGTTTATTAAGTTTGGAGAGAATGGCTTTATATGCCTTAGACTCTTTTTTGTTAAGTGAAGCAGTTTTTTTGAGATCTTGAAGTGTATTATCGAGTTCAGTCAAGGTATTTGGAATAGAAGAGAAATCGAAAGAAGGATNAAGCTTGAGAATTTGATCCTTTTTGTTTTGACACTTTTTGGTCTCAGTTTTTTGTGTTTTTTCAGAATCTCGCAGATTGGAAAGGATATCTTTGAGAGAATCAACAGTCACATCTTCAGTAAAAACATAGGANGATTGAATAGCTTGGATTTTCTTGATAAGGGAAGTTTTCTGAGTGTTTGTTTTAGCAAGAGCAGAAAGTTTGTCCTTGTTAGTTTTGAGAATAATCTTCAAATCATCAAGAGAAGCTTCAATGGGAATATTGATAATGTCTGGACCAGTATCAGAAAGTTTGTTAATTTCAGAAACAATNTTATTGCGTGCTTTAGCATCTTTAGCAGTTTGTGCTTGTAGTTGTTTCTGTTTTTTTTCAAGTTGTTTTTGAGTGTCCTTTTTGAGTTTAGACTCTTTTTTGTAAGACTCTTTCAACTGTGTGTGAAGATCCTTAAGAACTTGTGAGGTTTCACCATTCCAGACAAAATCGGGTTGAAGTTTTTGAATAGCAGAGAGACTCTTNTGAACGCTTGTGTGTTCCTTCTTGAGATCAGATTTGCGTTTAGCAAAATCAGATGANAGAGTATCGAAGGTCTCAATATCCCTAANNGTAAGGGCNTTAAGAGCGTTACGGAAGAGAGTGGCAGCCATTATGTGATTGTTGAATGAGTAAGTATAGAATAGCAATCGATTTAGGAATTGTAAAATGTGTAATAGGGTAAACTGTGTAGAAAAAAAACCTCCGCTCGCTTGTGGTAGTGTAAAATAGGATTTAATGGAATTCGAAGTAGGTGATGGAGATGTTATCATCGGACATTCTAGCAGATAAATAATGTGCTAAGAATGTAGAAATTGTGTAATCGTTAGTTTTCAAAACCTTGAAGGCTTCTTGAACGCCAGCTTTCCAATCAGCATCCAATTTCTGAAATTTTTTAGAAGACAATAGAAAAGAGATTTTATCTTCAAGAGAGGTGTTAGGAAGAGGATAGTTGGTGAGTTTGAGTTTTGTAACAGCGACATGATTATCGAAGAAATGTTGATTAGCCCATTCATGTGAATGTAAAAGCTTACCGATTGTATGAGGTGTAGAAGCAGATTGAGAATCAATACCATCACATGAGACAATAGCTTTTGTATGAAGAGGATTGATGGGAAAGATTTCAAGAACTCCAAGATGTTGGACCATTTCATTTTTGTCACCAATAACTCGTAAACATTGTGGTCCATCGAGCATTCGGTAACAGTTATGTGAAAATGATGGAAATGCAAGTATTTTATGAAAAGTGCACCATGATTTCCATTCATAGAGATCATTTTGATCTTCACATGTATATTGTTCAAGATCATCGGGATTCAAAGTGTTGATCAATGAAGTAGGATTGGGTTGACCGTCAATACGAGTGATTGGATGATTAATCTGATGAATGGTGTTGTATGCATTGGATTTTTCATGATGAAAAGTTTTATCACTTGAAAAGTCATAAATGATCTTATCAACTTGAAGAATTTCAGAGGTAGTTTTGTGAAAATANTACCATCTGCCATCACCAATAGTGAGATTGTATGTCATATTTGTAAGATGTACAAAGAGACAAATAGTGACAGTAGAGCCACCACGCCATGGGATTTGTGTTTGCCATGAGTTTTGTGCTTCTCGAAAGGCCTTAATAAAGCCGGGTGTGTCATCTGGTTTAGAAACAGAGGATTCAAGATGAATATGTAGAATTGAGAGTCCATGTTTTTCAAGCCATTCACTAGTAGTTTTACCACCATGACCGTCATATATAGCGTTACATGTGTAATAACCAATAGATGGTAGAAAAGAGGTTTGTGAGTGATGTGTGTCCTCATTTTGACCACCACGACATCCAACAATAGATGTGGTTGTATAGTATGGAGTGTATTTGGTGGGAGAGTGTTGGATTTCATCCTCATTAGGTTGAGGGTAAGTAGTAGGAGATGGGGAGGTAAGAGAAGTAGACATTTGGAAACAGTGAGTCGTGTTGAAAGTAGAGAAAACAGAAAAGTGATCGATTTAGGAATTGTGAAATGTAAAATATAGGAGAAAGAAAAAAAATTAGGTGGGAAAATGAGTGNGTGAGGTGTGTGATTATGATGTGGGAGGTGGTTGTGAAGGATAGGAGTTAGTGATTGTGTGGGGCAGAGGGCAGTTGGTCTGTGCGGAGAGCTTGAATAGAGTTATAGAGTTGGCGATTGGGGAAGAGAAATTGTGGAGTGGCATCGAGTGGATTGCGTGTGATGGGTGAAGTTTTGCTTTTCTTGATATGATCCAAGATGGCATTTTTTTCGTATGTGTTGCCTTCATAGTCCATCCAAGGATCGTGCATAACTTCTTGTGTGATGGGGCATGTCATAGAGTTGACAAGATTGGATGGCAAGAAGTTTGGAAGGGTGATTTCGTGATCTTTGTGGTAATCATTGGAGTGGAAGTATTTTTGGTAATCGAAGGAAGGATCACGAGCTGGTGGTTCANCTTGATTCTGTTNTTCTTCGCGTTCGTATTCGAAGATGANTTCATTTGCTTGCTCAATGTGAAGTTCCAAGTTTCGTTTTTCGAATTGGAGTTGTGAAACATATGCTTCAAGATCAGTGACACGCTTGGCAAGACCATTTGTGAGTGTCCATTTGAAACTACCGTCATTTTGATAGGTCTTAGAGTCGTGAGTGAACTCAGTGTCATAAGACCAAGGGGCGCTGTGTTGTACTCCCATTATAATGAGTGTTGTATACAGAGAATAGAAAGTATGATCGATTTGAGAAATGTAAAGTGTAAAAATGTAAAAAAACCTCCGCTCACAATAACCATCTTATGTATGGTCTTAATCTTGGTTGATAATGCTCCAAACCCTTCTGAGTGGCATTGAATAAGTTCTGCCATTATCGGCAACATGGAAGAAGGATTTATTAGGAGAATGTTTTTCAGTTGGTAGGACATCACCGGAGTTATGAATANAAATGAAGATGTCCTTGAGTTTGAGACCACCTTGTTTTTCTGGAATAAGAGGGTTACCCAATGTGTAGAGTTTGATGAGATCATGTTGTGTAAGATTACGAAGTTTGCCTTCACCATGTGCCTTGTTTGGTGTAGAATTTTGAGAAAAGATGGGTTTAGGAAATTTGTTTGTTTCTATTTTAGGATGGCGTTTTTCTAAGTTTTTAGCGTACCATTTCCAGTGTTTGCGTGTATCTGTCATGAATTTGTGCCATTGTGGAATAAAGTCATTTACAATAGAAGTGTGTTTCTTGTTGATATAGGTTTTCCAAGCATCTTGGATAATAGATGCGGCTTCAAACATGTCAGCTGGGGTAGCTGGAGTAGCGGCGTGAAGAAGAGCGGTCATGATTATTCGAGAAAGGGTAGTTTGGTGGTAATACTAGTTACACACTGAGGATCGATTTAGAGAGTGTGTAATGTAAAAAAACCTCCTCTCACTTGTGTGTCATCANAGTATTTTAGATGTAAAGTGTATTAGATGTAAAGTGTATTAGATGTTAAGTAAAAGTAGGATGAAGTGGAATGTCTAATTCGGGAAGTCTTTCATTCATAAATTCTTCAAAACCCGAAAATGTGAGTTTGTTATCGATGCCTTTGAATTTGATGGCATCTTGTGCAACATCAAGTGTGATGAAGTCGGTGATGTCTTCATTGAGAATTTGACAGAGTGTATTGGCATCAATAGTGTTTTGATGGAAACCATTATGAAGTTTTTCAGATTGAGATTGTGTAAGATTCCATGTGTCGATGAGATATGTGACTTCATTGGTTCTGAAATTAATAAACTCTCTAAGTTTAGACCAATCATTCATATGAGTGTCATAAGTGAAAGTGAATGTATTTTTATTGTTGATTTCAATAGTGGTGTCAAGTTTGAAGGCACCCTTTTGTTTTCTCCAACATATAGATTTTGTGGGAAAATATGGTTTACATTTGATTTTGGAGTTACACCCGGATTGTTTGTAGAATTTTTCTTCAAAATTACGAAAGATGGTGATATACATTTTCTCTGGTGCTATATCAAGGAATATCATGTAATCAGCAACCCATGGGACTTCACCAAGTTCGTGTTGGAATGACTTTCCGTCGCTACCAAGTCGAGCGGTTTTGATTTCAACAGTTTTGCCATTGATAATTCCATCACCAATACCTCCANCAAGTTTTTTTGTTTTGAGTCCATCAATTTCAGCGGGGATATTGGTGTGGATACAAAATTGTTGCATAATTATCTCACCGACCTTGCCAACATCGTCATTTTCTAATTCTGCAATATGTGCCCACTTACTATTTTCCCAGATGTTTCTTTTTTTCTTCTTCTCAAATGTGTGGTCTATAATGTTGGTGGCAACAGAAGCGAAAGTTTTGGTAGTTTGGTGTGAAGAAGACATATTGTGTTCGTTGTGTTGTACGGAGAACACACCACCGATCGATTTAAGGTTTGTATAATGTAAAAAAACCAACACTCACTATGGTTTTTGGCAATTATAGTTAGAAATGTGTAAAAGTTTAGTAGATAAAATTAAGATAGGAAACATGAGCCATGAAGAATGTGATTGGACCAATATGATTGTTTGATACGGCCCAAACTAGAAAAGCACAGAAAAGAAGGTAGTTGAAGAATCGGACGNTTTGATANGCATGAGAATGAGGGTATTGTGGAGCCATTATTGGTTGTGGTGTAAAGAATAACAGAGTAAGGATCGATTTAGGAAATCTAAAAAAAGACCTCANTTCATGTCTCTCCACTATCCAACCATTATTTTTATATTTTTTTGTGTTTTTGTGTATGAATATTCTTAATTATATTTAATTAAGAGATTAGATGTATGTGTGTGTGTGGGTGTGAGTTCTACTGAGCTCGAAGGATGCCTCGCTTGAACTGATGTTGAGAAGCAGAATTCATACTGGGGAACTCAGACAGATCATGTGTATATTCGACCTTAGTGGGTTTTGTGTCGACCTTAGCATTTGTGGTAGTCTCTGTAGACTTCTTGGCGGTCTTGTAGTTGTTGCGTTTCTTGGTTGTCTTTTTGACATTCTTGTCAGTACGCTTCTGTTCTTTGGAGGATACAGAGAGCCATANAGTAGTGGGTTCTGGTGCAGATGACTCGACAGTAGGAGTGATGATAGAGTCATCAAGAATCTTCTTGATGACTTGTTCGAGTTGATGATTGGTTTCATTGCCCTTAAGGGTGTAGCCGAGAGACCGAGCATATTGTTCTAGAGTCTTGCGGGCTTGGGCGGCTTCAGCTTGAACCTTATTGTATTCATCGGCCATTTTTTGGGCTGCTTTTTGAGCTTTGCCGGCGGGTGACTTGCGTTGAGCCTTGCGTGCAGCGCGTTCTTTCTTGAGTTCTGCAGCATATTTCTCTTGTGCGTGCTTAGCCTCTTCACGAGTGCGGATACCAACGAAGACAGCTTGAATGAGCTTGACAGCAGCTTCTTTCTTGAGTTTCCGAGCATCCTTGCGAGCTTGGAACTGAGCCTTAGCACCCTTCTTCTTCTTAGGAGAAGAGATTGGAGGAAGGAGATCGAGACCTTCGAGTCCATCCTCATCAGAGGACAGATAGAAGATGTCATTGTCGTTCTTCTGAGAAGGAAGAGGGGTGGGTTGATAGACCATCTGATCCCCACAGATGTATACCACCTTGTGGATGGTTCCATCGATGGGGACATCATTGAAGATGTGGGTAGTGGGAGGATTGCGATGATCGATCACGAGACCGTTGGTCGGAGCGGGAAGAGAGAAGTTGATAGCGGACATGTTGTGTTCGTTGTGTTGTACGGAGAATACAACAAGGATCGATTTAAGGTTTGTATAATGTAAAATGTAAAAAAATGGTCTTGTTCATACCATCCACACCCAATGTGTGTCCCTCGTGTGCGTATCTCTTATGGCGAACTCCTCGAGGGTTGGGGAGTAATTTTACCATGAAGTTGGGTTATTTTTGGGAGTAGATACATGGGTGCGCCGAACAGAGTTCTGTATTCCTAGAAATAGCCAACCATATGCTGTATCCTCATAGTAATAGGGAGAGTTAGAGTTGTAGATATCGTTGACTATGTCAACAAAATCGTGGTATGGTTCTTCCATCTCATCCTCCATCCAGCTTGGTACTGTGTTCCATTCATTGAAGAAATCAACATAGGATTTGATATGATTTTTAAATTCTTTCATTAGAAGAGAATAATTCTCTTGAACTTGTTTTTTTTTAGATAGAGATTTAAAATGAAAAACCTTTCTTCGTAGGTCAGTAGAAGCAAAAACTTGTTTAGAATGGGATACGGTCATTTTTGGTTGAGTTCAAAACAGACAAGAGATCGATTTTATAACTATGTAATATAAAAAAATGGTCTCGTTCATACCATCCACACCCAATGTGTGTCCCTCGTGTATATATGTGCTTGTGTGTGTGTGTTTTTTTAGGCAATTTTGGGAGCATTAAGAAGA
This sequence comes from Flavobacteriales bacterium, assembly GCA_002693745.1. Lineage (GTDB taxonomy): Bacteria > Bacteroidota > Bacteroidia > Flavobacteriales > BACL11 > BACL11. The sequence continues at coordinate 9,119 of NZRJ01000075.1, forward strand.
TGCTTTGTAATGAAGATTGTTTCTTCGGAAAGATTGGTGAAAGGATTTTTGGCAAGATCTGAATTCTTGACGGTCTTGTAGTGTTGGTTGAGAGATTTACAGACCCCAGATAGAAGAACAGCAGATCGTGCATGTTTTTTCTGTTCGAGATCTGACTTGAACTTGGCTTTGAATCCCGACCATCTCTCTTTCTGGCGCTGAATCTTGGCACATTCTCTTTCGTAACTCAACTGTAAACGCTCTTGACGCCTTTGTAATCTTGCAAGAACAAATTGATCTTCGCGTTCAAGGCGCTCTCCATGTAGTTCACAATTCCTAATGTTCCGCTGACATTCTGTAACATTTTTTATGGATTGTTTTTGAATGGCCTTGCGTCGTTCTGTTGGAGCGGCTGCTGTTCGTTCCTTCTTCATGGTCTTATAGACATCAAGTCTCTCAAGGATGTATTTGATGAACTTATCTTGTTCATCCTTGGAAGGTTTCTGATCTTCTGGAAGCGGATCAAAGAGTTTCTTAGCAATGGTGGTCATATGCATACCCTTTTTGTGGGGAACCGAAGTCCAGAGTCTGGTAAGACTGTCTCGAATGATACACGCGACCTTCTTAATAGTGAGGCGTTGTAAGGATACAGACAAACTTCCTTCAGACTGGTCTTTTTTGAAGGTAAACCCGGCACCATTACCAGTTTCGAAAAACACACCTTGTTTGCATCTGCGAACATTATAGGTGTTGTTGATTGGTGAATTATTGGACCAAGTTTGCATAGTCCTATAGGGAGACCATGTCTGAAATGATACAGAGATGTCTTTGAAAGAGTCATCGAACAACCACAAACCATCTTCTTGGGACTTCGTGAAGAGATCACGAGCAATTCGAGGGAGAGTCTTGAATTCATTGACGGTTAAAGACCTAGGAAGGTCTTTTTTGAACTCAGTAGTGTCGTAATGCCAAACATTATACATTGAACTCTCCCAATTGTCCCATGAAGGTTTACTCTTAGGCAATCTCTCAACAAGTTGTGTAAGAGATTGGATCCGAGGAAATTTCTGATCAAGAGTAAGGGATTTCTTCTGAACGGGGACGGTTGTTGCCATTTTTGGTTGAGTTCAGAACAGACCACGGATCGATTTTACAAGTCTGTAATGTAAAAAAACCCTCCTCGTGTTTTTCCTCCGTCTGGGAAACAGAGATCTACTCTAAAATGGCGAACTCCTCAAGGGGGTCCCACTGGGGCGGTTCAGACTCGGATGGGGGACTGGGAGGCGGGCTAGGCGGCGGCGTATAGACTTTAGAGTCGGTGGGGGCGGACGGCATGGTAGCGGCCTTGGACTTACTGGAGTTACAGAAGCAAGATCGATTCTATAAATGTAAAAAAATGATCTCTATCAGATCACCCACACCCACTGTGTGGGTGATCTGATAGAGATCATTTTTTTACATTTATAGAATCGATCT
>NZRJ01000076.1 GCA_002693745.1 Flavobacteriales bacterium
AAAAAGTTTAAAAAATAAAGTGAATGTAACCCCAAAAAGCAAATTTCCAACAAATATCCCTTTTACAAAGAACTCTTCATTTGCTAGAGATATTGGCGATGGATACATTACAATTGGCAAGGGCTATCCTTAGATAGGATGATTTAGTGAAGCCTTAAAACAACTAATGGTTTCCCATAGGCAAGAAAATATTTTATTTTTAAAGGTGAAATGATGATTGAAGCAAAAGTTTCAAAATTACTTAGCCCTCATGAACTTGTTTTTGAGAGTGAAACTATAGATGAAAGCACATTAATCTCAGACGAAATATTATGTAAAACTTTGATAAGCGCTATATCCCCTGGAACAGAGGTTGCTGCTTATGATGGCGCGCCTCCATTGCGCCCAATAAAGGCTTATCCTCGTTTGGTTGGATATTGTAATGTTGCTGAGATTATTGCTACTGGTTCGAGTGCAAGTGAATATAAGGTTGGCCAAAGGATTCTGACTTTTTCTTCTCACCGCTCTCACTTCATAGCTAAAAATGAAGAAGTTTTAGCTATTATTCCTGATGGGGTTTCTAGTCAAGTAGCCTCAACTGCATATATTTATCATTTGGGTTATGATGCTGTTCTTAATGCGAATATAAGATACGGCAGCCCTGTTGTAGTTTTGGGATTAGGAGTTATTGGTCTTTGTGCTGTGTCTGCATCTAAGATGGCAGGCGGTAAAGTTTATGCAATAACCAACCATGATATTCCTAGACGAATAGCATTAAAAATGGGAGCTAACGAAGTTTTTTCCAGAAATGATATTCCAGTCTTAAAGAGTTTGTTGGGTAGCAGATTAGCTGATGCGGTCATAACAACTAGTAATGCTTGGAGTGATTGGGAGGTAGCATTAGATGTTGCTGGTATGAAAGGGAAAATTTGCATTATAGGTTTCCCTGGTAGAGGGTCGGAAGATATCCCATTTAACCCGCTTGATAGCCGTTACTTATACCACAAACAATTACAGTTACAGGCTGTCGGTCATGCGCCCGAAAATAACGATAGCAGACATTTTTTAAAGTTTAATGAAAAAGACAATCTTAAGTTTATTCTAGAAGAAATGGACAAAAAAAATATTGACCCAAGTTTAATTATTTCAGGTGAAAAGCCCTGGAGTGAGCTAGGTGATGTCTATAAAACACTACTAACACGTGATGGTTCGCCTCTAACTTTTATATTAAATTGGGATCAATAGAGCTAATGACAAAAATAAAATCATCTGTAATTGGCTGTGGAAGAATGGGAGCATTTACTAGTGATTCAGTTAAACGGTATTCTCCAAAATGCTGGCTGCCATTGAGCCATGTCGAGGCTTTGATTAGTTGCCCTGACACATTTCTGGCTTCTATTTGTGATACTAACTCAGAGCTTTTAAGCAAAGTAAAATCACAATATGATATTGAAAATAATTTTGAAGATTACAGTCAAATGTTAGAGGTAATCAAACCAGAGTTGCTATGTGTTGCTACTCGTACGATGGAACGCACCACCATAATCAAAGACGCTATTAATGCTGGAGTTAAGGCTATTCATTTAGAAAAACCAATATGCAACTCTATAGAGCAGCTAAATGAGTTATCGAGTTTAGTTGAAGTTAACAACATTGCACTGACATATGGAACTATTCGTAGGTACTTCGATATTTATTCCAAGGCTAAAGAAATAGTTGATAGTGGTGAGCTTGGTGATTTACAAGAAATAGAGGTTAACTTTGGCCCAGCACAACTTTTTTGGGGGCATCCGCATTCGGTAGATATTATTCTTTTCTTTGCAGGGTTTCGTAATATCATTTCAGTAGAAGCAAGCCTTAGCAATATTGTTCTTGGGGAAGAGGATNACTTAATATCTTCAGATCCTCAAGTTGATGCAGCTGAAATATTTTTTGATGATGGTTGTGTAGGTAAAATCACTACTAGAACAGGCATGGATGTGACCCTATATTGTAGTGGTGGTCGTATCATCGTTGAGGGTGATGGAAGAAGAGTTTTAGTTCGCAAGCTAAATGATAGCAGGGCTTATTTTGAATACCAGGATGAAGTTTTTGTTAAAGAAGACGAAAAGCCTGAGGGAACATTAGCTGCAATAGAGCAATTAGTAAATCAACTACGTCCTGATACGGTTGCAGCTCAATCTGCCCCAACTTTTGATCATGAACATATATTCTTAGGTCAACTTATTTTGTTTGGGTTTGTTCAATCTCAACTAGATGGTGGGATGCCTCTAGCGTTGAATGATATTAGATCTACAATACATGTGCTGGGTAAAACTGGGCATTTTTATGCATAAAAATCACTAATTTAATGCCACTAGGTTTTGAGAGAAAAAGTTGATGTTGAAAGAAGTGGATATAAATTTTCTCATTAAAAGCATTCATTATTTTAGAGATTTTAGGCGTGAAAATTTAGAGATATATACTAGTTTCTATAAAAGATTAGACCGCTTTTTTGGTAATTCAAAGGAAGGAAAAAAATCATTCGGGATTTCAGCATCGTTGCTTATAAAGCTCATCACTCCAATATCTATGTTGCTGAGACAGTTTTTGCGCTTACCGTATTACATAATCCAAACAATTAGTCTTAGACGCTCACAATGTGAGAACATTAAATCATGCCATGCCTTTTGCATAGCATCTAGTAGGTTTGATTTAGATGAGAGTGAGAGTGTTGCCACACAACTAGAGAGTATTTTAGAGTCAATAGGCGGACGAGATGTTCTCAATTTATTTTCAGGACATGCACAAAATCAAAAAACAATTATTTTGTATGATCCACAATTGGAAAGTGGATTTTGGAGAAGGAGTAGAGTATCTCATAATGAAAAACTATTCATATTTGATGGCGCTTACATAATATTTTTATCACTCGTGCTAGTGGTCACAGGTATTGTTTTCCGTGGCGCTGAAGAAATTATATTCATAAGGCGTTATTTAAAGCAGAGTAAAGATAGCAAAGACGAAAAACTCCCTCGTCTTTATGTCAGGGTTGTTGAGGCATTAACATTCATAACTTACCATAGCTTAATTAATAGGTTGCCAAAACATTCATCTACACTACTTACATCTAACTCTTTTTTTGTTGAATTGTTGAGGTCGTTTATATTGCAAAATAATGGTAGTGGAAAAATTGTTGAAGTCTTACACGGTATAATAGCAGACCCCACAGAAGTTTGGTTTCAACGCTTATTATCCTCTCAAGACAATACAAAAGAGAAGAAGCACCTTTTAATACCCCAAGTGCCAGATCTTCCACAATTAAGCACCTTAGATAATAAATATTATCTAGAAAATAACATATGTATAAATACATATTTAAACTCTTCACTTTATGAAAACAGAAAAATTCATGGGTCTTATAAAGAATATGCTTTAAATCATTTAGAGCAATTAAACTTAAGTCCGCATGATAAGCTTATAACTCTTACTATTTATGGCGGAACCAGTATTGGGGAGAGTTTCTTTAACTCTTCTGCATTTGAGGTTGAGATTGAAGTTTTAGATAAGGCAATTGGCTACTTCTTAAATAAGAAAAAGGATATAAAAATAATTTATGTTCCTCATCCAGCAAATAAGCTACTACCCCAAAGGGTGACTAATATATTTAAAAAGAGAGATGTGCAGGTATTAGATCATTCCATATTTACATATTTTATAACAGACTATTGCATATCAAATATATCAAGCTGTCTTTTTGAGCTAAATTGGCTAGGGGCTGAATGTTTTACGCCTATGATAGAAGCTGATGGTTTTTATTCTAAGGATTATTTGGAAAAAATTCATCACCCTGAGACTGATGGCATGGAAGCATTAGAAAATTCCCTTTATGGGTGTTTTAAGGCAGGCTTAGGAGCTGGTTATAAAAGCTATATTGAAAAGTTTGCAATTAGATTAGAAATGGTAAAAGGGGGCAATATCAATTGATGTATTTAAGTTTTTTTATTGAAAATGTTTATAAAAAAAGATTATATTTCACATCAATATGCTTCTAAATTATAAGAGTTTTTCAATGTTAAAAGAATCAACAGCATTCACAAGAGACATGATAACAGAGGCAAAAGTAGCTATGAAAAAGGATAGCTATTTTATTATGCCAAACGTCTATTCAAAGGAGTTTTGTGAGGAAATTAAGTCTGATATGGATCAGGTTAATTCAGGATTAGGCGTTGAGATAAACTATGGTGGTACAGAAACTAGAATATGGTCTGCTCAAAAAAGATTTAATGGCGTCAAGCGTTTTTTTGATGATAGTAATCAATTCCTTTCATCAGTGATAAACCAAGACAGTATTGCAGGAACTGTTTTAGCTATAAAAAATAACCCCCTGCCTAAGGGAGGCCAAGAAAACATCATGGGGCGTTGGCATGCAGATAGTTGGAATTCACAAGAAAAAGTTTTTCTATTTTTATCTGATACAACTGAAGAATCAGGCCCTTTAGAGTTTATCCCAAATACTCATAAGCTTTTTTTTAGGTTACGAAAAGCTCTTGAACCAGGATTTTTCTTTAATCATTTAAGTGTGCTTAAAAAAGGGAATCTACGTCAATATGGTTCTATACCAGACAGTAAAGTTGAGCCCTTGTTTTATAGGGGGTATAAGGCAAAACCAGTCTTGGTAAAGGCGGGAACCGTTTTGCTTATCGATACAGCTAAACTAATTCACAGAGCAAGACCATGCAAAGAAGGTAAGAGGTATGCTTTAACAGCTTACTATCGAACAGGCGAAGGTTACCACGATTATGATGTGCAATAATTGGCTTTAATAGAGATCAGACAAAGAAGATTTAGATGAATAGTCTAGATTATATTTATAAAAAGTTTGTCAATCTTGGAGTCTTTTCTCGAGTACTTTTAGTCATAGTAAAGCCGCTTGCTCTTTGGCTCAGCATACAATTGGATGCCGATGCAGGTCTGGCCATTGCTCAAATTTATCTTATTGGCTTACTGTTTCTATCATTGTCTGGGACTAATGCTCATAGACCTTTTTATCAAATATATTTTGGTGTGGAAGAGCGGGCCCACAGCAAGGAGATAGCCAGGTCTTATATTGATTATATTCAAAAAATAACCTTACAGTTAATATTTGTAGTAATCATATCATCATTGGTTGCTAGCATTATCTTTAGGGGCTCACTAGACGTTGTTATGATGGGAATTTTATATGGCATAGCTGAGAAACTAAATGATGAATTTCAACGTTACGCTCAGTTTATTAACAATTCTAAAAGTTTGTTTTACCTAGCGTTAAGCAAATTAATCCCTGTTTTAGTGGCAGCATTATTATCATATGCAGCTATGGTTGATATTAGGTTTGCCTTTCCTGTCCTATTATTAGTTGGCTCAATTTTTGTTAACTGGCCAACGCTTTATTTAGCAATGTCCTATTTTATCAAAACAGCACGGAAATCTTTTTTTGCAATGATTAAGAGGTCTTTTAATTATATTCGTCAAGACATTCTCCAAATTGGCTGTGTTTTTATGGGAATTAGTTTGGTTAGTTTTGATAAATGGTTGCTGCAATATCTTTCTACAACTGACCTTCCAACGTATATGCTTTACACTCAAATTGCCTCAGTTTTTATTGTTACCCAAACAATCGTTTTAATTGCACCAGTCAGAGCAAGGCTTGTAAATGAGAACCCAAAAGAAATAACAGCCATTAAAATTGGTTCTCCAATAATTTCTTTGATCCCATTGTTGATAGGTATTGCTTTGTATTTTTATAATGATCCCACAGAGGAAATTGGAAACATTGGGTACTTTGCTTTTTTATTTGCCGCAATTGTTACATTTACAGTTGCATATACTGAGCGACTATATTGGGCAACAACAGCTGGGCTTAGGTTGGCTTTAGATACAGCAATTGTTGCTGCATTCATATTCTCAGTTGTAGTTTTGACAATATTTTGGCCATCACCCTATTTAATAGTTTTAAGCTTAGGGCTATTGTTTTGTTTAATGTGTATAAGAGTGTTAGCAATGATATATTTGTTAAGTAAAGAGAGTGTGGATAACGACTAACTAATAGTTAGAATGTTATTATAAAAATGAGTATGTACCTTCGAAGTTATAATTTGTGTAATGCTGGTGAAGCTAAGTACACGAAGCAAACTCTCACTAGGGGTGGGAAAATCTTTTTAGCATATCTTTTCATAGAATATATGTTTCCCCTTTTTATAAATTTGATGTATGACTCACAGCCCATTTTTAGGCTACCTATTCACTCACCAACCATTTTATTCACAATATTATTATTAATTTCGGTTTCCATTATTGCAGTGTTAGCCGCTCGATATACGCCAACAATAACTCCAAGAAACAAGGGCCCAATAAGACCACTTCCAAAATGGTGTATTGTAATGTTTTCATTAATTACAATATTAGTTGGGTATAGCGTTTTTAGTGCTGGTTTAACTCAATGGCGTTATACAACATCAATAGCAAGTAATTCTACAGTTCTTTATGCAGCAGTTGTCCAAGTGATGATGCCTGTTATGAGTTTTTGGGTGTTAATGACTGATCACCAGTTCATACTATCGCGCACCAGGTCTGATATGCTCGTGAAATTTATAATGTTTCTAGGAATAATATTCTCAATGAATGGGTTGGCAAGTGCGTTTACTACTTTATTATTTGCACTAGTTTTTATTTCGCCACGAAGCATTTTAAGGTTTTTATTCAGCAATTCAGAAGAAACGAAAGAAAAGAAAAGCTTCTTTAGAAATATAGGCATATTGCTTTTATTGCCATTTGTATTTGCGCCTATTTTTCTAGCGGGGGTGTACACAAAATCAGGATCTATAAATTACACAGTTGAAGAAAGAGTATTAGCCTATACAGGACTTAATTACCTTATTAATCGTCATTCTGTTCATTTATCTTCAGTCGCGGCATCTATTGAGGATGGGTCAAATTATATAGACCTTAGTATTCCGTTTGATACAACTCTATATAGGTTGAAACTGTTAACAGGAATTGACGTGGATGCGAAGAAACCAGAGATTAGCACTTTTTCAAGACTTGCTCTCGTTCAATTTGCTGACTTTGAAAATATAAACCCAAAAGGTGGCAGCTCGCCAGGTCTGTTAGCCTCCTTAACTATGGTATTGCCTTTACCATTAGCTGTTCTTGGTGTTTTCTTAGCAACATTTATTTTGGTAAAACTTTTGGACTTTGTTTTGTGCAGACAACCACCATTTTCATGGGTTGGGGCGCTTATCTTTGCCTATATTCCATTCAAGTATGTCACAGACTCTCCATTTGACTTGTTTATTCCAGGGCCTCTTATTTTTGTTTTGTTGTTAACACTTTTTTTATCTTTTAGAAGATAAAAAATTAGCTAATGAGCTCTATTATAAATAACAAGTCAACTTATAAATAAATTAAATGAGAGTTTGGTTAGTACAAAGGGCTGAATCTACCCCCCATGATGATAACGGCGATCGCCGACTTTTGCGAATTGGCATTTTGGCGGATATTTTACAGTCTCAAGGCCATCAAGTGGTTTGGTGGACGTCGGCATTTGACCATGTTGGAAAGAGAAAAAGATACCAAGAATCCACACGTGTGATGGTTAAAGAAAATTATTATATTCATTATTTGAAATGCTTTGGCTATAAAAAAAATATCTCATTATCTAGATTTATTGATAATCAAGTGGTCACTAGCGAGTTTAAAAAAGAAGCAAGTTCAGACGACAAAAAGCCAGACGTAATTTTAACCTCTATTCCATCAGTTGAGCTTTCTCAAGAAGTTATTTTTTATGCCAATAAAAACAAAATTCCTGTTGTGCTGGATATTCGTGATTTATGGCCTGATGTACTTGTCGAACTGTTACCAAACTATTTACGCTGGCTTGTCAATATACTAATAAGGCCAATGCGGAATAACTTGATTAATATTTGCAGCAAAGCAACTGCCATATCAGGCATTACCGATGACTTTGTTAAGTGGGGCATTGAGCATTCTGGAAGAGAGCGTAGCGAGAAAGATATTCATTTCCCTATGGCCTATATTAGGGGTGAGATAACTAAAGAGAAAAGAGTTGAGGCTTATTCATTCTGGGAAAAGCTTGGCATTGTATCGAATGATAAAATCTTGAATGTAGTGTTTTTAGGTATTTTTTCTAACAGTTTTGAATTTAAGACAATTTTTTCAGCAGCAAAGATTTTACAAGATCAAGGCAGCCCTGTTCGTTTTGTTATCTGTGGAGCAGGTATAAAAGTACCAGAAATTAAAAAGTCATGCGAAGACTTAACTAACTGTGTTTTTGCTGGCTGGGTTAATGCAGCACAAATAAAAACTATTTTAGAATTATCTGATGTAGGTCTTGCACCATATATACACACCAAAAATTTCATAGCAAATATTCCAAACAAGCCAGCTGAATATCTATCAGAAAATTTGTTGATAGCCACTTCCCTTACACATGGTAAGCTTTTCGAGCTTATAAACTCTAAGAAATGCGGATTGTCTTATGGGGATGATCCAGCTAAACTTGCATCTTTCTTGGACCATTTATCTAAAAATAATAAAGCTCTTGAGCAGTTAGTAAAAAATGCAGAAGAATCATTTTCCAGTGGGCTTGATGGAAAAAAGGTCTACCATTCTATGATTGAGTATTTAGAAAAGTTAACAGC
>NZRJ01000077.1 GCA_002693745.1 Flavobacteriales bacterium
TGATAAAACATTATTATTTTTCTTGTCATTAAACTGGTAAAAATACTCTGAATTTAAAGAAATCCGCTTTGTAATTTTTTGTCTTCCCCCAATCCCTAATGAATATTTATCATTTTCTTCACCCTTAATCTCAACTAAGTTATAATGTACTATAGTAGGAGATAATTGCAAAGTTAAATTTCTTGTAATTTTTCTTGCAATTAAAATTTGATTAGAAAAAGAAATTTGATTGGAAAAAATAAAATCTTCTTTTTGTGACTTAGAATATGTCCATTGATTTAGATAAATAGCAGAATTTACAACTACTGTCAAAGGAAATCCATCTTTAACTTGCTGACTTAATTTAATTTTTGAATTTGCATCAACAATCTTAAGCGAAGAACTTCTACCTGCGCTGATTGACCACCATTCCTTTATTCCATAATCAAAACTTATTCTTACCTGAGCATAATCCAAGCCATATAAATTATATAAGCCAGAATTCAATGTCCCAAATCTATGCTGAATATTAAACTGTAACACTCCTCTTGCTGGCAATTCAACTGACTGCGCATTTACAATCTTTGTTCCTTTAAATAAATAAGAAACATATATTGGTTCATTGTTCTCTAACATATTAAACAGATCTTCTTGTGCAGTTACAAAAAAAGAAGAAAGAAAACCTAATAAAAAGATAAGATTTTTCATTTTATTTTTTTAAGTTCAATATTGACTGTAACATCTATTTCCTTGGCAATCTTATACATCACTATCTTAGGTACCTTAATATCATAATTTTCTAACATTACTGAGAATGCAGCAGATATAAAAACAGATTCCTTATTATAAATCATAGAACCAATAACCTTTATTTTATTTGTTTTTCCATGTATTGTTAAATCTCCTTGTACAGTGGCAGTATCATTCTTACTTGCTACTACTTTTCCTGAAAAAGTAGATGTAGGGTAAATATCAGATTCTAAATAATTTTCATTAAAATGCTCTTGCATTAGTGCTATTGGAAATATAAAATCAGTTATGTTTAGTTGAAAAACTAAATCACCAGTTCTTGAATCAAATACAGCTGATACTTTGGAGTTAACAGCAGAAATATCTTCAATTGGTGTTTCTGAAAAAAATTTAATTTCTCCATTTTGGCCTATATATTTTTGACCATAAACTTGAACACTAAATATTAAAAATAAAAAAATCGCAAGCTTATTCACAATCAATCCAATTTTTTATCATAATAATTTCTGCATTACTTAATGCATCACTTCCATATGGTGGCATTTGGAGACTAGTAACTTGATACTTTAAAGAATGATTGTTTACAGCATCAACAACTCCNTCATATGNTGTAAGTATNTCAGGTCTACCACTTGATTGATNATGACAAGACACACATTTTTCNTCAATTATTGGTTGAACTATATCAGAGAAAATCTGCTTGTCAGGTTGACAAACAGGTACGATCTCATTATACGAACAAGAAGACAATATAAGAAGTAAAAAGCAGCTATATCTCATCTCGCGAATTTAATAAATTAAACTTTATTCGATTAAATAAAAAAAATCCAAACAAAAATAATATTACCACTACCCAAAGTGCTGATTGTTGATTATAAAATAATGTAACAATACCAAAAAGTAGTGGTCCAATGAAAGATGTTGCCTTTCCAGTTAGTGCAAAAAAACCAAAAAACTCATTAAGTTTTGCTTTTGGTGTCAGCTTTGCCATTAAAGATCTACTACAAGATTGATTAGGGCCAATCATTAATCCAATAAGAATACCAGCTAACCAAAAGAAATCTTTTGGAGAATTTGTTTCTGGAGCATAAATAGCAACTAATGTGGCTATAATCAAAACTAATAGGGTAATATTAATCACAGTCTTAACTCCTATTTTATCTTCAATATAGCCAAAAAAGAAAGAACCAATTCCTGCTGCCATATTTAAAACTATACCCAATTGCATTACTTCATCAAAACTAAATTTGAGTGTTCCGACAGCATAAATACCACCAAGCGCAAAAATTGTAATCAACCCATCATTATAGAAAAGTCTTGCAACTAAAAATTGAGAGATTTCTTTATATTTATAAATATCTTTAAATGTAGTTTTAATCGAAGAGAATGAATTTAANAGATGCTTTTTCTTAAACTTTTCTTTTTTTCTATCTTTTAAAACTAAAAAAGTTGGAATAGAAAAAACAAAAAACCATATTCCAACAAGAATATTTATTTTTCTAATATTTATAGGATTCAAATCAGTAAAAATAAATAACGAAATAAAAAGAGCAATTAGTCCTCCCACAAAACCTAATCCCCAAGCAAAACCAGAAATACTGCCGCTATTTTTTTTGTCAGACAAGTCATGTAAATATGAATTACAAAATACTGTGCCTAATTCAAAAGAAATATTAGCAATTATAAACAAAGTAAGAGCAAAAAAGACATCTCCAGATTTAGGAAAATATAGTAAAGCAGAAAATATTGCACACATCCAAGAAAATAAAATCAAGAAAAATTTTCTATATCCTCCACTATCAGCAATAGCTCCTAAGATAGGAGATAATAAAGATACAGCTATTGCAGTTATTGCAATAGCATTTGCCCACATAGTGGTTCCTATTTGTTCATCAACTGCTATTACTTTTGTAAAGAAAGCACTATAAATAAAGGTCACAATAATAGTTGTGAATGGCTGATTGGCAAAGTCATACAATGACCATGCGAGGACTTCTTTTTTATTTTTAATACGTAGTAAACTCATAAAAATCGAACAAGCCAATATTACACATTTTATTTGACAAATCTAATTACATGATTCTTTAAAAAACATACATTTGCATCACTTTAAAAAACCAAAATATGAAATTAGAAGGAATATTGAATATCTCGGGCAAACCAGGTCTATTCAAAATAATTAAATCAGCTAAAAATACAATAATAGCAGAATCATTAATAGATGGGAAAAGAAACCCAATCCATTCCAGTTCTCAAGCAAATATGTTAGAAGAAATAGGCATCTATACATATGAAGAAACAAAACCACTATCAGAAATTTTTGAAAATATTGCAAAGAAAGAGAATGGAAAACAAACTATATCGCATAAATCCCCTAAGGATAAATTAACAAGTTTTTTTAGAGAAATTGTTCCTGATTATGACGAAGAAAGAGTTTACATATCTGACATCAAAAAGGTTCTTAGATGGTATAATAACTTGCAAAGTGCTGGATTAATTAAATTGCAAAAAGAGAAAAAAAATACTAAACAAAATAAAGCATAATGTTAAAACAAATTTCTATTCCAAGACCAAAAATTAGAAAATTTGTTCCAGAAGATTTAGTAATAGAATCATGGGAAACAATCGAGTCACTGTTTGAAAATCTAATTCAAAGAAAAATTAAATCTGTTTCTGATTTAGAGAAATGGATGCTTGATCGGTCAGAGCTAGAAGCTGTATTAGAAGAAGATCTGGGTTGGAGATATATNAAAATGAATATAAATACAACAGATAAACAACTTGCAGAAAGATTTCACTTCTGGATTAAAGAAATCTCACCTAATATAGCTCCTTATTCTCATAAACTTAATCTTAAACTAGTTAATAATTCGTTCTTAAAAGATCTAGATAAAGAAAAATATAAAATCTATCTAAGAAGTGTGAATAATCAAATCCAAATATTTAGAAAAGAAAATATTCCTCTTTTCACTGAAATGGAAGCAAAACAACAAGAATATGGAGCTATTTCAGCAAAAATGAATATTGATTATAATGGGGAGAAACTCACTATGCAAAAAGCAGAGCAACTTTTAAAAAGTCAAGACAGAAAAAAAAGAAAAGAAATTTACCACAAAATAGCAGATAGAAGATTACAAGATGAAGTAAAATTAGATAATTTATTTGATGAATTAATTACATTAAGACAAAAAATTGCAAAAAATGCAGGATTTGATAATTATAGAGATTATATGTTCTCTGCTATGGGTCGTTTTGATTATTCACCAAAAGACTGTTTTGATTTTCACGATGCAATTGCAAAAGAAATCGTACCAATAATTTCAGCATTTGAAAAAAAGAGAAAAGAAAAACTAGGCAACAAATCATATAAGCCTTGGGATACAGCTGTTGATGTTAACGGATTCCCGCCTTTAGAGCCATTTAATAACGGAAATGATTTAACTGACCTAACTATTGATTGCTTTAAAAAACTAAAACCGTATTTTGGAGAGTGCCTTGCTACTATGAAAGCAATGAAACACTTAGATCTAGAATCTAAAAATGGAAAAGCTCCTGGAGGATTTATGTATCCTTTATATGAGATTGGTGTACCATTTATTTATATGAATGCTGTAGGATCTCAACGAGATTTAGTTACTATGGTTCATGAAGGTGGACATGCAGTACATTCTTTCCTAAGTCGTGAACTAGATATGACAGAATTTAAATCAACTCCTTCGGAAGTTGCTGAACTTGCTTCTATGTCAATGGAATTATTTTCTATGGATCATTGGGATGTTTTTTATAAAGATAAAACTGATCTAAAAAGAGCAAAATTAGAGCAATTACAAAAAGCTCTTNAAACTTTACCATGGGTGGCTTCTATTGATAAATTTCAGCACTGGATTTACACTAATAAACATAATGCAAAAGAAAGAAAAGAAAAATGGTTAAAAATATCCAGGGAACTTGGCAGCCAAATTATTGATTGGAGTGAAAATAAAAACTTACATGCAATTCTTTGGCAAAAACAATTACACTTGTATGAAGTTCCATTCTATTACATTGAATATGGAATAGCTCAGTTAGGAGCAATTGCATTGTGGAGATCTTATAAAGAAATAGGTGAAAAAGCCTTGGACAATTATATGTCTGCTCTAAAATTAGGTTATACAAAAACAATTAGTGAAATTTATGAAACTGCTGGAATCAAATTTAACTTTTCAGCCANATATGTTAAAGAACTTGCTGACTTTATAAAGAAGGAATTAGATAAAATTTAAAAAAACTATGCTTCTAGTTTTAAAAGTTAATTGATATTATATCACAAATTTAATAAATATAACTGTTGATTAAGCAGATAAAATAATTAGTTTAGCAAAAATAAAATTATAGCAAAAAGTAATATTTAATTATTTTTTTAAAATATGATTTTTTCGATTTTTATTCTTATTTTTTCTGTTTATACTATACAGAAATGTTCAAAAAGTTTTGATATTGCTGCAAACTATCTAACTAGAAATATAGGCGAAGGATTAAANGGACCAACAATTAATGCAATAGCATCATCATTTCCAGAATTATTAATCTCATCAATGTTCTTATTTTATTTTAAAGATGTTGAAGGATTTTCTGCTGGTTATGCTACAATAATAGGCAGTTCTGCATTTAATATTGCACTAATACCTGTTATTTCTTTTATGTATCTATATGTTAAAAATGGTAAAGAACAAATTTTTCATATTGATAAAATTATAGTTAAACAAGACTCTTTATTCTTATTAGCATCAGTCTCAATTTTATCACTAGCTTTATTTACTGGAATAAATATTTATTTAGCTTTACTATTAATAGTATTCTATCTTCTTTATATTTTCTATATAATTAAGAAAAGATCTCAAAACAAAGTACAAGATGATAATAATAATATCAAATATATTGAATCTGGTAATTTTTTCCCTTCATTATTTAATGTTAAACTGTTTAGAATATTTTTTGGGGGTAAGGTAAATCGCATAACATCTATCTTAGTAATATTCATATCTATTTTTATAATTGGCTTAAGTTGTTATCTACTTGTTCATGCAACAGATAAAATATCTAATATGTTAGGTGTAAATTTATTTTTTGGCGCATTTATAATAGCTGCAATTGCTTCAAGTATACCAGATACTATATTTTCAATCCAAGATGCAAAAAATGAGAAATTTATTGATTCTTTCTCAAATGCGTATGGTTCTAATATTTTTGACATTTGTATTGGTTTAGGATTGCCATTGTTAATATATACCATAATATATGCACCCATTGACATTCATATGCCTATTCAAAGAAGAGGATGGCTCGGCAACTACATACTAGAAGGCAATTTATTTGCATGGTCCTTGCTAATTTTGTTTATATTTACATCATTAGTTTCATTAATTTATTATAAAATAGGTTTAAAATTAAAATCAGCTTTGCTTATTCTTTTTTTATATATCTTATTTATTTTTGCATTACTAATTTTTTAGAACTTTTTTTAAATAAGCTCTATGAAAAACTTAACTCTATCTTGTATTTTTTTTATAAGTACATTTTTTGCTTATTCTCAGCAAAGAATATGTGGTACTATGCAATATTTAGAGTATCAAAAAACTAATCATCCACAACTTGTAGATAATATGATGCACAATGAGCTAATATTACAAAACTGGATACAGAATCAATCTTTTTCAGAATCTATAAATAATTCAATAATAACAATACCTGTTGTTGTACATGTTGTTTATTATAATTCCACTGAAAATATAAGCATAGCGCAAATTCAATCTCAAATTGACATCTTAAATGAAGATTTTAGACGCTTGAATGCTGATACTACAAATACCCCTGGAGCATTTAAATCAATTGCTGCTGATTGTGAAATTGAATTTTGTTTAGCTAATACTGATCCAAATGGAAATAGCACTTCAGGAATAACTAGAACGGCAACATCTCAATCATCATTTAGCACTAATGACGATGTTAAATATACTTCTTCAGGTGGCATAGATGCTTGGAATACTTCTGAATATTTAAATATCTGGGTTTGTGACATTAGTGGAAGTATATTAGGATATGCACAGTTTCCTGGTGGAAACGCAAGTTCTGATGGTGTGGTCTGTGATTACAAATATTTTGGTAATACTGGTACAGCGACACCTCCTTTCAATAAAGGAAGAACAGCAACTCATGAAGTTGGTCATTGGTTAAATTTAAGACATATATGGGGTGATTCAAATTGTGGTAATGATTATTGTAATGACACACCAACTCAACAATCTTCAAATTCTGGATGTCCCAATTACCCTTCTTCCTCAAATTGTAGTGGAAATGGATCTAATGGTGATATGTTCATGAACTATATGGATTATACTAACGATGCATGCATGAATATGTTTACTCAAGATCAAAAAACTAGAATGATTGCTGCAATAAATACTTCAAGGCCTGGTTTACTTTCAAGTAATGGGTGTACTAATACTAATTATGGGTGTACAGACCCATTAGCTTACAATTATTCATCACTTGCTATTATCAATGATGGATCTTGCTGTTATTACTCAGGTTGTATGGATATCTCAGCCATAAACTATG
>NZRJ01000078.1 GCA_002693745.1 Flavobacteriales bacterium
TAATGTTGTACTATTAGAAAGATAGTAATTGTCGGAACCTTTATATTCTAACATTCAACATTGAAACCAATTCATAGTGTTTGATAGAAAATTGAAAGTGACTTGTAACACTTAAAAATCAATAACAGGAATTTACAATTTGACTAAGGAAGTTTTCGAAACCAAATCGGTGGTACCAAATCACTCAACAGTGACAGACTTAGCTAAATTTCTAGGCTGATCAACATCACATCCTCTTATAAGCGCAATGTGATACGCCAGCAATTGTAATGGAATATTAGAAAGTAGTGGGGTTAACTCCTCAAAACAATTAGGTATTTCAATACAATAATCTACTAAATCCTTAACAAGTTTATCTCCTTCAGTAACTACACCAATTATTCTTCCTCCTCTAGCTTTTACTTCTTGAACATTACTAACTACTTTTTCATAATTTCCTTTTTTATTGGCAATCACGACTATTGGCATTTCTTCATCAATAAGAGCAATTGGTCCATGCTTCATCTCAGCTGCTGGATATCCTTCTGCATGAATATATGAAATCTCCTTAAGCTTCAGTGCTCCTTCTAATGCAACTGGAAAATTATATCCTCTTCCAAGATATAAAAAATTAGTAGTATTCTTGAACTGCTGAGCAAGCATTTCAATTTTATTATTTATCGTTAACAATTTTTCTATTTTTTCTGGGATTAACTCTAACTGCGTAATAATTTGGTGATAATTATTAGTAGTTAATGTCCCTCGCTTTTTACCTATACTTAGCGATAATAGTGTCAATACAACAACTTGAGTAGTAAATGCTTTAGTGGATGCAACACCTATTTCTGGCCCTGCATGTGTATAAATACCTGCATGAGTTGTTCTTGCAATAGAAGATCCCACTACATTACAAATTCCCAAAACAGTTGCACCTTTTTCTTTGGCTATCTCGATAGCTGCTAGAGTATCTGCTGTTTCCCCAGATTGAGAAATAGCCAAGACAATATCTGTTTCTTTAATAATAGGATTCCTATATCTAAACTCGGAAGCATANTCAACCTCNACAGGTATCCTTGCNAGATCTTCAAAAAGATATTCCCCAATTAAACCAGCATGCCATGAAGTACCACAAGCAACAATNATNATACGATCTGCACTTATAATTTTTTGTTCATAATCAGAAACCCCTCCTAATTTAACTTCCTTAGTCATGAAGTCTACCCTTCCTCTCATAGTATCAAGGATACTTTTAGGCTGCTCATAAATTTCTTTTAACATAAAATGGGGAAATCCATCCTTTTCAATAGTTTCTAAATTAATTTTGAGTTGCTGAATAAAAGCATTCTTTTCCTCATTATTTATAGTTTTAATCTCCAGGTTTTCTTCACAATTTATTCTCGCTATTTCTCCATCCTGCAAGTAAACTACTTCATTAGTGTATTCNATAATTGGTGTTGCGTCTGATGCTACATAATATTCATCTCTACCTACACCAATTAATAAAGGGCTTCCTTTTCTTGCAGCAACAAATTCATTATTNATACCTTCTTCCATCACAATAATTGCATAAGCTCCCACTATTTCTGATAACGCGATTCTAACNGCCTCAAATAAATTTACTGCNTCATGTTTTTTAATTTCCTGAATTAAATGAACAAGGACTTCTGTGTCAGTTTCGCTTTTAAAAGTATGACCTTTTTTAACAAGAGCCTTTTTGATTGAATTATAATTCTCAATAATNCCATTATGAATTAAAAATAATTTTCCATCACCCGAANNATGAGGATGAGAATTCACTTGNTTTGGGGAGCCATGAGTTGCCCATCTTGTATGTCCAATTGCTATTTGTCCACTGGTATCTTTATTAAAGGCATACTNTTCTAAATCAGCTACTTTTCCTTGCTGCTTCAATACAGTAACATCATTGCNATTACCTATTGCGACTCCTGCAGAATCATANCCTCGATATTCTAATCGCTTCAATCCTTTAATTACAATAGGGTATGCAATCTTACTACCAACATATCCAACAATACCACACATATTTTATAATTCTGAATAGTTAACTTGTAATTGTATATTGCTACTGAGTATTGTTCTGTTTGCATTTACAGCTGAACCAGTAGGCAATAAATAAAGGTCATAAGTATAGGATCCACTATATAACAACTGAGTGAAATATCTTGTTATATTAAAATTATATTGATTATTTTCTAAATCACCTCCAAAATAAGCTTCTCCTTCATTNGTATAGTCTAGCAGATAAATATTTTCTCCTTGCTGATTTACGCGAACTAAAAACAGTTTTTCATGCGCAGGATATTCTACTTGAGTGTTATCCTCAACATCGAAGCTCATAACTACTTTGTTAATTATCTTTTTATCTAATAATGATTTAATAGAATCTACATTATTTATTGAAATCTTTACTTTATATCCTGCCATAGACTGAATACAAATTCTTGAGCTATCTTCAGTAATCGTATTTTGATTTTTTTCATTAAAAAGATTAATACGNGCAGCATCACCCCCTAAATCAAGATCTAAATATAATGTATCCAAACTGTTCTCNTCATTATNATAATAGATTTTTAAAAACGTATTTGAGCCTTGTGGGTTCAAGTAAAGCATAGTATTATTAGCCTGCGCAAAGATNCCTAATCCNAAAAAATTTTGTANAAANGCNTCATTATCTACTAAAAATTCATTTCCAAAATCAATTATTTTTTGGCCTAAATTTTTATCTAACTTAATCCTTAAAATTGGTTCTTGATCATCAGTATTAAGTTTAAATGACTCAACTAAATTTACCGGAANATATATATTNTTAATTTCTAAATTTGAATAATACGTTGAATCTTTGTAGATAGAATTAGACAACTCAAATATCTCTATCTCGGAGAACTCATTTAAATCACCATAATAACCTGAATAAGTATAAGACATTATTACTGAATCTACAATAGGATTAGNTCCTAAATCNATATTATTTTCTTTCAATAAGGCTTGGGTCAAAATACCGCCTATATTTTTCCCAAATTCAGANTCATTGATCTCCCCTAAAATTAAATTAAGAGCTTCATCTGTTCGTAATGAATCCTCTGATTCAGTTTGAGCCTTTTGCCAATTAAAGCTAGNTATATCGTTAATAAAAATATTGTCTGATGGAGGTTGAACTTCTAGTCCAATATTACTAGGATCGCTACAAGAAACTCCTATTAAGCCTAGAAGAAATAAANAAAATATTTTATNCATGTATTAATTCTCTGTTAAAGTTACCTCTTCTTTGGATTCTTCTGGTTCTTTTTCCTCAATAAAATTTTCATAAAATTCTTGATAGNCATCAATATAATCTTCTTCACCNGGAAAATGTAAAAATGGCTTATTTGAAGTAGTGATATAATTAGAAACTTCTTTATCAATATCAGCACTTGCTTGNATTACAGCATCAGAATAATCAATTGCAAATTTATGTAGATTNATAATATTAGGATTCTGCAATCCATTAAGATCCTTTGCTTCTAACTTCTCAAATAATAATTTTTCTACAAGACTATTGCTTAATTTACCATCGAAACCATTATCAAAAACTGAATAAATAACTTTAACATTGTCAAATAATGGCTCTTCAGAATAAAGTTTTTTAATATACATTGGTACTAGTGATGCAAACCATCCTTGACAATGAATAATATCTGGAGCCCATCCTAACTTTCTAACTGTTTCAATAACTCCTTTACAATAAAAAATCATTCTTTCATCATTGTTAGACATAAANCTCCCATCTAAATCATGAAACATTTGTCTTTTTGGAAAATATTCCTCATTATCAATAAAGTAAACCTGTAATCTCAACTTTTGAATTGAAGCTACTTTAATAATTAACTGATGATCAAAATCGTCAATAATAAGATTCATCCCAGAAAGACGAATAACCTCATGCAATTGATGTCTTCTCTCGCTTATAGTCCCAAATTTTGGTAAAAATATTCTGATATCCTTACCATTTTCTTGTGTTTTTTGCGGCAATAGATTTGACACACTGCCCATTATTGTTTCTCCAGTATAGGGATTTATTTCTTGAGAAACATATAATACTCGTTTTTTCATGTTGCAAAAATATATAAAAAAAAGCGTAATTTCAAAGCTTTTCATTTAGTTTTATTTGCTTTGCATTATAAAAAAACATTTAATGAAAGTTTTTAAAACAAAAACAAAACTAAAAGTTTTCCTTCATTCACTAANCCCAGAAAAATCTATTGGTTTTGTNCCAACCATGGGGGCACTGCATGAAGGTCATTTAGAACTTATAACGGCATCAAAAAATGAATGTGAGATCACTATTTGTAGTATATTTATCAATCCAACACAGTTTAATAATGATAGTGATTTTCTCAATTATCCTAAAACCATAGAAAAAGATTTNAAAAAACTAAAGGAATTAAACTGTGATATTGTTTACACGCCAAGTATTAAAGATTTATATNATGATAAGGNAAAAGCAAAAAAATTTAATTTTGGCACATTAGCAGAAAATATGGAGGGNANATTTCGTGTAGGACATTTTNATGGGATGGCAACNGTNGTAGAAAAATTCTTTAAAATAATAAAACCAAATAAAGCATACTTTGGGCAAAAAGATTTGCAACAATTACAAATAGTTAAAGAATTAGTAAAACAAATGAATTTGTATATAGAAGTTAAAAGTATATCAACTGTTAGAGAAAAAAATGGACTGGCTAAAAGTTCTAGAAACAAACTGCTTTCAAAAGAACAAAAAAATAACGCTGCTCTTATTTACTATTGTCTAAATTATTGTCTAAAAAATAAAACAATAGGAATCAAAAAATTAAAATCATATATCCAGACTAAATTTAAACAACAAAAAAATCTCAAATTAGAATATGTTGAATTTGTAGATCTAAAAAGTATGCTCCCAATAAAAAAATGGNAAAATGAAAAAGAAAATGCTGTTTGTATTGCGGCATATATTGACNATGTAAGATTAATTGACAATATAATTTTATAGTTTTACATCATGAAAAAAGTAATATTTTACAAGTGGCTAAAATATCTTGCCTCATTAGCTTTTGGTTTAACTATTATATATTTCCTTTTTAAAAATCAGGATCCAGTAAAACTTATTGAAGAAATACAAAAAGTTGATGTTAAATGGGTAGTTCTCTCAATGATTTTTGGAGGCTGGGCCATTGTAAATAGAGGTTTAAGATGGGTTGTCCTTATTGATGCACTTGGATATAAATCATCTAAACGGAATGCAATTGCGTCAGTTGCAATATTATATTTCACAAATCTCTTTTTGCCTAGAGCTGGAGAAATTACAAGATGTACCTCTCTTTATCAAGCAGAGAAGATTCCTGTCGACAAACTATTTGGGACAATTCTTATTGAAAGAGTAATTGATTTCTTATTTTTATTTGGGTTAATGGGCCTAACCATTNTTTTAAAATTTAACGATATACTTAAATTNTANATAGCTATTCAATCCCANANAACAGAAGANAGTAATAATAAAAACATGATTACAATATTAATAATTATCTCTATTTTAGTTTTAAGTTTTTTGTTTCTTAAAAAATGGCTGAAGAGATCAAATTTATATCACAAAATTACATCTTCTATTAAAGGCTTGAAAGAGGGGTTTAACAGTATAAAAAATATAAAACAGAAATNTACTTTTTGGTTTCACACTTTTAGCATCTGGATNATGTATTTTTTAATGACATACATTTGTTTTTTTAGTATGGATGAAACTTCTATCTTAACTTTGAGTGACGGAATTTTTCTACTGGTTTTAGGGGGTATTGGTATGATTATTCCAACTCCGGGAGGGATTGGTTCATATCACGCAATTGTAATGATTGGTCTCTCTATCTTAGGCATAGGGACTATTTCTTTTGGCATAAGTAGTNATACTTCAAATCCTGCATTATTGTTTCCAACAATAATACATGCAGGACAAACATTAATGGCAATTATTTTGGGNTTAATTGGATTAATAATTTTATTTTTATCAAAAAAGGATACAAATGTCACATCTTAAAAAGATTGGTCACAAAATATTTAGATATAAAAACCTAATAAATCAGGTAGAGTCTTGGAAAAAATCTGGTGATAAAATAGTCTTTACAAATGGCTGTTTTGACATTTTTCATAGAGGNCATATTGAATTACTTGCTCGAACTGCTGATTTAGGAGANAAATTAATTNTTGGGTTAAACTCNGACAGCTCTATACAAAAAATTAAAGGCAATAGCCGACCAATTATTGATGAAGATTCAAGAGCTCTTTTATTAGCTACTCTAAGTTTTGTTGATGCTGTTATCTTATTTTCTGAAGAAACTCCAATTAAATTAATTACAGANATCAAACCTAATATACTAGCAAAAGGAGGTGATTATGAGAAAAAATCAATAGTTGGTCATGATATCATTAAAAAAAATGGAGGAGAGGTAATCCTTATACCTTATATTGATGGCTTTTCCAGTACAAATATTATTAATAAAATTAAAAAATCTTAATGGNAAAAAAAANACACTCTGCATTTTTTTGCCAGAGCTGCGGNTATCAATCGCCAAAATGGCTTGGCAAATGCCCATCATGTAATAATTGGAATACATTTGTTGAAGAAATAATTTTAAAGGGAAATGANAAAAAAAGAATAACAAGTAATAAAACAAATAAAGCATCACTAATAAGCGATATTGATTATGCAAATGAAAAAAGAATAGTATGTAATGACAAAGAGCTTAATAGAGTATTGGGAGGAGGAATTGTTCCTGGATCTATCACNTTATTAGGTGGTGAGCCAGGTATAGGAAAATCAACTTTACTTTTACAATTTGCATTAAGCTCTAAATCAAAAATAATATTATATATTTCTGGTGAAGAAAGTAAAAAACAAATAAAAATGCGTGCTGANCGCATAAATAAAAATTCTAAACATTGCTATATCCTTAATGAGACTACTACTGATAATATCTTTCAACAAATTGAAAAAGTAAANGCGGACATATTAGTCGTAGATTCTATTCAAACCATGAATACTGCACACATTGAATCCTCAACTGGGAGTGTTTCTCAAATTAGGGAATGCACCGCAGAATTTATAAAATTTGCTAAAGAAACTAGTACTGCTGTTTTCTTGATTGGACACATAAATAAAGATGGTGCAATTGCAGGGCCAAAAATTTTAGAGCATATGGTAGATACTGTCCTTCAATTTGAAGGGGATAGAAATCATGTATATAGAATATTACGAACAATAAAAAACCGTTTTGGTTCTGCATCCGAACTTGGTGTTTATGAGATGAATAATGAAGGGCTTAGAGAAGTTAATAANCCTTCTGAAATATTAATCTCCGAAAGAGATGAANCCACAAGTGGAATAAGTATTGCAGCTACAATTGAAGGCGCAAGACCTTTATTGGTTGAAATACAATCNCTAGTAAGTTCTGCTGTATATGGTACNCCGCAAAGATCTNCNACTGGATATGATACTAAAAGAATGAATATGCTTTTGGCTGTTTTAGAAAAAAGATGTGGTTTNAGATTAGGAGCAAAAGATGTTTTCTTAAATATNACTGGTGGAATAAAAATAGATGATACAGCTATTGATCTAGCGATAGTATGCTCTATACTTTCTTCNGATCAAGATGTTGCATTAGATCCTCTTATTTCTTTTTCTGGAGAAATAGGATTATCTGGAGAAATAAGAGCAGTAAGTAGAATTGAAAATAGGATAGCAGAAGCTGAAAAACTTGGATACAAACAAATTATTATCTCAAAATATAATAAATTCAATGCTAAAAGCTTTAAAATTANAATTATTCAACTTGGTAAAATNGATGAAGTATATAAATTATTCTTTTAAATCTTTTTATCTAATCAAATGNACGAAACCTCTGTAATAAAATTCTCTATTTTTTAAATTACGAATCCTAATAAAATAAATATAGGTGCCTTCTTGACAGTGTTTTGCATCCCATTTTGTGTCTTTTTCATTAAAAATTTCTTCCCCCCATCTATTAAAGATGGTAAGTTCATATGAGTTTATGCCTTCACCAAACGGACGAAATGAATTATTTAACGTATCATTAGTTCCCGGTGTAAATGCTGTAGGAATATGGACTATATATGAAGGTAAGATTAATATGTTAGCGCTTGCTGTATCATAACAAGCATATTCATTTTCTACAATTAATTTAGCTATATAAGCTCCTGTGTCTTCATAAAAATGCTGAACAATAAAATCATCTATTAAAACATCATTATCACCAAAATCCCAAGTTAATGAAACAAAAGAACTACTATTATTAAAAAATGTTATTGGAGTATCCTGCTTAGCAACATATTTATCACAATAAAAATCTGCATAAGGTATAGGCAAAATAGAAATAGTATCTTGAACAGAATTATTACAATTTGTTATTGTATCTATATAGTCGTATGTTATTAGATGCATCCCTATTGACATCTCATTTGGTGTTAGGATCTCTTTTTGCTCTTGATCAATATAATAAACACCTCCAGAAGGCGACCCTTGATTTAGTAAAAATGAAGATTCATTTGCACAAATATCAAAAGCATATAGTTGAACATTTGGAAGCTGATTTACATAAACTAAAGCGGTTTTATTTGGCAGTGAATTACAATTATTAATATCCGTAACAGATTCTAAAATAAGATTACTAGATGCTTGAAAAGGTAATCTAATGTTAAAACCATCTGGAATCAATAGACCTAAAGAATCAACAACATAAGTATAGTTAGAAAATCCGTCATTAATAACAACTGTATATTCATTTACACTAGGATCTGTAATTTCTATGTATATATTAGAAGAGTCGCCTTCACATATTGGTGACTGAACACTTATATCAAATGATGTTATATTTAAATTTAATGTTGCTATAGAATCACATCCAACATTATTAATAGTTGTAAAAGTATATATCCCAGAACTATAATATGTCGTACCATTCCAGTAATATGGATTACACTCATGTGCAAAAAAAGATGACATTGTAGATTTATTTATTGTTAAATCTAAAACGATAGAAGAATCGCAGCCATCTATGTTATTACCTGTCCAATTATATATTCCAGAATTTGTATAATTTATTCCATTAAAATTATATAAATCACATTCATTTATTTCTATTGTATCTTTACTGCTACTATTAATTGTTAAATCCAGTATCGCAATACTATCACACCCATTTAATGCAGTTGTATTGTAAGTATAATTACCAGATAATGAATAATTTGTTCCATTCCAAAAATAATTATCACAAGCATTTGAAACAATAGTATTGGATGTTATAAGTAAAGGATCTTTTAAAATTACTGTATCAACAAATGTACATCCGTTTTGGTCTGTAATAACAATCTCATAACTACCAGCTATCAAAGAACTTATGTCTTGCATATTACTTGTAAATAAGTTAGGACCCGTCCAGCTGTATGTTAATGAACTATTAGAAGAAACTATCAAATCTATCTCTCCATTGTTATATCCTGAACAAGTAATACTATCTATTATAAAGCTAACATTAAAAGGGTCTGCAGGAGGGATGGTAATAGACTCATTAAAAACACATCCTGAAACATCTGTAATAGTTAAATTATAAATACCTGAATACAGGGAGCTAATATCATCATTTGTACTAAGAAAGTTATTTGGTCCTGTCCATACATATGTAAGACTACTACTAAAAGGTGAAATTGTAACATCAATAGCTCCATCATTTCCCCCAACACAACTAATACTATCAATAGTATTTGTAACATTTAAAATAGGTGGATCAACTATATAAACACTATCTGAAAGAACACATCCTGCCTCATCATAAATAGTAAAGTTATATCCTCCTGAATATAATGAAGATATATTTTGATTTGTGCTTGAGAATCCATTTGGCCCTACCCAACTGAATGTTGGATTACCAATTATTCCTGAAAGCTGTACATTAATACTTGCGTCATTATACCCATTACATGAAGGATTAATAACTGGATTAAAATTAATATTAAAACTTGCATTTGATGATAATGTAATGGTGTAAGTGTAAGAAAATATATTATTTACAGGGCATGCATCATCTTCTACTGTTACAGTAAAATTAAATGGACTATTAATTACATCACTATATTGAGGAGTCCAATTAAATGAGCCTATTGGATTATTAGAATTATTATTATTTACGATAAAATTAGCTGAAGTAGCATTATTAAGACCTGTCCAATACATATTTTTATTTGAGGAAGAACCTAGTGTTGCTAAAATATCAAAACTAATAGTACTTAAATCATTAGCACAAAAATGAAGCGAATCATCGGTTAAGTTGGAGTTAGTTACATTTAAGGGGGTGCCATCAAATCCTGATAAAATTGGTGGCGTTGTTAAACAAGAAAGAACAATAACCTGAATATCTCTAATTACACTTCCTATTTCTAACCCATTTCTATATTCCGTAATTTTCATGGCTAATACAGAAACTTCCGCCTGTGTAGCATTCATACATAAATCACCAGTTAAAGGATCAAAACTTGTTGTTCCTGTAATTGGATTTTGTGCTGAATAAGCACCTATGTATGTAACACCTCCACTACCATTATCTGGAACTTCTAAAGAATATACTAATGAATCTCCATCTGTATCAATCGCACCGTTATTATAGCAATAAGTCTGCCCTACACATATATATGGAGCAGGATATTCAGTAAAAGTTGGGGAGTTGTTACAAAAATTAAGATTATTGATTCGAGCTTCTACACACATATTCTCACTACCTGGATTTGAAATAGTAGATATAACATTATTTCTATTACCAGTAGCACAAACTCTTATAGACCAATCATTACAATGTGCAAGGGAAATATTGGTTCGATACACATATTCTTCTAATTCAACAAGCGTGCCATTATTACAGGGACTAGATGATCCAAGACACAAAGGGGTTATAAACACTGGCCCAGAAATTTGTGGTAAAAAAACGGCTCCATTATTACAACTTGAAGAATACTCAAGTAGAAAGATATTGCCAGCAGATGTAGGGCTACTACAATCTCTATAATATCTAACTGTTATTTCATATGTGTCAGAATTCGCTCCTTGAGCTAAACATTTATAACTAATATCTAATCCAGCTCCATGAGTTGAATAGGCATCATTAATAGACAACAAAACGCATAACAGTATATATAATTTGTGCTTATACATAAGCACAAAGTTACTTGATTTTAAATTAGTCAAAAAAATATTGGCTAAATTGTCTATTTATCTATTACTTATTATAATTTTAAGATAAAATCTGAGCAGCGTGATTCTTTGTATCTACTTTTGTAATAATCTTTTCAATAATACCATTATCATCCAGCACAAAAGTAGTTCTTGTAATCCCCATGTATTCCCTACCCATAAATTTCTTCAATCCCCAAACTCCATAATCAACAACCACCTTTTTGTCCTCATCAGAAACAAGGGAAAAAGCAAGATTGTATTTCTCAATAAACTTTTTATGTCTATTTACACTATCACAGGATACTCCAAGGACTTCATAACCAGCCTTTTGTAGTATTCCATAATTATCTGTTAAATTACAGGATTGGGCCGTACATCCAGGAGTCATGTCTTTTGGATAAAAGTAAAGCACTACTTTCTTACCCTTATATTGTTCTAAAGTAATTTTATCTCCATTTTGATCTACTGAATTTATCTCTGGTGCAGTATCACCTACTTTTAAATGTGTCATAATATTTTAATTTATAATGTTCCTCTTTTCTCTTGTTCTTTTTCAATGGCCTCAAATAAAGCTTTGAAGTTCCCTGCTCCAAAACCCCTAGCTCCCATTCTTTGTATTATCTCAAAAAATAACGTTGGTCTATCTTCTACTGGCTTTGTGAAAATCTGCAATAAATAACCTTCTTCATCAGCATCTATTAAAACACCTAACCTTTGTAAGGTTTCTATATCCTCTTTTAACTCATGATTATGTTCCTCTAATCTTAGAGGTACCGCATCATAGTATTCCTGTGGAGGAATAGAAAGAAATTCTACTCCCCTAGCTCTTAAATTACCAACAGTAGTAATAATATCATCTGTTGCTACTGCGATATGTTGTACTCCAGGGCCTTCATAAAAATCTAAGTATTCTTCTATTTGCGATTTCTTTTTTCCCTCTGCTGGCTCATTAATTGGAAATTTAATCCTTCCATTTCCATTACTCATTACCTTGCTCATTAATGCAGAATATTCTGTAGTAATTTGTTTATCGTCAAATGATAAAAAATTTACAAATCCCATTACATCTTCATAGAAATTCACCCACTTATTCATTTCATTCCATCCCACATTGCCAACCATATGATCAATAAATTTTAAACCACTTGGCTCTGGGTTGAAATCTGATCTCCATTTTTCAAAACCAGGAAGAAATACTCCTTTATAGTTTTTTCTCTCAACAAAAACATGTACTGTATCTCCATAGGTGAATATTCCAGATCGTACGACCTCACCATACTCATCTTTTTCTATTGTTGGCTTCATGTATGACTTTGCTCCCCTACTTGTTGTCTCTCTCCAAGATTTTGTAGCATCATCTACCCAAAGTGCAATAACTTTAACTCCATCTCCATGCTTAACAATATGATCATTAATATTAGATTTTGAATTTAAAGGAGTAGTCAATACCACACAGATTTTATCTTGTTTTAAAACATACGAGACTACATCTCTACTTCCTGTTTCAAGACCTTTATAAGCATAAGATTGAAATCCAAATGCTGACTTATAATAATATGCCGCTTGTTTAGCGTTTCCTACATAAAACTCTACATAATCCGTTCCTAATAGAGGTAAAAAATCCTTAGCCCCATCAAATATTTTTTCTAATCCGTAATCAACGTTTTTTATTTCACTCATAATTTTTTATTTTCTTAGAATTATTCTTCATGCCAAGATTTATGATATTTGCCATCAGATAAGTTAATAGCTTCTTGTGTTAACTTAAGTGGAGCAAAAGTATCTATCATGACAGCTAATTCATCCGTTTTTCTTTTTCCTATACTTCTTTCCATTGCTCCAGGGTGAGGCCCATGTGGAATACCCGCTGGATGTAAAGAAATAAACCCTTCTTCAACATGATTTCTACTCATGAAATCTCCATCAACGTAATATAACACCTCATCAGAATCAATGTTTGAATGATTGTATGGAGCTGGTATAGATTCAGGATGATAATCATATAATCTTGGACAAAATGAACATATAACGAATCTATTAGTTTCAAAAGTTTGATGAACAGGTGGTGGCTGATGAACACGTCCTGTAATTGGTTCAAAGTCATGAATTGAAAAAGCGTATGGAAAATTATAACCATCCCAACCTGCTACATCAAATGGATGAGAAGCATAGGTGTATTCATGTATCATATGTTCCTTTTTAATTTTAATAATAAAATCTCCCTGCTCATCATGGGTTTCTAAGTCTTGTGGTTTTCTTAAATCTCTCTCACAATATGGTGAATGTTCTAATAACTGTCCAAAATGATTTCTATATCTCTTTGGCGTGTATACAGGAGTATAGGACTCTACAACAAATAATCGATTATTCTTTGAATTAAACCTCATTGTGTAAATCATTCCTCTAGGAATAACTAAATAATCTCCTTCTCTAAAGTCGATATTACCCACAAAAGTCCTTAAAGTACCTGTTCCTTTGTGAACAAAAATCACTTCGTCTCCATCAGTGTTTTTATAAAAATAATCTTCTTCTAAATTAGTTGGAGCTGAAAGTAATATGTTAAGATCATTATTAAAAAGTATTGATATCCTACTTTCTAAATGATCTTGAATTTTTGGTGTATCAAAACCTTTTAACAAATATGATTTTAGGTTTTTTTCTACAGCAGCCAATGGAGCTACAGAATATGCTTCTTTTATTTCTTTAACTTGAGTAGGTCTATAAAGATGATATAATAATGATGACATACCGTCAAAACCAATAGTGCCAAAAAGCTCTTCGTAGTGTAATCCCCCTTCTTCTTTTTCAAAAGTAGTATGTCTTTTATGTGGTATGTTTCCTAATTTATGATAAAATGGCATATGCTATGTTTTATTGCAAATATAAGATAAAACACAAACAAAGATTCATTTATGTCATCCCTAAAATAAAATTGATAGTTTTGTATTTATAAATGAAACTTCTTTCTTATAAAATAGCTAACAATCAAACACTCCAAATTGGTGTACTTGAAGATGAATGCGTCTACAATCTTAATAGCTACTTCGGGAATATCTCATTAATCGAACTATTGAAAATAGAAGGTTATCAAAATAAAGTTAAAAAATACATTTCGTCTAAAAATAAAATTAAACATAGCATCAAAAATATCGTTCTCTTGCCTCCAATACCACAACCAAATTCGTTTAGAGATGCTTATGCTTTTAGACAACACGTAGAAACATGCAGAAAAAATAGAGGATCTAAGATGATCTCAGAATTTGATCAATTCCCAGTTTTTTATTTTTCTAATCACAATTCAATGTATGGTGATGGACAAGAAATAGAAATTATGCCAGATCATTTTAACAAATTAGATTATGAATTAGAGTTGGCAATCATCATTGGAAAAGGCGGAAAAAATATTTTGGTTAAAGATGCGGATAAACATATTGCTGGTTTTTGCATATTAAATGATATTAGTGCACGAACATTACAAATGGAAGAAATGAAATTAAACCTTGGTCCTGCAAAAGGAAAAGATTTTGCAAATGTAATAGGCCCTTACTTAATAACAAAAGATGAATTAGATGCAAAATCAATTGATACAGTATTTGGCAAAAAATATGATTTGAAAATGCAATGTTTTGTTAACGGAAAATTATTGTCAGAAGGAAATGCAAAAAATATGAATTGGACATTTTCAGAAATTATTGAACGAGCTTCATATGGGGTAGAATTATTTGCAGGAGATATTATTGGTTCTGGCACTGTAGGTACTGGATGTTTACTAGAAATTAACGGCACAAACAAAAGAAAAAAACCTAACTACATTGAAAAATGGTTAAATGATGGAGACGAAATTAAAATGAAAATTGAAGGCTTAGGAAGTATTACAAATAAAATTATAAAATCAAAAAACAATCATTCAATTTTAAAATTAAAAAAATGATTAGAAGTATAGATGTTAAATCAACAGAAGCAGCAAAAATATATAATTATTTATCAAACACTGTTACGCCTAGACCAATAGCATTTGTAAGCACTATAAATAAAAACGGAAATAAAAACCTAAGTCCATTTTCATTTTTTAATGTTTTTTCCGTAAATCCACCTATTCTTGTTTTTTCACCTGTAAGAAGAGTTAGAAATAATACTTCCAAGCATACCTTAGATAACATCAAAGAAGTTAAGGAGTGTGTCATTTCTCTTGTTTCCGAAGAAATTGCTCAACAAGTATCTCTTTCTTCATGCGACTTTGAAGCAAATGTTAATGAATTTAAAAAAGCAGGTTTTACTGAGGTAGAATCAGATCTTATCACGCCATCCAGAGTAAAAGAATCTCCTGTAAATTTTGAATGCAAGGTGAATGATGTAATTGAATTAGGTGCAGAGGGTGGTGCTGGTAGTTTAGTCTTATGCGAAGTACTTAAAATTCATATTGATGAAAATATTTTAACCAAGAAGCAAATAGATCCTTTTAAGCTAAAAATAGTAAGTCGCTTAGGTGCTAATTGGTATGGAAAGACAACCAAAGAATCTCTTTATGAGATTACAAAACCAATATCTAAAATTGGAATGGGAATTGATAATTTACCTGAAAAAATTAGAACCTCTAAAATTCTAACTGGAAATGAGCTTGCTATTTTAGCTTCTGCCAAAAAGGTTCCTAGTAAAAAAGAATTTTCACTTAGAAACAACAAAAATACGACTGAAAAACATATCTTAGCAAAGGACTTTTTAATTCAAGGAAAAACTGAAGAAGCCTGGCAAATATTGTTATAACTAACTAAAAATAAATAAATTATGTCTTTTGAATTACCAAAACTACCTTATGCATATAATGCATTAGAACCAAATATTGATGCTAGAACTATGGAAATACACCATAGCAAACATCATCAAGGCTACACCAATAATTTAAATAATGCTATTGCAGGTACAGAAATGGAGGGAAAAAGCATTGAAGAAATTTGCAAGTCTTTAGACTTAAGTGATGCAGTAAGAAATAATGGAGGAGGATTTTTTAATCATAATCTATTTTGGGCATCAATGAGTCCAAATGGAGGAGGAAATCCAGTAGGAAAAATAGCTGATGCAATTAATGATAATTATGGATCTTATGAGAATTTTAAAGTTGAATTTTCAAAAGCTGCAGCTACAAGATTTGGTTCTGGATGGGCTTGGCTTTGTGTTGAAAATGGGAGGCTTAATATTTGCTCAACAGCTAATCAAGACAACCCTCTTATGCAAGGAGAGTGCGGAGGGACTCCCGTATTATGTCTTGATGTATGGGAGCATGCTTATTATTTAAATTACCAAAACAGACGCCCTGATTATATCAGTGCGTTTTTCAATGTAATAGATTGGGTAGAAGTAAACAACAGATATACTGCAGCTTTATAATATTTTTATAAATTTGCCAGACTAAATTAAATTTCTAAAAAAATTAAAAAGAAAATGAAAAACAAATTTGCCTTACTAGCACTATTAGTATTATTCGTTACAGGTTCTTATAATATGTATGCACAAGAATCAGATTCTATTATGCCTGAAGAGACAACTACAGAAGAAGCTATGATAGAAGAAACTACTAGCCCTGCTACATCTAATGAAGAAATGTCATCTAGTTTTCACCAAATTATAAAACAAAAATTTATTGAAGGGGGGCCTGGGTTTATGGGAATTGTGTTATTATGTCTGATATTAGGTTTGGCGTTAGCAATCGAAAGAATTATTTACCTTAATATGGCAACAACTGATACTAATAAATTATTAAATGATGTTGAAAGTGCATTAAATAGTGGAGGAGTTGATGCAGCAAAAGAAGTTTGTAGAAATACCAATGGGCCTGTGGCATCTATTTTTTATCAAGGTTTAGAAAGATCAAATGAAGGAGTAGAAATGGTTGAGAAATCAATTATTTCTTATGGCTCAGTGCAAATGGGCCTTTTAGAAAAAGGGCTTTCATGGATTTCTTTATTTATAGCCCTAGCTCCTATGCTTGGATTCATGGGAACAGTTATTGGGATGATTGGTGCTTTTGATGCTATTGAAGCAGCAGGAGACATATCACCTTCATTAGTTGCAGGGGGGATTAAAGTTGCTTTATTAACCACTGTTTTTGGACTAATTGTAGCAATGATTCTTCAAGTCTTTTATAATTACTTAATTGCAAAAGTTGATTCACTTGTTAATTCAATGGAAGATGCTTCTATTTCATTGATTGACTTATTGGTAAAAAATAAATAAGTATGGAAAGTTTAATTAATATAGGTATAATTGTTACTTATTTAATGATCGGTTTTGCTGCACTTGCAGCAATCGGTTTTGGTATCAAAAGACTTATGTCAAATACTAAGAATGCCAAAAAAACACTATACACTTTAGGTGGTCTAGTTGCTGTTATATTATTTTCATATTTAATTGCCTCTGATGAAGTTTTACAATCATTTGAAAAATATGAAATTACAGCCTCAACAGCCAAAAATGTCGGCATGGGGCTTATTACATTTTACATTCTAGCAATTGGCGCGATTGCAGCTGTATTATATGCTGAACTTTCGAAAGTGTTTTCTAAGTAATGGCAAGTAAAAGAAGAGGATTACCAGAAATAAATGCAGGGTCAATGGCCGATATTGCCTTTTTGCTATTAATTTTTTTCTTAGTAACAACAACAATGGATCAAGACACGGGAATTTCTAGAAAATTACCACCAATGCCTGAAGAAGAACAAGAAAAACCACCAGAAATTAAAGCAAAAAATATTTATGTTGTTCTTATTAATTCAAAAAATGAACTTTTGGTTGAGGGTGAATGGACACAAATATCTGAACTTAAAGATGGTGCAAAAAAATTCATCAATAATAATGGAGTAGACCCCTCTTCTTCTGATAGTCCTCAAAAAGCAATTATCTCATTGCAAAACGACAGAGGAACAAAATATATGACATACATACAAGTACAAAACGAGTTAGCAGCTGCATATAATGAGTTAAGAAATGAGGCAGCTTTAAGTAAATTTGGTGAAAGGTATGCTGATTTAAACAAAAAAGAAAAGAAAGAAATCAGAAAATTATATCCTCAAAAAATATCTGAAGCTGAACCTAAAAATATTGGTGGTAATGAGTAAATTTAGTAAAAATGGAAAAAAAGGAATGCCTGCAATATCTACTGCATCATTGCCAGATATTGTCTTTATGCTACTTTTCTTTTTTATGGTAACTACAGTAATGCGTGAAACAACTCTTTTTGTTAATGTGGTAACTCCGAAAGCTACAGAAATTAAAAAGCTAGAAAAGAAGTCGTTAGTTAGCTACATCTACATTGGGCCCCCAATTAAAAGAATGCAAGCCTCTTTTGGTACTGCTGCAAGAATCCAACTAAATGATTCCTTTGCAAGTGTGGATGAAATACAAGAGTTTATTGCTAGTGAACAAGAAGCAAGAGATGAAAAAGAAATACCATACATGACAACATCTATAAAGGCTGATGAGAGCGTTAAAATGGGAATTATTACTGATGTAAAGCAAGAGTTAAGAAAAGCCAATTCACTAAAAATCAATTATTCGACAAGAAAAGGTGATTGGGACTATTAAAAAATCTTCATAACGATTAATAAAATCAGTCTTTTTTTATACTTAAATTTTGATAAAGGATATATATCAATAAAGCAGAAGAACAAAACGAAAATAATGCTAGCATAGGATCAATCTTAGTCTTTGAAAAAACTGAATATGCTCCATTTTCAACTTTAAATAATGGGAAAGAAAAGATAACCGCTAGAGAATTATTTGTAAAATGTGCTAATATTGGCAACCATAAGTTTCGCCCCCAATAATATAAATATCCTAAAAATACTCCTAATAAAAATCTTGGAATAATAGCTTGAATATCTAAATGAATTGCGCTAAACAAAAATCCAGTTAATACAATTGCTTTATGATGATTACTTAACCAATTTCCAATTGTTTGTTGTAAATACCCTCTAAAAAATAATTCTTCTCCAATTGCTGGAATAATAGCAATAACAAAAATTGTATACAATAAATCCCAAATAGTATCCATGTTTAAGAAAGCAGTTATAATCGGTTCTGAATTAAAATGAAATTGCATTAACCATTCAGGAAATGGCAACAGCATATTCCATTCAACAAGAAGAGCTATAAAAGGGGTAATTAGTAACATTATGGCGCAAACTAAAATTGCATCTTGTCTTGTTACTGAAACAAATTTAAAATCAAAATTCGTCAGATAAGCATATATCAATATGGGAGTAATAAATATACCTACTCCTGTAAAAAGCTGCATTAATTTTAAATAATTTATAGATGTTTGGTTCGTCAAATCTTGATTTTGAATAATCGCCATGCCATTATCAGCAAAAAAGCTAATCAAGAGTACAGCTAACGATGTATGCAAAACCAGTGAAAGAAAGACAAGCAAAAATAAAAGGCTTACTTTAATTGCTGTTGACTTATCTTTATAAACACCTTTAAATCCCATTATTATGTATGTTTGCAAATATTTATGAGCGTAAAGATAGGAAATATTAATGTAGGAGATTTTCCACTATTATTAGCACCAATGGAAGATGTAAGCGATCCCCCATTTCGTGCTCTCTGTAAAGAACATGGAGCAGATGTATTATATACTGAATTCATCTCTTCAGAAGGACTAATTCGTGATGCTGAAAAAAGCACTATGAAATTAGACATTTATGATTTTGAACGACCTATAGGCATTCAAATTTTTGGCTATCAAATTGAATCTATGCGATTAGCTGCTGAAATTTGTGAGAAAGCACAACCTGAGTTTATTGATATAAACTATGGTTGCCCAGTAAAAAAAGTGACAAAAAAAGGTGCTGGAGCAGGAATACTGAAAGATATCCCCAAGATGGTTAGCATGACAAAGGAAATTGTCAATGCAACTAAAATTCCTGTTACCGTTAAAACTCGCTTAGGTTGGGATGAAAACTCAAAATACATAGTAGAAGTAGCCGAAAGACTGCAAGATGTAGGTATTAAAGCTTTATCTATTCATGGAAGAACCAGAAAACAAATGTATAAAGGAGATGCTGATTGGTCCTTAATTGGAGAAGTAAAAAACAATCCAAAGATGCATATCCCTATTTTTGGTAATGGCGATGTTAACACGCCAGAAAAGGCAGTAGAATATAGAGATAGATATGGTGTTGATGGTGTTATGATTGGTCGTGGTGCTATAGGTAACCCTTGGATTTTTAACGAAATAAAACACTTCATAAAAACAGGGACTCATCTATCCCCACCAAGCATTGCTGATAGAGTAGATGCTTGCAAACAACATCTAAAGCATTCTATTGAATGGAAAGGTGAAGTTCTTGGTATTGCTGAAATGAAACGCCACTACACTAACTACTTTAAAGGTATTCCGCATTTTAAAGATTATCGTATTAAACTGATCAATTCTGATAACGCTGAAGAAATACAGCACTTACTTGATCTTGTAACTAAAAATTTCTAACATTTAAATAATTTTTTACTTAAAACCTTTGCAGGATACCAGGAGGCAAGTAATCCAATAAATAAAACTGTAAAACTCACAATTATAATATCTCCTAATTTCAGACATACAGGATAACTATCAACCACAAAACTGCCATTACTACCCATACTTATCAACCCATAATATTGTTGCAAATAAGCAAGCGTTAAACCTATTAAAAGCCCAAGAAATAAGCCTGTAACAACTGTAAACATACTTTTTGTGAAAAATAAAGTTGTTATCTTACTTTCAGATACTCCAAAACTTTTAAATGTTTTAATATCCTTTTCTTTATCTAACATTAGCATACTTAAAGATCCCACTATATTAAAAGTTGAAATAATCATTATAAAAGCCAAAATCAAGAATAAAACTAATTTTTCAACATTAAGTATTTTATAGAGAAAATTCTGCTGCTCTAATCTGTTTTTTACTATGAATTTATCTCCTAAACATAAAGTTAATTGTTGCTGAGTTTCTAGCATCTTAGTAGCATCTTTTAACTTTATTTCTATAGCTGAAATTTTATTTTTACGCTCTGATAAATTTTGGATAAATAACAATGGGGTAATAATATATTTTTCGTCTATCTCCGATTGAACACCAAAAATTCCAACAGGTAAAACACTTCCTTTTTTAAAAGCATTTCTAGGCTCTAACAATGTTTTGACAGAACGATTAGGCACATAAACATGTAACTGATCAAAGATATTTCCAAGGTTCATTGATAAAAAGTACGCAACTCCTCTTCCAATAACTGCAACATTTTTACTTTCATAAGCATCAATATAGTTCCCATCAACTAAAAGGCTATCAAAATTTAATAACTGTTCATATGAATTAGAAACACCTTTTACCTTTGCAATAAACTCCTTATCTTGGTACTTTAAAAGTGCTTCTTCCTCCAATACATAAGCTTTTTCTAAAACATTAGTGCTATTAATTTTTATATTATTTGGGTTAAAAACTTTCCCCTCCGCTGATGTTATTTTAAGATGTGGGTCAAAAGAGTTATACATCTTTAATATAAGCTCTTCAAAACCATTAAAAACCGACAATACTAAAATTAAAGCACATGTTCCAATAGCAACTCCTACTAATGACACTAAAGAGATAATATGCACAAAATTATTTTTCTTCTTGGTTGAAAAATATCTTTTAGCAATAAAAAAGGAAAAATTCACTGTTTTTATTTTTTTAACAATCTCTCAATTTCTTCAGCATATGCAGCTGAATCATCCAAAAAATATTCAATACTCGGTACAATCCTAAGTTGATTCTTTACTCTATGTCCCAAATGCCTTCTCAACATTCCACTATTATCCTTTATCAGTTTTAAGGCAACTTGAGGATCTTTAACAGGAAAAAAACTTATAAAAACATTAGCATTAGCTAAATCTGGTGAAATCCTAACAATTGTGATAGTAGCCATAATATTACCAAGTAGTGAAGAAATTTCCTTTTGAAAAACACTTGATAATTCCTTTTGCAGTAAACGAGAAACTTTTTTTTGTCTTGTTGTTTCCATATGAAGCCAAAAATAAGTAAT
Organism: Flavobacteriales bacterium; assembly: GCA_002693745.1. Classification (GTDB taxonomy): domain Bacteria; phylum Bacteroidota; class Bacteroidia; order Flavobacteriales; family BACL11; genus BACL11. The sequence continues at coordinate 22,302 of NZRJ01000078.1, forward strand.
ATTAACTACTTTTGTATAATGCATTACTTTTTAAAAATTCTTAATTACATAAAACCGTATACCCCTTTTGCTATATTAAATATTTTATCAAATATCATAAGCGTTTTATTCTCATTAGTATCACTTACAATGGTGATCCCTTTTTTAGGAATACTATTTGGTACACAAGAAAAGGTTTATAATGCGCAACCATTAAGTTTTAAAACTGATGCCATAAAAGATAATTTTTATGCTCTAATAAGCTCCATTATTGATCAAAAAGGAGAAATTGAGGCATTATTATTCATCTGTATACTTGTACTAACCACTTTCTTTTTTAGAAATCTGTTTCGATATTTAGCGCTATATTTTCTTACTCCTATTCGCAATGGAATAGTACATGACATAAGAATGGATCTACATAAAAAACTTATTTCCTTACCACTACCTTTTTTCACAAAAAAAAGAAAGGGAGATCTAACAGCAAGACTTACTTCAGACTTAGTCGAAATTGAATGGAGTATCATGAGTTCAATTGAAATGATATTCAAAGACCCTTTAACTATTATTATATACTTGTTAACTCTGATTGCTATTAGCGCAAAACTCACTTTATTTGTTATAGTTCTTTTTCCAATAACAGGAATAATTATTGGCATTATTGGCAAGTCACTAAAGAAATCATCAGAAAAAGGACAAAAAAAAATGGGAGATTTACTTGCTATAATTGATGAAAATATTGCAGGACTTAGGATTATTAAAGCATTTAATGCGGAATCATATATCAATAAAAACTTTGAAAAAGAAAGCGAAGACTATAAAAATATAATGACAGGGCTACTCAGAAAAAAAGATCTTTCATCTCCAATGAGTGAACTTTTAAGTACAATAGTAATGGTAATTGTAATGTGGTTTGGAGGACAATTAGTTTTAAGTGGAAATGGTATTCTTTCAGCAGAAGAATTTATAGGCTACATCCTTATATTCTCTCAAATTATTCCTCCAGCAAAATCATTAACAAGCTCTTATTATCACATTAAGAAAGGAAGTGCTGCAGCACAAAGAATATACGAAGTGCTAGATACTGAAAACGAGATAACTGATATAGATCAGCCAAAAAGCATAAAAATTCTTAATACTAATATTGAATTCAAAAATATTACATTTAAATATGAAGATATTAAAGTTTTAACGGATGTCAATTTTAATATTAAAAAGGGAAAGATGGTTGCTCTTGTAGGTAAATCAGGATGTGGAAAATCAACTTTAGCTGATTTACTATCCCGATTTTATGATGTTAATGAAGGAGGAATATTTATTGACAACACTAATATAAAAGATATTGCTATGGCAGACTTAAAAAGCCTAATGGGAATTGTAAGTCAGGAATCAATACTATTTAATGACACTATTTATAATAATATAAGATTAGGAAAAATAGATGCAACTAAAGATGAAATAATTGCTGCAGCAAAAGTAGCAAATGCACATAAATTTATTTTAGAAACAGAAAATGGATATAACACTAATATAGGTGACAGAGGAAGCAAACTCTCCGGTGGTCAAAAACAAAGACTAAGCATTGCTCGAGCAATACTTAAAAGTCCGGAGATTCTAATTCTTGATGAAGCAACATCATCACTTGATACTGAATCAGAAAAACTAGTTCAAGAAGCTCTTGAAAACTTAATGCGTTCNNGAACATCATTAGTAATTGCNCANAGNCTNTCTACNATAAAAAANGCAGATGANATNATTGTTTTNNANAANGGANAAATANTNGANNGNGGANCNCATCAANANNTNATTANNNAANATNGACANTATAAAAAGNTTTCTGATTTACAATCTTTTTCTTAAAACAAAAAATTATTATACGGGTACCTTTTCTCATGTAATTTTTTAATTCTCAAATACATTTCTTCTCTCAAATCATCAAAATGAGTTTTATTAAGAGCAGAAATAAACATTGTATTTAACTCAATTTTAGACATCCATGTTTTTTGTAAGTCTTGTAAAGAAAGATTTTCCTTTTTAACTGGAGTTAAATCATCTGTTTCTTTTTCTATAAAAGTATAAGCATCTATTTTATTAAAGACNAATAGTGTCGGCTTATCATTNACCCCTATTTCAGAAATAGTTTTATTAACCACATTAATATGCTCCTCAAAACTTGGGTTTGAAATATCTACTAAATGAATTATAAAGTCAGCTTCTCTAACCTCATCTAAAGTTGATTTAAAACTTTCAATTAACTGATGTGGCAACTTACGGATGAAGCCGACAGTATCAGTTAATAAAAAAGGAAGATTACCGATAACTACCTTACGAACAGTTGTGTCTAAAGTAGCAAAAAGTTTATCTTCTGCAAAAACATCTGATTTTGCTAATTTGTTCATTAAGGTTGATTTTCCAGCATTAGTATATCCAACTAAAGCCACTCTTATCAAATGCTCACGTCCCTTTCTTCTTGTAGATGATTGCTTATCAATCTTTTCTAGTTTCTTTTTTAGGNAAGCAATCTTGTTTCTAATAATTTGCCTATCTGTTTCTATTTGAGTTTCACCTGGNCCTCTCATACCAATACCCCCTTTCTGTCTTTCAAGATGAGTCCACATTCTGGTAAGGCGCGGTAAAAGATACTGATATTGAGCAAGCTCCACTTGTGTCCTAGCCTGAGCGGTTTGAGCTCTGCTAGCAAAAATATCTAAAATTAGATTACTTCGATCTAATATCTTGTGCTTNCCTTCAAAAANCCTTTCAATATTTTTAATTTGAGAAGGGGTTAAATCATCATCAAAAATTATTACATCAACGTGATTATCTTTAACGTATAATCTAATTTCTTCAATTTTGCCTTTACCTACAAAGGTTTTGTTATTTGCATATGTTAATCTCTGAGTAAATCTTTTTATAGGAGAAGCTCCAGCAGTTTTCGATAAAAAAGCTAGTTCTTCTAAATATTCGTAAGCTAAATTTTGACTAACGCTAGGAGTTATCAATCCAACTAATACAGCCTTCTCCATTAATCTTGCTATTCTATTTTCTTTGTCTAGCTTTTATAAAACTTTTAACAAAAGTAGTCATGGCTAAAATGCTTGTTAGAATCATAGCTCCAACTCTAAACATGGAAAATGTTCTGCCTTCGTAATAAGCTGCTTTAAAAGGCATGGTTAATCCAATAAGAGCTATTAACGTTACAAATACAGCTATATGAGCAATAAGTTTGCTTTCATTTTTAAGCCCTTTATTACAAATCAATAAGATTACACCAAAAAATAACGGAATAAANGCAGTAATAGATTGTTCTGGTTTTTCAACCGAACCTTCAAAAGTTANGTAAGCCCAAATAGGCATTACAATTAATATTATAGCATTTAATAAGTTTGCTTGATAAGTTTTCATTTTGATTATTTAAAGTTATTTAAAGAACAAAGAAACAAAATTAATAGCTAAAATTTTATTAATTTCACACCTTTAATTTATTACCCTAATGAAGATTATTCAAATAATTATAGCGTTAGCGCTTTTTAATCAAATTCTTGCTCAAGAAACGTTTCCGGTTAATGGTGTAGCAGAAAATTTTGANCCTATATATGCTTTTACAAATGCAAATATTATAAGTAAACCTGGTGTTAAGTTTGAAAACAGTACTCTTCTTATCCAAGGGAACAAAATCCTTGATTTAGACAGTAATCTAACTATTCCNAAAGGAGCTATTATTTATGATCTAAACGGTGATTATATTTTTCCTTCATTTATTGATCTTTATTCAGACTATGGGTTGCAAAAAGCAAAAAAAGAGAAATACAATTATCGACCACAATACANGAGTAATAAATCAGGGGCATACCATTGGAATCAAGCAATACATCCAGAAATAAATGCAAGTGAAGAGTTTAGTACAAATNCAAAAAATGCACAAACATATTTATCAAACGGATTTGGATCTGTTCTTACTCATTCTCAAGATGGGATTTTAAGAGGTGTCGCTGCGTTTGTGAGCTTGTCAAATAAAACAGACAACCAAAATATTCTAATAAGTAATGCAGCTGCGATGTATTCATTTAAAAAAGGAGTGTCTACACAAAAAAATCCGACTTCTCTAATGGGGAGTATTGCTCTTATCAGACAATGTTTTTTAGATGNTGAATGGTATCGAAATCAAAAAAACCAAACAAATCTTTCATATGATGCGTTAATAAAGCAACAGGAATTACCTCAAATATTTGCTTTAAATGATGAACTCGATTATAGTCGCTTATATAAAATTGCTGATGAGTTTGAAATTGATTTCATNGTAAAAGGTAATGGAAAAGAATTTTCGAGAATTAACGAGGTAATCAACGCCAACTTCCCGGTTATAATTCCAATTAANTTTCCTAATGCTTATGATGTAAGTAACCCAGAAACTTCTGATTGGATTAGTTTGGAACAACTAAAAAAATGGGAGGCTTCACCATANAACCCTGCCCTACTTGTAGAGAATAAAATCAACATTTGTATTACATCTTACGGAATANAAGACTCTAAAGATTTTTTAAAAAACCTACGTTTTGCTATCAAAAAAGGTCTTAAAAAAAATGATGCATTAGCCGCATTAACAACCAATCCAGCTACTCTCGTCGGTGCTAATAGTATTACGGGCATTTTAGAAACTGGAATGCTTGCTAATTTTATTATTGCATCTGATGACATCTTTGAAAGTGGAAAAATTCTTGAAAATTGGACTTTAGGAGAACGACATATTATAAATAAAAAACAAACTATTGATGTAAGAGGTTATTATACTTTCGAGTCAAAAGAAATGATAAACAAGAAAATTAGTATTAAGGGAGAACTCACTAAACCAACAACTATTTTCTATGAGTTAGATTCTGCTATAATTAACACAAAAATATCAGATAAAAANATAAACATCTCAGATAATTATGGAAACTTCAGGGCTATTGGANAATTTAATAATGGTATAATTATTGGAAGATATCAAAACAAATATGGTGAATACTACAACTTTAAAATGAGTCGCGACTCATTATTTTCACCTTTTAAAAAACAAGAAAACGATATTGATATCGATTCAGTTATTCCTAAAAGCTGGTATCCAAATAAAGCTTTCGGATTTGAAAATATGCCAAAACAAAAAAATATACTTTTTAAGAATGCTACTGTTTGGACAAATGAANAAGAAGGAATTTTACNAAATTCTGATGTGATAATATCACAAGGAAAAATTATAGCTATTGGTAGTTTATTAAATCCTTTTGAATATTTTAATGAGGGTGAATACCAAACCATTAATGCTTCAGACATGCATTTAACTTCAGGAATTATTGATGAACATTCTCATATTGCAATTAGTAAGGGTGTAAATGAAGCAAGTGACGCTGTTTCTGCAGAAGTAAGAATTGGTGATGTTATAAATCCAAATGATCATAATATTTATAGGCAATTATCTGGAGGGACTGTTGCCTGTCAACTGCTTCATGGATCGGCTAATCCTATTGGAGGGCAATCAGCAATAATTAAACTAAGATGGGGCTCCAGCGCTGAAGAAATGAAAATTCAGGATGCTGACCAGTTTATAAAATTTGCACTAGGTGAAAATGTAAAGCAGAGCAACTGGGGGGATCATGAAAATGAAAGATTTCCGCAAACNAGAATGGGAGTGGAACAAGTTTTTTATGATGCATTTTATAGAGCTGAATCATATAAAAAAGCATGGCAAATTTATAACCAGCTATCTATTACGGAAAAAGCAAAAACTTCTCCTCCAAGAGAGGACTTAGAATTAAATGCATTAGTAGAAATTTTAAACTCTGAAATGTTTATTACCTGCCATTCGTATGTGCAATCTGAAATAAATATGTTAATGCATGTTGCCGACTCAATGGGCTTTACCGTTAATACTTTTACACATATCTTGGAAGGTTATAAAATAGCNAATAAAATGAGAGAGCATGGAGCAGGTGGTTCTACTTTTTCAGACTGGTGGGCTTATAAATTTGAAGTAAATGAAGCCATCCCTTATAATGCCTCACTTTTAAATAACGCTGGAGTTATTACTGCTATAAATTCTGATGATGCTGAAATGGGAAGNCGACTTAATCAAGAGGCGGCTAAAGCCGTAAAATATGGAAATACTTCTGAAGAAGATGCATGGAAAATGATAACACTTAATCCTGCTAAATTATTACATTTAGACNAAAAAATGGGNAGTCTTAAAGTAGGTAAAGACGCAGACATTGTACTTTGGAATCAAAACCCNCTTTCTATTTATGCTAAAGTAATACAAACCTACGTTGATGGTAAGTTAATGTTTGATATAGATTTTGACAAAAAATTACAAGAAAGAGATAAAAAAGAAAGGATGCGTATTATACAACTCATGAGTCAAAATAAAAATAAGGGAGAAAAAAGGATCCCTAAAAAACAAAATGAAAAATTATACCACTGTGATAGCCAAGATGATGAATAAAAAAACAACAATAATTATTGCATTAATATCAAGTATGCAACTTAGTGGACAAAAACCAACATTATTTATAGGAGCAACAGCCCATATAGGAAATGGAAAAGTCATTGAAAATTCAGCCGTCAGTGTAAAAGAAAATAAATTTGATTTAGTCGCNGATCTTAGCGTCATTAGGATAGATCCTAATGCTTTTGATACTATATATAAAGTTTATGGAAAACATATTTANCCTTCATTTATTCTTCCAAATACTACTCTAGGAATTACTGAAATTGATGCTGTNCGGGCAACTCATGATTATAGGGAAACCGGAAATATTAACCCAAATATAAGATCTCTTATTGCATATAACACTGATTCCAAGCTAACTAAAACTGTTCGATCAAATGGAGTTCTTGTTGCGCAAGTTACACCAAGAGGCGGGNTAGTTTCAGGACAGTCATCAATTATGTATTTAGCAGGAGACAATTGGGAAGATGCTGCACTAAAAGCTGACGATGGCATACACATTAATTGGCCAAACTCTTATTACAATACAGGATGGTGGGCAGAACCTGGAAAGACAAAAAAAAATAAAAAATATCAAAATNATATAGAAACCTTTCAACANCTATTTTCNAAAGCAAGANCTTATGCATTATCTTCNAATGTTATGGATCTTAAAATGGAAAGTATGGTGGGACTTTTTAACGGAACCAAAAACCTATATATTCATGCTAATAGTGCAAGTGATATGCGTGATGCTATNAATTTTTCAGAAAAACATGAAATAAAAAACATAATTATTGTTGGAGGCGAAGANGCCATAGATATTGCGCCTTATTTGATTGAGAAAAAGATACCTTTAATTCTAAACAGAGTGCATAGACTTCCAAAATCACAAGATAGTCCAGTTGATGAACCGTTTACACAGGCTAAAAAATTAACTGATTTAGGAGTACTATTTTGTCTAAGTTATGAGGGAGATATGGAAGCAATGGGGGCTAGGAATCTATCTTTTACCGCTGGAACCACTGTTGCTTATGGACAAAAATATGAAAATGCAGTGCAATCAATTACATTAAATACTGCTAAAATTCTTGGAATAGATAATATTTTAGGTTCTATTGAAAGTGGTAAAAATGCTACATTTTTCATCAGTTCGGGTGATGCATTGGATATGAGAACAAATAATATAGAGCAAGCTTTTATCAACGGAGTATCTATTGATTTAAACAATCATCAAAAAGAATTATTCAAAAAATATAAAAAGAAATAATTATCTAAGTAAGATTAACACTGTTAGATAAACTAATAAAATATCTAATATCCTATGTTAGACCGAACTCTAGATAGCACTTGTATTGCTATTTGTCTTGCTTTCTTTGCCCCCTTTGACAGCTCTAAATCTAAAATTTCTTTGTTTTCAATAAAGTAATTATATTTTTCTCTTTCATTTTTGTATTTTTTGCAAACTAAATTGAAAAGTTCTTTTTTTGCTTCACCATAGCCAAAATTCCCTCCAATATATTTAGCTTTTAATTTTTCAGACTGCTCTTTACTAGATAAAAGCTTATAGATTTTAAATACATTACATNTGTCCGGATTTTTTGGCTTTTCGATAGGAATAGAATCAGTTTTGATTCCCATTATTTGCTTTCTGAGTTTTTTTTCTGNNAGAAAAATATCAATAATATTATTATATGATTTACTCATCTTTTGACCATCAGTACCAGGNATAAGCATAACATTTTCATCAACCTTTACTTCTGGNAATATTAATGTNNCTGGATATATATGATTAATTCTTGAAGCTATATCTCTTGTGATTTCTAAATGTTGAAGTTGATCTTTTCCAACANGAACAATATTAGCATCATATAATAAAATATCAGCTGCCATCAAAACNGGATAAGTAAAAAGCCCTGCATTGACATCATTAGTCCTATCTGATTTTTCCTTAAATGAATGAGCNAGTTTTAGTCTGTTAAAAGGAGCAAAACAATTTAAATACCAATTTAACTCACATACCTCCGAAACATCAGACTGACGATAAAACAAATTCTTTTCTGTATCAAAACCAAAAGAAAGCCAGGCTGCTGCAGTAGCATAAGTGTTTTCTCTTATGAGTTTTGGATCTCTAATTGTTGTAAAAGAATGAAGATCAGCAATAAAAAAAAAGCTTTCATTTTTTGGATCNCTTGACAACTCTATTGCTGGAATAATTGCCCCCAATAAATTGCCTAAGTGAGGGGTTCCTGTGCTTTGAATTCCTGTTAATATTCTAGCCATTTATTTTAAGTTTTAATATCGTAAAAATAGGATTTTTATATTTGTCCCCGTGAAATGGGTTAATTATCTTTTTAGTAGTCTTTGGAGATTATGGTTTTTAATCATATTTATACTACTGTTTTTTTCTTTAATACCTGCTTTATTTTTTTTCACAGCAATTCAAAAAAAACCAATAATTATTGCTCATATAACTAGATATTGGAGCAAATTGACACTCTGGCTTTCATTTCTATTTCCTGTAGTTGAGTGGGAAGAAAAATTTGATAAAAATGGGCTGTACATATTTTGCCCAAATCATGTGTCAACTCTTGATATACCATTAATTTTAGCTGTTATTCCTGTGCCATTACAATACATTGGAAAAGCAGAAATTGCAAAAATCCCCTTATTTGGATATTTTTATAAAAACAATTCAGTAATTGTAAAAAGAGAAAATAAAANAGACTCGTATATTGCGTTTCTTAAAGCAGGAGAAAAACTAAAGCAAGGCATAAATATGTGTATTTTTCCTGAAGGAGGGATCCCCTCAGAAAAAATATTTCTCAAAAAATTTAAAAATGGACCATTTAGATTAGCAATAGAACAAAATATTAATATTATACCTATTACTCTTGGTAATAATAAACAAATTTTTCCTCAAGAATATTTTAAAGGAAGACCTGGTGTCACTAGAGTAAAAGTTCATAAAGCTATTAGTCCAGATGATTTAACAGAAAAAAGCATTGATAATTTGAAAAAATCAGTTTACAACACTATTTTTGAACAGTTAAAAAACTATAACTAAATGAAAGTTAATGATAAATTAATAGCAAATCTATCAAGATTAGCAAAATTAAAGTTTGATTCAAAATCTGCTGAAAAGATAAAATCAGATTTAAATACAATTCTTAAATTTGTAGATATAATATCAAAAACTGATACTAATTCATTAAAACCTCTAATCTACATAAGTGAGGAAACAAATGTTTTGCGTAAGGATGAGGTTACAAATCAAGTTTCTCAAGAAGATGCGCTAAAAAATGNTCCAGGAAAAGATTCAGATTATTTTAAAGTACCCACGGTTNTAANGAAGTAGTTGTTAACTAAACCAGCTTTGGGCTTTTTGCTTATTTTTTAATCTAAACTGACTATCTTTGTATATAAAACCATTTGTTTTATTGTTGTAACTGTAATCCGATCCCCATTTATAATGATTTTTTGATAATTCTTCAATAGCATTCATGATAAAATGAACCTCATTATTAGTCATTGTTGGATGAATTGACATTCGTACCCAACCTGGCTTAGTAGTCAGGTCTCCACTATTAATTTTGTCAGTAATTAAACAAGATTGTTCTTTTTCAACATTTAATAAAATATGCCCATAAGTTCCTGCACAAGAACAACCACCTCTAACTTGTATTCCAAACTTATCATTTAACAANTGTACAGCAAGATTATAGTGCAAACCATCAATATAAAAAGAATAGANTCCTAGTCTATTAGAAAAATTACTAGCTAAAACATGTGTATTATTTAATTCTAAGAACTTTTTCCATACTATTTTGTGAATTTCATGCTCTCTTGCCAATATTTTTTGGACTCCCATTTCTTGCTTTAATTTCAATACAAGTGCTGTTTTTATAGTCTGCAAAAATGCAGGTGTGCCTCCATCTTCTCTTGCCTGAATATCATTCACATATTTATGTTCTCCCCAAGGATTAGTCCAATCCACAGTTCCTCCTCCAGGATTATCTGGAATTTTATTTGAGTATAATGCTTTATTAAAAATTAAAANNCCAGNGGAGCCAGGNCCTCCTAAAAATTTATGTGGAGAAAAATAAATTGCATCTAGTTGCTGATTTTTGTTTTTTGGATGCATATTAATATCAACATATGGTGCCGAACAAGCAAAATCNACAAAACAGAATCCATTATTTCTATGCATTATTTCTGAAATCTCATAATAAGGAGTAAAAACTCCTGTAACATTGGAACATGAAGTAATTGCGGCAATCTTTAGCTCTCTATCGTTATATTTTTTAAGCAATAATTCAAATTTCTCCAAATCAATATAACCATCCTTTTTGTACGGAATAATTTGAACCTCTGCAATAGTTTCAATCCAAGATGTTTGATTAGAATGGTGCTCCATATGGCTNATAAAAACAATAGGCCTGTTTGTAATTTTAATTTTTCCAACGTAACTTTCATGTAGCTTTAAACCTAAAATCCTTTGCAATTTATTCACTAACATTGTCATTCCTGCTCCAGCTGAAATAAGAACATCATCATCATTAGCGCCAACATGATCCTTGATTATTTGCATTGCCTCGTCCAAAGCCAAACTCATAGTTGCCCCTGTAGTAGAAGTTTCTGTATGCGTGTTTGCTACAAAAGGGAAAACCTCGTTATGTAACTTTTCTTCAATTGGTTTGTATATTCTTCCACTAGCAGTCCAATCAGCATAAAGAATCTTCTTCTCCCCAAAAGGAGAAGTAAAAGTCTGATCTTTGCCAATAATATTTTCTCTGAAAGGCGCAAAGTATTTTTCTAGATTCATAATTAAAAAGATTGCAACAAATTTACGCTATTTTCTTTAACTTCTAAAACCGATTTTACACCTAATATAATACTTCGATTATCTTCTAAATGGCCAGACGGAAACCCAAAACAAATAGGAAAATTATACTCTNTCACATGTTCTAGTACAATTTCTTCTGCCGTTTTACCAAATGCAACTTGGTTGTCATTCATATCTATTAATCCTCCTACTATCATACCTTTCAAATTATTAAATTTACCATTTCTCTTCATATTTATTACCATTCTGTCGATATGATATAAATACTCATCTAAATCTTCCCAAAACAAAATCCTATCATCTGTTCTAACATCAGATTTTGAACCTAATAAAGAATATAAAACAGATATGTTTCCTCCAACAATTTCGGCTTCAACTATACCAATTCGATTCTGCTCATTAGATGGAATTTTAACACAACTATCTTTGCCGAGAAGAATATCTCTAAGACTATCTAATGCACTATTAGTATTTCTAGAAAAATTTATAGGCATAGTAGCGTGTAAAGTTGCTAGACCAATTTGATTTAAATGAGCATGTAAAACAGTAATATCACTATAGCCAATTATCCATTTAGGCCTTTTATACAAGCCAGAAAAATTTATCTTATCAATAATCTGAACCGTGCCGTATCCTCCCCTTGCGCATAAGATTGCTTTGATCTCATTATCATCAATCATATTTTGGAAATCATACAGTCTTTGATTTACTGAGCCTGAAAACTGATTTTCCTCATTCAAAATAAATCTGCCCAGTACTACTTTAAAACCCCACGACTCTAGAATCAAGATTGCAGGATTTAACTCATCCATTGAAATTTTTCTAGCAGTAGCAACAATACCAATCTTNTCCCCAATTTTTATCTTTTTCGGAATTATCATAAATACAGTTTAGTTGTAAAACTTATCTTTGCGAAAATAACTGTTTTTTNAAAAGAATGATTAAAAAAAAATANACTGTTACATCTGCACTTCTTTATGCAAATGGNCCCGTACACATTGGTCACATTGCTGGTGCTTACTTACCTGCTGATATATATGTTAGGTATTTAAAACAAAAAGGGCATGATGTTGCTTTTATTTGTGGATCTGATGAACATGGAGCGGCAATTACATTACAAGCTAAAAAAGAAGGCCTAACTCCNCAAAAAATTGTTGACAAATATCACTCTATTAATAAAAAAGCATTTGCTGAATTTGGTATTAACTTTAGTATTTACCACAGAACATCTGAAAAAATTCATCATGAAACTGCACAAGAATTCTTTAAGCAGTTAGANTCTAAAAATATTTTTACTAAAAAAAAATCTCATCAATTTTATGATGAAGAAAACAACCAATTTCTAGCCGACAGATATATTATAGGTACTTGTCCTAAATGTGGGTATGAACATGCATATGGCGATCAATGTGAAAAATGCGGAAGTGCTTTAAATCCAGAAGAATTAATTAGTCCTAAATCTACTCTAAGTGGAAACATTCCTATAAAAAAAGAGACCTCACATTGGTATTTACCAATGCAAAATCATGAAAAATGGTTAAAAGAGTGGATTGAGACAGGAAAGCTTGATGGGAAAGAGCATCATAATTATAAACGCTGGAGAAGTCAGGTTTTAGGACAATGTAAATCATGGATAGATGGGGGGCTCAAAGAAAGAGCCATGACAAGAGATTTAGATTGGGGCGTTAAAGTGCCAATAAAAAATGCTGAAAATAAAGTTCTCTATGTTTGGTTAGACGCCCCTATTGGATATGTCTCAGCAACAAAAAAATGGGCCTCTAAGAATGGAAAAAACTGGAAAGACTATTGGCAAAATAAAGATACTACATTGATTCATTTCATTGGAAAAGATAATATTGTTTTTCATTGTATTATATTTCCTATAATATTAAAAACACATGGGAGTTATATCTTGCCAAAAAATGTTCCAGCTAATGAATTTTTAAATTTAGAAGGGAAAAAGCTTTCAACTTCTCGAAATTGGGCTATCTGGCTTAACGAATACCTAAAAGATTTTAAAGGACAAGAAGATACTTTACGCTACGTTCTCTGCTCTACTTCTCCAGAATCAAAAGACACTGACTTTACTTGGACTGATTTTCAATCTAGGAATAATAACGAACTAGTGGCTATCTTTGGTAATTTTATAAATCGTGTTATAGTTTTAACAAATAAATATTGGAATGGCAAAGTGCCAAAAAGAAACAAGCTTTATGAATATGACAAAGCCATACTAGAAAACCTTTCAAAGGTTCCTGATAAAGTAGGAGTTTCAATTGAAAAATTCAAATTTAGAGAAGCGCTATCAGAGGTGATGAGTTTGGCTCGTTTAGGCAATAAATATCTGGCAGATACTGAACCATGGAAATTAATAAAATCTGATGAAAAGAGAACAGAAACAATCTTAAATATCTCAATCCAAATTGCTGCTTCCTTAGCTTTACTGTCTGAACCATTCATGCCGTTCTCTTCAAAAAAACTAAAGAAAATATTAAATATTAAAGATAAAAATTGGTTGAATGCAGGCAAAATTATTATTAGTAATAATCATACTATAAATAAAGCTGAGCATTTATTTAAGAAAATTGAAGATGAAAAGATACTAGCACAATTAAAAAAACTTAACTCTTAATTTTTATTATATTTAACCAAAAGTATTTTATGAAAAAAAAAATTTTAATTTTAATATCAATTCTATTAAACAACTATATGTTGGCTCAATGTAACGGTAGATATGAAATAGAAATTTTCAACTCCGTAAATAAAACAACAGTAAATTATTCAGATATCTATAATGATAATGAGCATAAAATGGATATTTATACTCCAGATGGAGATACTGAAATAAACAGGCCTGTAATTTTATATATGCATGGAGGATCCTTTACGGCAGGAGATAAAAGTACATCAGACTGTGTTGACTTTTGTGAATCCTTTGCTAAAATGGGTTATGTTACCGCCTCCTTAAATTACAGATTGGCTCCAAACATAATCAACTTTTTAACAAGCAATGAAACCCAATATGAAACTGTACTAAAAGCTGTTTCTGATGCAAAAGCAGCTGTAAGATACTTTAGGAAAGATTTTGCTAATGGGAATTCTTATGCAATTGATCCTAACGCTATTTTTGTGGGCGGATACTCTGCTGGAGCCGTAATTGCAATTCATCAAGCTTATATAGATAGTGTTATAGATTTGCCTACTTCATCAATAGATAATAATGGAAATGCATTTAATGTGCAGTCAATTGTAAATAATGTAGGTGGAGCTTATGGAATAGAAGGTGATGCAGGAAATTACGGATATTCATCAGATGTAAATGGTGTTATTAGTTTTGCGGGAGGGATTAATGATGTTAATTGGATAGATAATAATGATGAACCACTAGTTAGCATTCAAGGTACAAATGATGGTACTATTAGCTATAATTGTGCTCCTGCCTTAAGTAGTTCATTAGTTTTGGATTTATGTGGAGCTGCGGAAATGCACCTTCAAGCAGATCTAGCCGGAGTTCTTAATGACAAATTAATATATAGTGGAGAAGGTCATAGTTGGGCAGCTAATGGCAGCAATAATTCTAAATTCACTCAAGCAATAGAATTCACAAGCAACTTTCTTTTCCCATTATTGCCTTGTAATAATACCGCAACTAATGTAATGGAAGTGACAGAAAAAAATAAGAGGTTAGTTAAAATTATCGATGTTTTAGGACGTGCATCAAATATAATGACAAATCGTCCATTATTTTACATTTACTCTGATGGAAGCACCGAATATAAAATTATTATTAAATAATCAACCATATAAAAAACTTGCTAACTTCCAACGCAGCTAAAAAACAGCTTTTTTAATTTAGTAAACAAAGGTAAATTATATGTTAGTTGTTTAAAGATAACCAGTTACATTTACAAAAAAATCATAAATGAAAAGATCTAGAAAATCAAACAAAAAAGAGCAAAAAAGATCTTATAACTTATCCTTGAAAAACGAGAAAGACATCAACAAAAAGAAGATAAGACTAAACAAATTTATCTCAAATTCAGGTATTTGCAGCAGAAGAGAAGCAGATAAGTTTATTGAAGCAGGAGTTGTGACTGTAAATGGAATTGCTATAACTAAAATGGGCTATAAAATAAACCCTACTGATTTAGTAAAATTTAATTCGCAAAAAGTTAAATCTGAAACATTAAGATACGTGCTTTTAAACAAACCAAAAAATTACTCAGTAAGGGAGTCTAGTACAATACAGGAAAAATCTGTCTTGAGTTTAGTTTTATCAGCTTGCAAAGAAAAAATTTATCCAATTGATAGATTAAATAAATCTGAAACCGGTCTTTTGTTATTTACTAATGATACTACTTTGTCTAAAAAAATTATTGAAAAAAATCACAGAAACAAATCAATTTATCAAATATCATTAAATAAAAATTTATCTAATGAGGATTTAAATAAAATAAGAAATGGCGTTATTCTTAATGGCAAAAAACACATTTTTGACTCTATCTCTCATGTAAAAAACAAACAAAAAAATGAAATTGGAATTGAAAATACCCAAACAGGAATAAAACATATAAAAGAAATCTTTCAAAAACTAAACTACACTATAACAAAACTTGATAGAGTCTTCTTTTGTGGCTTATCAAAAAAAAATTTGCCCCGAAAGCATTTTAGACATCTTACTAAAGATGAAATCAACATCTTAAAAAGACTATGAATCGATTTCTTGCGTTATTCTAGTGATAAATAATTATTTTTATCGAATATTATAATGAAACTATTCAGACGTATTTTTAAGCTATTGATAATCTCATTTTTAATCATTGGGAGTTGTATATTTATTTTTTTCTCATACTTTGCTAAAGATATAAAAACAAGTGTCCTAAATAAAATACAACAAAAGCTTGAATCGCCTCTATTTTTTGACAATGTTGAATTCACACTATTTAAAACATTTCCCAACGCATCTATTAAAATCACAAATTTACTAGTTTTTGAATCAAAAGAATTTAATAATGATACACTACTGTTTACAAAACATGCTTATGCAGAAGTAAGTCTTATTAATGTAATAAACAAAAACTACGATATAAATAACCTTACATTCACTAATGCAAATATAAAGATACAGTACAATAAGCAAAACCTTCCAAATTTTATGATTTTCAAACAAAACTCTAAAGGCGGAAATTTGCTTTCAGTCAGCAAAATTACTCTAATAAACACTAATTTAAATATCAAAAAAGAAAATCCTATACTAAATTTAAATTGGTATTTGACAAAAGGCGTAATTTCAATTACTAATCATAAATATACATTTTCTACAAAAGGCTTCTCTAAAAATTTATCCGTAGGATTGGTAGATTATATGAAAGATAAACAATTTAATATTATTACTAAAACCGAAATTACAAAAGATAAAATAGAAATATTAAAATCTAATATGAATATTGATGATGTGTTACTTAATGTAACTGGTGGGATTAAAAAAGGTAATATCCTCAATCTAAAAATTAATGGCAAAAATCAAGAAATAAATAAAATAGTTGCTGTTCTGCCAGAAAATATTAAGAAAATCTGCGCCCCACTAATTTTAACAGGCAACATTTCTTTTAAAAGCAGCTTAAACGGTTTGACAAACAAAAATAATAATCCATTATTTGAAATGGATTATAAAATTATCAACGGTAATCTTAAATTAAATTCTAATACTTTTGAAATGTCTGATATTCAAATGAATGGCTCCCTTAGTAATGGCAAGAATAGAAACTTCAAGTCTACAAAAATCGAGTCTAAATCGTTTAGAGCCAAAATAAAAAATGGGGAAATCAACGGAAATTTTAGTCTGCAAAATCTAAACAATTATTTTTTGACTTCTGAGTTTAAATCATCTTGGGACTTAATGGAAGTAAACAAATATTTTAAAAATTCTCGCTTTAACTTGATTGAAGGGAATCTTGTTGCACACACTAATTATCAAGGAAATATTGCTTTTGACACACGTTTTAAAAATAGGTTTTTAAATGCTAATCATTATTCAGATATTAAAATTGAAAATCTCAAATTTAAAAATAAAAAATCTCCTCAATTAATTATAAAGTCAGCTGATTGTAGAGTAGAAAATAACAAGATTTTAGTAAATTCATTGCAATCATCTATCTTGCAAAGCAACTTTAATTTTAAAGGTGAAATACTAAACTTAATACCATATATGCTTAATCAGAACACCAAAGTCTATATCAAAGGGCATACTAAGTCTACTTACACAAATCTTTATGATATAATAAGCATACGCGATATTTTTAAAGACGAAAAAGAAAAAACGAGAGAAACAAAAAATATACTACCAAATTGGATTAATACTAATTCTACAATATACATCAAGAATTTTTTATATAAAAATTTTACTGCATCTAACTTTACTGGAGCTATTGAATATAACAATAATATCCTTTAT
>NZRJ01000079.1 GCA_002693745.1 Flavobacteriales bacterium
TGTTTCAAATGAATTTTCCCCTTTTTTTGGGGCAAACAAAGTGCAAGTGAAACTTCCATCTATATTGGCTAATGCAATAAGCATAAAATCGCCCCTTGGCCAAATATGTAAAGCATTCTTTTCCAATAAAAACCCTCCATTACGACTTGGTGGAATGTGGAGCTCCTTATAATCATGGTCAATCTTCTTAAAACTATATTCATAACCATATTTATTAACCATTTCATTTCTAACTGCTGAAAAAGCGCCATCTGCTCCAATTAAAAAATCAGACAAAATTTCCTGACGTTCGTTAGTAATTGTATTTGTTAAAAAAACTTTAGATTTTTTAAAATCAATTTTGGTACACTTTTCATTAAAAAAAAGTTTTGCTCCATTTTCTTCAGCTAATCTCATCATAGTAGCATTTAATTGGGCTCTTGAAACAGAATAAATTGCTTGATTCTCATTGCCATAAAACTGCTCTGTCAATTTTCCTCTACTATCATGCATGATTCTTTTATACATAGGGATAGCAATCTTCATAATATCCTTTTCAACTCCCACTTTTTTTAATGCAGTCCAACCTCTTTCTGACAAGGCTAGATTTATGGATTTTCCAGCAGTAATAATCTCTGACCTCAAATCATCTCTTCTTTCATAAACAACCACATTATAACCTCTTTTTAAAAGATATAGAGCGCAAAGCGATCCTGCCAATCCTGCTCCAACTATAGTGACATTTTTTTTCATTATAATAATTTTATTAAGATATTATAAAACTTAAATATGTCTAAAAAACTATTATACAAGGGAACTGGAGCAACTCTAATAACATCTGGCTCCCTCCAATCTGCAATTACACCTTTTCTACTAATTTGATCAAACAATTTTTTGTTTGCATCAATCACTCTTATTGAAACTTGACAACCTCTAGACTCTGGTGTAATAACCTCAATCCTATCTGTTCTAATACTGTTTAATAAAAACATTAAGTAATCTATCATAATTTTTGATTTTGCAACTAAACGATCCATGCCTACTTCGTCAAAAATGTCAAGGGATGCACGAATTGCAGCTAAGGAAAGAATCGGTGGATTGCTTAACTGCCACCCCTCAACCGTTTTAATTGGTAAGAAATTATCTGGCATGTCAAAACGGCTTTCCTTATTATGCCCCCACCAACCTGCAAATCTAGGCAAGTTGGAATTATGATGTTTTTCATGGATAAACGCACCAGCAATAGATCCCGGACCAGAATTAAGATACTTGTAAGAACACCAAACAGCAAAATCTACTTGCCAATTATGAAGCTCTAAACTTACATTTCCAGCAGCGTGAGCTAAATCAAAACCTACTACAATGTTTTTTTTGTGGGCAAACTCTGTAATTTTTTTAAAATTAAACACCTGACCTGTATAATAGTTTACACCGCCAAGCATAATTAATGCAACTGTATCCCCCTCCTTTTCTATAATTTTATAAACATCCTCAGTTCTTATCTCGCTCTCACCAACTCTTGGATGTAGCTTGATTAAGCATTCTTTTGGTTTAAGTCCATGAAAATTAAGTTGAGACTCTACCGCGTATATATCAGAAGGAAACGCGTCTGATTCAATAATGATTTTATACCTTTCTGGCGTTGGTCTGAAAAAAGAAACCATCATCAAATGTAGATTAACGGTTAAAGTATTCATAGCCACCACTTCAGTTTGTTTTGCGCCAACAATTTTCGCAAAACCTTTAGACAAAAACTCATGATAAGGAAGCCATGGGTTTTTAGCATTAACATGTCCCTCAACACCTAAATCTGCCCAGTCTTCTAATTCTTGATTAATAAATTCCTTTGTTTTTTTGGGTTGAAGTCCTAATGAGTTCCCACAAAAATAAATGAATTGCTTACCATTTTTTTGCAATGGAATATGAAAACAATCTTTGTAATTTCTTAATTCATCACCAGCGTCCAATGAAAGAGCAAATTCTTTTGATAGTTTATAATTCATTGATATTATATATAATTGGCCTACTAGGTGCTGCGTCAGCAGCAAAAGGGGCTATTTGAAGATTTAACAAATATTTTCCATCTTCTATCTCGTTTGGCACAAAAACCATTTCAGTTATTGTTTTACATGCAGTATTATCATTTAGCTCTTTTCTTTTTGTCTCCCAAAAAATATTGTGAGCAGAAAGAATGCCATCATCAAACAATCTATCTACAGACGGGATATCAACCAACAAATGTCTGACTCCTAAGCTTACAATATAATTCATAGAATCTATAGAAAAGAAAGGAGATGGATTTTGCATGTAATCTCTTTCTTTTTTATTATTGCTATTTGGCAAAGTCCTAATAATAAGCGCGTTGAGATAGTGAGGATTGATGTTTTTTAATTTACCCTCTAATTGCTCTTTAGTAATAATTAAATCGTCAGAATTAAGAGGAGGACTATATTTTTCTTTTGCGTTTTCAGGCACAACTGTAATTAATGTAGACAAAATTATTTCTTCCTTTAACGAATTCAAAATAGAAACTCGCTCCTTTGTTATATGTCCAATACATTCAGTATGCGTGCCATTACAATGCGGTGTTATACTGTATGTTTCAAAATTACATGGCCCTCCCTTTCTAGTGTCTCCAATAAATTGGCCATCTATATATGGCCTTGAAGTGGCCTTACTTACATTATAAGTATTAGGCTGGGGACCATTAAAAAGTAATGAAATTGAAATATCTTTTCCTTTAGAAAAATCTACTTTTAAATTTTCACCTTTTATCTCTAAAAACGCCTTCATTTGTATAGTGCTTCTTTTTTTAAGCCTAGCCAATCTAAAACATTTTTATGCCAAATGTCTTTTACTTCCTGCTCTGATAAAATACCTGTCTCTCTTGCATAATCTAAGACTCTTCCTGGATATGACGTGCCAACACCTTCGATTTCTCCTAAAGGGAAAGGATCATCAATCCCCATTATTATTTGACTTACACCAACACGTTTTTTTAGTAGCTCTAGGGTGTATGAATCATGTACCAATGTGTCAAAATATAAGTTTTTGTGACCTAACGTTTTTCTAGGATCTTCTAAATTACTAAAAATATCTGGACGACCATCAAACCCTTGAATTCTTCTACCATAGTTGGCGACACCTAACATTCCGCCATGTGCAAAACTAGTTCTTAAATTTGGGTATTTATTAGGCAGGTCTCTAAGAGTAAACACATGTAGCGTATCAGCACATTGTGCCATCATCCAAATCAAATGAAACCTCCAATATTGATTTTTTAATGCAATCATCTTCTCACCATCATAAGGATGAATTTGTATAGCCAATTCATATTTATTAGCCAAGTCAAATATTGGGTCGACATCTACTTCTGCTGTAGAAAGCCAGTCGCCATTTGAATTTAGAAAATGTGTAGGCAAACAAAGTACATTTAACCCAAGCTGTGTTACACATCTTTCCATCTCCTTTAGAGCATGATCCATGTATAATGGCTGTACAACAAATCCGCACGTAAACTTTTCTGGATTATCGCTTTGAATAGAAGCATTAAAATCATTTTGAAAACAAATAGCATCAATACAATCCTGTTTGTTCCACCCATTACAATACAGCTGTGAAAGACATAACATAACACCATGATCAATATTATGATTTTTCATCCATTCTAATTTATCTTTCAGAAAAAAACTAGAGTTATTAATTGGTCTAGACCAATCTCCTTGTCTCATATACTTTTTATCTTCATCAATCCAAAAAAGTCTCTTCTCTTTCATAAATTTTGGAATCTGAAAAGGCTCTGGAAGTATATGTCCGTGACTGTTTATTCGCATAACATACTGTTAACTTTGCTACAAATTACCATTTATATATATCTTGGATCAGCCTCCATAATTTCTCCAGTTCTTGGACAAGTCCTTAACTTTTCGTCAGAATAAAATCGCTTAAATACAGGAAGAAAGTCTTTTTCTATATTAGTTAATTGAAAATACTCTTCATACAACAATTCATTTGCTGTTTCTGAAAACCACATCAAACCATCCTTGTCTCCTTTGCTTCTCTTTTTTTCAATCACCAATCCTATTGATCCTTCAGACCTAACCGGCGAATGTGGAATTTTAGGGGGCAAAAGAAACATTTCTCCTGCTTTTATTGGTACTTCGACTAATTTTCCGTTTTGCTGTGTTTTTACTACTATGTCCCCTTCAATTTGATAGAAAAGCTCTTCAGACTCATTATAGTGATAATCTTTTCTTGCATTTGGGCCAGCCACTATCATTACTATATAGTTTTCTGACTCAACATACAAATTTTTATTTCCTACAGGCGGTTTTAATAGGTGTCTATTGTCATCTATCCATTTTTGAAGATTAAAGGGTTTTTTTATGTCCATAATTCTTTATTTTTATATTGTTGCTATTACTTTTAATTCTATTGCGATAGGTGTAGGTAGACAATTAATCTCAATGGTTGTTCTACATGGTTGGTTATCTTTAAAATACTCTGCATATATTTTATTATATTTTTTAAAATCTGCCTTCATATTCGTAAGAAAAACCTGAACATCAACTATGTTTTCCCAAGAAGAACCGGCATCTTCTAAAATAAATCGCACATTTTCAAATACTGCGCGGCACTGTATTTCAATATCATAACTTTCAATTTCTCCATTTTTGTTTAATATTACACCAGGGATATCATTTTGAGCAACTTTTCTCGGACCAACACCAGAAAGAAATAATAAATTATCAACCTTGCGAGCGTGAGGATATAACCCAACAGCTACTGGCGCTCTATTTGAATTAAACTTTTNTCCATTCATNTTTAATAAATTTTCTTATACATATAATAGTGTGGCCCTATGCCCGATATATCAAACAAGTCTCCGATAATTTTAAAACCAATAGATTTATAAAAATCCACGGCAACTAAACGAGCGTTGCACCATAACACATCACAATATCTTTTTTTAAGCTCTTTAAATGATTCTTGCATTAAATCTGTAGCATACCCTCTTCTTTGAAAAGAAGAATCTGTAGCCATTCCTCTTAATCTAAATGCATTCTTCGCTTGNAACTTTTGAGTTTGCTCAGGATAAAATGTAGCACAAACTACTATTTTTTTTTCTTTAATGCAGGCCATATGAAAGGTTTCGTTATCGTTATCTTTAAAATAAGAAGTAGATGAAAAATCTTCCCCCTTTCTTAGTTCTGAATGTCTTAAAGGCCTAATTGCTTCGGCATTCACTTTGTATATTGCTGTTTTCAATAACTCCTTCATTTTATATTTTAACACATATATTTTTAGGCTCAGTAAAAAACTCTAAAGATTTAAACCCGCCTTCTCTTCCAAGTCCAGAAAATTTCATCCCACCAAAAGGTATTCTTAAATCTCTTAACAACCAAGTGTTAATCCAAATAACGCCTGAGTCAATACTTGCAGCCACCCTATGGCCTTTGCTAATGTTTTCTGTAAAAATAGATGCTGATAATCCGTATTTTGTAGAGTTTGCCATTGCAACAACCTCCTCTTCAGTTTTAAAAGGGATAATGCTTACAACAGGACCAAAAATTTCTTCCTGATTAATAGAACAATCAGAAGGTAGCCCCTCAATAATGGTTGGTTCTATATAATAGCCTTCCTTTAAATTGCCGTCTAAAATTAANCGGTTTCCACCGGTTAAAATTTTACCTCCCAATTTTCTAGCTTCTTCAATTTTAGATAAGATTTTATCCATATGCTCTTTTGAAACAACAGCACCTAAATTTGAACTTGGGTCCTTTGGATCGCCAACTTTTAAAAGTTCTGTTTTAGCAATTAATGCATTTTTAAAATTTTCATAAATTTCTTCTTCTATAAAAAGACGCGATCCACACAAACAAATTTGACCCTGATTAGTAAATGCTGCCCGAGCAGCCATACTAACTGATTTTTCAAAATCAGCGTCTGCAAATACAATGTTTGGATTTTTNCCTCCTAATTCTAAAGATAGTTTCTTAACCATAGGNGCTGTAACGGTCGAAATATGTTTTCCAGTATCAGATCCTCCTGTAAAAGAAACAATAGGTGTGTCAGGATGAGTTGTTAATGGATCTCCTATTTTGCTTCCTAAACCGTGCACAATATTTAAAACTCCTTTAGGCAAGCCAGCTTCNATACATATTTTACTAAATAGATAAGCGGTCATTGGAGTAACCTCAGAAGGTTTTGCTACTACCGTATTTCCCGCNGCTANAGCTGGTGCAATCTTCCAAGTAAGTAGATATAATGGCAGATTCCAAGGAGAAATACATGCTGCGACTCCTATAGGTTGACGTAAAGTATAGTTAATTGCCAACCCATCCATTTCATGTACTTGCGAGCTATCATGTAAAATAGCACCAGCAAAAAACCNTATGTTGGCAGAAGCTCTTGGAATATCAACATGTGCTGCTAATTTTTCTGGCTTACCATTATCTTTGCTTTCTGCNTTNATCAAAGNATCTTTATGTTTTTCAATAGTATCAGCTAATTTCATTAAAATATCAGACCTCTCTTGTTTTGAGGTTTTACTCCAAATTTCAAAGGCTTTCTTTGCTGCAGATACAGCATGATCAATGTCTGACTTTTCAGAATCTGCAATCATAGAATAAATTTGGCCATTTGATGGATTATAATTATCTAAATAATTCCCACTATCTGGCTCTACTAATTCTCCATTTATATAATTTAAAATCTTTTCCATTATAAACTCTTTGTCCTTCCTCCATCTACTGGCAGATTAATGCCATTAATGTAAGATGCTGCAGGTGTACACAGAAACGCAACTGCATTTGCAACTTCATTGGNCTCTCCAAATCTAGCAGCAGGCACTTGCGATTTCATTATTTGTGAAATAACGTCTTCTGGTTTTGCTTGCGTTTCTGCTTTTTTAATAATCAAACTTTTCAATCTATTTGTGTTTGTAAAACCTGGTAATACATTATTTACTGTAATGCCATAAGATCCTACTTCAATAGAAAGTGTCTTTGCCCAACTAGCAACTGCTGCACGAATAGTATTAGAGACTCCTAAACCAAGGATTGGAGCTTTTACTGATGTAGAAATAATATTAACTATCCTGCCAAAACCTTCTTTCTTCATTCCCTTTATAACTTTCTGAACTAAAAACTGATTATTTATTAANTGCATTTTAAANGCGTCTTCAAAAGATTGACTNGTCGCATCTGTTATAGGNCCTGCNGGAGGTCCTCCAGTATTATTTACCAAAATATGATATGTNGNTTTTAAANGATTTANTTCTNNTTTTAANNTCTNNGAATCTGNAAAATCAACACATACAAANGAGTGTGATTGTCCTTNTGAGACATCTAAACCATTTAAAACCTCTNACAACTTATTTTCGTTGCGAGCAATCAAAGTAACATTCGCTCCAAGTTTTGCTAGNTCAACNGCNGANGCCTCTCCTATTCCTTGAGTACTGCCACAAACAATTGCGTTTTTATTTTTTAAATCTAAATTCATTTATTTAAATACTTTTACATGTGACTATTTAACATAGCTAAAGCCTAATTTATCTTTAATATTTTGAGGTAATTCTGGCAAATAAGATCTAGAAATCATAAGTGTAGCAATGTTGGCTAAATCAGTAAATAACTTATGTTTATCTACTGTCTGTTTTAAATATTCTTGACCCGCACTACCTCCTGTCCCAATTTTTTGGCCCAACATTTTTTCAACCATTTGCATGTGTCGAAACCTCCAAGTAGAAATTTTATGATCTAGTTCAACTAAGCTCCTTAAAAACTGATATGGCAAATGTAAAATTGGTTGATCCCTATATAAGTTAATTAGTAACGCTGACATAGTAGCCTTATAAGAAAGCTTAGTCTCTTCTTTTTTAATAGCTCCTTTGTGTTGATCTTCATTTAATACGCGCTCAAAATATTTTCTGTTTTCATCAATCATCCGAATTCTAAGAGTCTTATCTTGGTCTGTTAGGTCAGCTGATTTAATTTCTGTAATTTCTTTTTCTAGCATTTCGTTTACCGCATTTTCGTATTTTTTAATAAAGTCAAAATCTTCGAAGTTTAAAAATGGGATACGCTCAAGCCATTTTTCAACCAACGCAAATAATGATTCACCATCCTCTAAATTTAGGATTTCTTGTTTTTTGACCCCCTCAAATTGAGCGTGATAAGGACATCCCCCTGGCTGATGTCTTTTCTCTATTTTTAAGCCTAATAATACTTCTAATTTTCTAAACTGATGAGACTGAAATCCAGAGGCTGGTGAAAGGTGGTTGCGGAAGCCCAAAAAATCCAAAGGCGTCATTGTCTCTAAAACATCTACCTGTCCAATAAGAGTGGTCATAATTTTATTAACCCGATCCATTCTATTTACAACGATTCCAATATTACTTTCGTCAATTTTATCAGCCTTGAACAGTTTTAAAACAGAATTTAATTCGTGTAAAATTTGTTTAAACCAAAGCTCATATGTTTGGTGAATAATTATAAAAAGCATTTCGTCATGAGCCTCATCTCCTTTTTCTTTACTTGCGAGATATTGTGAATCCAATATTTTGTCTAATGCTAAATAATTTATATAGTGTACTGACGATGTTTTTTCTGACATGATTTTTTTTATACAGCAGTAAAAATAAGTAATCTGTTTCAAACAATCAATAGCATAATTGTTAAAAATAAATAGCTGAAAATACTTAGCGATTCTATCCAGAATGAAAAGTAAATGTCGTTGTTTTTTATATCAGATTTTGTTATCAATGCTAATGTTAATATATAAAGTAAGATTAGCGCTAGCAAATTTGACACGGTGATGTTGTTTTGGAAATACTGAAAACCCGCAATACACACACAAATTAAAATGACAAAATTTGCCAAACACTTTGATTTTTTTGTTCCAAGTAACAAAGGAATTGTCTTTAGCTTTCCAAGGTCATGTTCTAAATCCCTAATGTCAAATGGAACAGTTATTGCAAACACAAATAAAAACCTTGATGCCAAATGCAAAATAATATTTTGAGTAATTGTAATTTCATTTTCAATTAACAACAAAAGCATACTACCAATGGCCCAAACAAATGAAATAACAAAAATTTTTACATACGGAATGTTTCTAAGTCCAAATGGATAAAAAAAAGACAAAAAGGCTGTAAATAAAACGGCTATTTGAGTGTTGAGTTTAAAATTTGAAAAATGATAGGAGCTAATCAATAATGAAAAAAACATTAAAAAATAAACAACTGATCTATTTTTATATAGCCAATCTTTACGCGCATGATTAAAACCCTTAAAAATCCTCACAGACCTTTGAAAATTATATATAAAAAGCGTTGAAAAAAAAATAAATTGAGAGACAGAAAAATTGCTTGTTCGTAAAAGGATTTCAGATGACAATGTAAGTGAAAAAACACAAAAAGCAACCCAAATATTACTGTTTATTAAAAAACTAATTTTCTGTCTCAATTGTACTAAATCAAACAACAATATTTACAATTCTTTTAGCAACAACTATTATCTTTTTCGGGGCTCTTCCGTCTAAATATTTAAGTGTTTTATTATGTTGCATAATTTCGGATTCAACCTCTTCTTTTGTCATTTGAGAAGGGAAAGAAACGGTAAAACGTGTCTTTCCATTAAATGAAATAGGATAATTAATTTCATCTTCAACTAAATAACTTTCGTCCCATTTTGGAAAAGATGCTGTCGTAACTGATTGTTGATTACCTAATCTGCTCCATATTTCTTCTGAAATATGCGGAGCATATGAAGAAAGTAAAATAGTAAAGTCAGAAATAATTTCTCGATTATTACACTTTTGATCTGCAAGTTCATTAATACAAATCATAAACGCACTGACTACCGTATTAAAAGAATATTTTTCGATTTCCTCTTCAACTTTCTTAATTGTTTTATGAAGTGTTTTATAATTTTCTTTAGACGGGCTGCTTTCTGAAACACAAAAGTTGTTTTCAGAGTCATGAACCAGCCTCCAAAACTTCCTTAGAAAATTATGCACACCATTTATCCCTTTAATATCCCAGGGCTTATACTGCTCTAGTGGGCCTAAAAACATTTCATACATGCGCAGAGTATCGGCACCAAATTTTTCTACAAGTTTATCCGGAGTTTGCACATTATATTTTGATTTAGACATTTTCTCAACTTCAAAACCACATACATATTTTCCTTCTTTATTTAAAATAAATTCCGCGTCTTTGTATTCCTTTCTCCAATTTTTAAAACCCTTTAAATTAAGTTCGTCATTGTTTACTAAATTAATATCAACATTTAACCTAATTGTTTGATACTCTTTTCTTTTTTCAAAAGTTACAAATTTATTAGTCCCTTTGACTCTATAAACAAAGGAGGATCTGCCTAAAATCATTCCTTGATTTATCATTTTTTTAAATGGTTCATCAAAAGAAATAAAGTCTCTGTCATACAAAAACTTAGTCCAAAATCTAGAATACAATAAATGTCCTACAGCATGCTCTGCTCCACCAATATATAAATCAACTTGTCCCCAGTAATCTGACATTTCTCTTGAACAAAAATCCTTTTCATTTTTCGGATCCATATATCTTAAAAAATACCAAGAACTACCGGCCCATCCTGGCATAATATTAGTTTCCATTCTATCTCCTGCAAATACATTCCAGTCATCTTTTTTTGCCCTAGCTAGTGGAGGCTCTCCGCTCAAAGTTGGCAAGTATTTATCTACTTTTGGAAGAACAACATACTTTTGTTCATCAAGAATATAAGCTACATCATCTTTATAATAAACTGGAAATGGCTCTCCCCAATATCTTTGTCTACTAAAAATAGCATCTCTTAGTCGATATGTAATTTTTCTAGCCCCTTTTTTAGATTCTTCTAATGCCTCAATTGCTTTTGTGATTGCATGCTTTGATGAGAGGCCGTTTAAAAAATGAGAGTTTGTAATTATTACACTTTTGTCTTCATTGGCTTTTTCACTAACATCTACTCCCTCAAAAACATTAAAAATTTTAATATTAAAAAATTTAGCAAAATCCCAATCTCTTTGATCGCCACAAGGGACTCCCATAACTGCTCCAGTGCCATATGTTGCAATCACGTACTCGCCAATCCAGATAGCAACTTTTTCCTTAGTAAAAGGATGGTTTGCGTAAGAACCTGTAAATACTCCTGTCACACTTTTGTTTGCTTGTCGATCTCTTTCAGATTTTAATTTTGCTTTTTCTATATACGCTACTACATCTTCTTTCTGAGATTTAACAGCAAGTCTTTCCGCTAATGAATGTTCTGGAGACAAAACAATAAAATTAACAGCAAATATCGTGTCTGGTCTTGTAGTAAAAACATCTATTTTTTCTTCTGAATCTTCAACATCAAAACTTACTAAAGCACCTTTAGATTTTCCTATCCAATTTTTTTGTATCTCCTTTATTGATTCTGACCAATCAATCATTTCTAAACCAGAAATTAATCTATTTGCATAAGCAGTAATTCTTAGCGACCACTGCTTCATTAATTTTTGTTCTACTGGAAAACCGCCTCTTTCAGAAAGCCCTTCTTTTACTTCATCGTTTGCAAGCACTGTGCCCAGTTCTTCGCACCAGTTTACTGATGTTTCTGACAAAAAAGCTAATCTATATTTTAGCAATATGGTTTGTTTTTCTTTTTCTGAAAATCTTTTCCATTCAGCAGCAGAAAACTTCAATGTGTTTTCATCACACGCTGCATTAGTCTTAATATTGCCGCTTTTCTCAAAATCTTCGACAAGACTAGAAATTGATATCGCCTTGTCTCTTTTATTACAATAATATGAGGTGAAAAGCTGCTTGAAAATCCACTGAGTCCATTTATAATAATTTGGATCTGAAGTTAGTATTTCTCTATCCCAATCATATGAAAATCCAATTTTATCTAATTGCATTCTATATCTGGCTGCATTTTCTTTAGTAGCAACTTCTGGATGAATGCCAGTTTGAAGAGCATACTGTTCTGTTGGTAGACCAAAGGAGTCATAACCCATTGGGTGTAAAACATTATACCCCTTTAATCTTTTGAACCTTGCAAATATGTCTGAAGCAATATAGCCAAGTGGGTGGCCAACGTGAAGCCCCGCGCCGGAAGGGTAAGGAAACATATCTAAAACGTAATATTTTTCCTTACTGTCGTCCTTAGAAACTTTGTATGTTTGTTTTTCTTTCCAGTAATTCTGCCATTTTTTTTCAATGGTTCTAAAATCATATTCCATCTTACTAATATTTAGCTGTTTGCAAAGTTAAGGAATAACCTCAATTAGTAATTTGTATTTTTATATTTTAGCAGAAAATATGCAAATAACAACAAATAATTCATTAAATCGTAAGATAATATCTTCATCTGCATCAGTAGTAATTAGCTTATCACTAGTGCTTTTCATTATTGGGCTTATTGGATTGGTTTTGATTAACGCACAAAGATTAACTGATTATGTAAAAGAAAATATTGGCTTTACAATAATGCTTAAAGAAAACATTACAGAAATTGAAACTATTTCTTTCGAAAAAGAATTAAACGCTTCAAGTTTTACAAAAGAAATAACGTTTATTACAAAAGAACAAGCCACCAAAAACTTGGAGTCAGATTTAGGAGAAGATTTTGTTAGCTTTTTAGGATATAGTCCTCTTTTGCCATCAATTGATGTGAAGTTAAACGCCGACTATGCAAATACAGATAGTTTAGAAAAAATCACAAATGAATTAAATAAAAATTCAGCTGTCTTTGAAGCATATTATCAGAAAAACTTAGTAGACAAACTAAATAATAATGTTAAACGTCTATCATTTTTCTTGTTAGTTTTTTCTACACTTCTATTCTTTATAGCATTTGTGCTAATTAATAATACTATACGCCTATCTGTATATGCAAAAAGATTTTTAATTAGAACTATGAGATTGGTAGGGGCTACTGACAAATTTATACAAAGGCCTTTCTTGATTAAGGGAGTATATCAAGGTTTTTACAGTGCAATTTTTGCGATTTTTATGTTAATTGGAGCAATCCAATTAGTTCAAGAAGAAACTGCAACTATACTCAACATGAATGATTTAAAAATAATTGGCATTATTTTTGTTTTAATCTTTTTTTGCGGACTTATACTCAGCTTATTTTCAACTTTTTTTGCTGTTAAAAAATATATAAAACTAAACGAAAACGAACTTTATAACTAAAAAAAAAAACATGGATTTTGAATTCAAAAAAAAGAATTACATCTTGCTAATAGTGGGCTTAACTTTTATGGCAAGTGGGCTTGTTTTAATGGTAGGGGGTGGGGCAGAAGATCCAACAGAGTTCTCTGACAAAATATTTGATTTTCAAAGATTAACACTTGCGCCAATCCTATTAGCAATTGGATTTATTATTGAGATCTTTGCTGTTATGTATAGAGAAGAAAAAAACAAATAATATGGAGCTAGTAAATGCTATTGTCCTTGGAATTATTCAAGGATTAACAGAGTTTTTACCTGTAAGTAGCAGTGGACATTTAGAAATTGCAAAAGTAATTCTTGGAGAAAAAAATGTGTCTGAAAAAAGTTTGTTGATGACCGTTGTATTACACTTTGCAACAGCTCTTGCGACAATACTAGTTTTTCGCGATGATATAAAAAAAATATTGTTGGGGCTTGTACAGTTCAAAAATAATGACGCTTTTAAATTTTCATTAAAAATTGTTCTTTCAATGATTCCAGCTACATTTATTGGAGTTTTTTTTAACACCGAAATAGAAGCTTTATTTGTTGGCAATCTGACTCTAGTTGGAGCTATGTTAATTCTAACTGGGCTATTGCTTTTTTTGTCTGATAAAGCAAAAGCATCTAACAAAAATGTTGGTTATTTAAATGCGATTATAATTGGGATTTCACAAGCAATTGCTATTATTCCAGGTATTTCTAGATCTGGCGCGACCATTTCTACTTCTGTTTTATTAGGAATAGATAAAGAAAAATCAGCAAAATTTTCATTTTTAATGGTTATCCCTTTAATTTTTGGAAAAATGATTAAAGATTCTCTTTCAGGAGAAATCGTTGTAACTGACACAGCTTTTCTCTCTCTTTTAATAGGTTTTCTTTTTGCATTTTTTACAGGAATGTTCGCTTGCAAATGGATGATAAAACTTGTCAAAAACAGTAATCTAAAATATTTTGCATTTTACTGTTTTGCTGTTGGTAGTATTGTTCTATGTTTTACCTTTTAATAGAATGACACAAAATATTTTTTCATTAAATACATTTTTAAATGGTCAACTTTTACTTATCAATAAGCCTTATGGTTGGTCATCATTTGATGTTGTAAAAAAAATTAAATATCTAATTTGTAAAAAGTACAACATAAAAAAGATAAAGGTGGGGCATGCTGGAACTCTTGACCCTTTGGCAACGGGTCTGTTAATTGTTTGTACTGGAAAATTCACAAAAAAACTTTCTGAACTTCAAAGTCAAACAAAAACATACATGGGGACTATAACATTAGGAGGAGCAACAGCTTCTTACGATTTAGAGACCAAAATAGACAATAATTACAACACGTCTCACATAACAGAAAAATCCATCTATGCAACCACAAAAAAATTTATCGGAAAAATTTATCAAAAACCTCCAATTTTTTCAGCACTAAAAAATAATGGTGAACGGTTATATGAAAAAGCCAGAAGAGGAGAAAAAGTAGTAATTAAAAGCAGAATGGTTTTTGTAGAAAAGTTTAACATTATTTCTATTGAAAAATTAAATATCAATTTTAAAATTAAATGTAGCAAAGGAACTTATATTCGTTCTATCGCTAATGATTTTGGAATAGAGTTAAACAGCGGAGCTCACCTTTCCAAATTATGTAGAACTGCAATTGGCAAACATCAATTAACTGAAGCAATGGATATTAAATGTTTTGAAAATTTTTTGAAATAATTAAATTTTCTTGACTTCTACTTTTCAATACATTATCTTTGCTGATTATTAATTAATATTTACACTTTAGATGAAATACAAATTATCCATGTTCGATTATGACTTGCCAGAAGCAAGAATAGCAAAAAAACCAGCCTCAGAAAGAGAAGAGGCAAAGCTTATGGTTTTAGATAGAAAAAATGGTCAAATTGAACACAAAAAGGTTACTGACCTTAAAGATATCTTTGTAGAAGGAGATGTTATTGTACTAAATAACACAAAGGTTTTTCCTGCTAGACTACATGCCAACAAAGAAAAAACCGGAGCAATGATAGAAGTATTTTTATTAAGAGAATTGGATAAAAAAAATAGGATCTGGGATGTATTAGTTGATCCAGCTAGAAAAATTAGAATTGGAAATAAATTGTTCTTCGGAGAAAAAGATGAGCTTATTGCAGAAGTTATTGATAATACAACATCAAGAGGTAGAACCTTACGGTTTCTCTTTGATGGCACACATGAAGAATTTAAACAGGTTATAACCTCACTTGGGGAAACTCCAATTCCAAAACATCTTAACAGAGAAGCAACCCCACAAGATACAGAAAGATATCAAACTGTATATGCAAAACATGAAGGGGCTGTTGCAGCTCCGACAGCAGGCTTACATTTTAGTAAGCTTTTAATGAAACACCTAGAACTGATTGGTGTTAATTTTGCAGAAACCACTTTGCACGTTGGTTTAGGAACTTTTAACCCTATTATGGTTGAAGATTTATCAAAGCACAGAATGGAGTCAGAGTCAATAAAAATTCCTGAAAAAGCCGCTCAACAAATTAATATAGGAAAAGCAAATAATAAAAGAATTTGCGCTGTTGGAACTACAGTAATGCGTACATTAGAATCCTCTATTTCAACTAAAAATGAAACACTGCCTTTTGAAGGGTGGACAAATTTATTCATCTTTCCTCCTCACAGCTTCAAAATTGCAAACTGTATGTTAACTAATTTTCACTTGCCACAATCTGCTCTTATGATGCAAGTTGCAGCATTTGCAGGATTGGACCTTTTACAAAAAGCATATAAAGAAGCCATTAAAAAGAAATATAATTTCCATACTTATGGAGACGCAATGCTAATTCTGTAAAATGAAAAAAGTAGCTTTAATAGTTGCTGGGGGAAATGGAAAAAGAATGAATTCAGATATCCCTAAACAGTTTCTTCAGCTAAACAAAAAGCCAATATTATTACATACTATTAAAAAGTTTTCTCACTTTGATAAAATTATACTAGTTCTACCAGAAAAAAAAATTGATTACTGGAACCAGCTTTGCCAAAAGTTTAATTTCAATGAAAATTATATTGTAGTAAAAGGTGGTAAAAATCGATTTTACTCTGTCAAAAATGGGCTTGAAAAAATTAATGAAAAATCAATTGTAGCAATTCATGATGGAGTGCGCCCCCTTGTTTCAAAACACCTAATAGACATACTTATAGCTCAAACTAAAGAAAAAACTGGTGTTATACCTGTTATACCTGTTAAAAATTCTATTCGTAAAGTTAA
>NZRJ01000080.1 GCA_002693745.1 Flavobacteriales bacterium
ATCTGAGTGTAAGATTTTAGACTAATTTAATTACAATCTAAGGAACAAACTTTTTTTTTTTTCGTATATTTGGCAGTTGTTAAACTCACTTCAATGAAAAAATACCTTTCTCTTATAAATATATTTTTTTTCTGCTTTTTTAGTACAAATCTAATAGGGTCTAACCAAGATGAATGGAATATATATTTTGAAAATGATACTGTGAAAATTGAATATACTTATCAGCTATGTGATTTTTCTTCTACTGCAGATCAAGAAGTGGTTATTTTTAAATTTACCAATCTTACCAATAAAAATATTTCTGTTAAATATAAAGCCAATATTTGGCATAATGATATTTGTATCAATTGTGATCAAAATGAGGAGGGTTTTTATACAATACAAATTGCTAGCAATGAAGTTGTTCTATTTGATTGTCATGACAAATGGAATGATGAAGTAATTTTTTCTGGTTTTGTATCAATTAAAGAAAAAACAAATTATAAATCTCTAACAAAGTTTGAACTGAACAAAATTACTATTGTCTATGAATAAGAAATCTTTATTATTAAGCATAGTATTACTAGTATTTTTCTTAAATAGTAAATTTATATTTGGTCAGTGCGTTGTTTGTGTTGATGCACCTACACTTATAACTTGTGGTGAAACAGCTACATTAACAGGAGATGGTTACTTATCATCTATATACTCAGATAATTTTAATTCACCATGGAATCAATCAAATCTTTGGGCAGATATTACACTTGGAGGAGGAGCAACCTCGACCTGTACTGGTTCAGCGACTACAACTGTAAGTTGTGCAGGAACTGGAGTAGTACCTGCAGGTAACCATCTTTGGTTCAATGTTGGTTCAGCAACACCTAGACAAGCGTCTACTGTTCCAATACCAGTACCACTTGGTGGAAATGTTATTTTTGAATTTAAGATGGAAGCTCAATCAGCAGCAGGTTGTGATGGTCCCGATTTACTTAATGAAGGGATAATGTTACAATATTCAACAAATGGGATTACATGGGTAGATATGCCTGCAACAAGCTGGCCATTTAATCTTAATCCAATGCCTTACACAAATGTTGCTTATTTTGGTCCGACTAATCCTGCTCTACAAAGTTTTACTACTTGGGCACAATACTCAGTGCCTATTCCAGTTGCAGCGTGGGGGCCAAATACAAGCTTTAGATGGAGTCAAACCTCAACTTCAGGACCAACTTTTGATTTATGGGGATTAGAAAATGTTAATATTCAAACTACTCCACCTGGTGGTACAACTTATACTTGGGAAAATCTTTCTACGGGCTTAATTACTGCTAGCCAAACATTGACAGTAAACCCTACAGTTTCTACTAATTATGAATTTACATATACAAATGGTGGTGTTTCATGTAGTACTACAGCAGCTATAAATGTTGCTCCACCAGTAGTTACTCCTTCAATTACTAGCTCTGCAAACCCATGTCCAAATATATTAGATTTATCTGCAGATGTAAGTTTCAATACTTGTAATTACTCTATATATTTATATGATCAAGGAGGTGATGGCTGGGCAACTATTCCGCAAACTCCTACTTCAATTGACAATAGATTAGAAGTATTTATAGATGGTGTTTCTCAAGGCACATTCACGATGAGTCCTCCGGGTGCAGGTGCAGATCCATATGGACCTAACTCTGATCAGTATGGACCTGTTATATACACTTTTCCTGTAACTGCTGGAGGAACATTTCAAGTTGACTTCTTAAGTGGAGGGCCTAACCCAAATGAATGTGCATATTTTGTTACGGATAATCAAGGTAATCTTATAACTAATGCTACAGGAAATATTATTTCATCAATGGGAATTACAGGTCAACCTAATTACCCAGCAATTCCTTTTCCTCCTGCTTTAGGATATGCTGCTTCGCCAGCATTTAACGTTACACCTATAAGTTTTGGACCAGTAGCATCTGTATGCCCTACAACAAACTCATATAATTATTCATGGCTTACTTCACCAGGAGGACTTACTACTGGTATTACTTCTCCTCTAAATTCCACTACAACAGTAAGCGTATATCCTGGACCTCAAGATTATGAAGTATGTATAACAGATCAATCAAATCCTGGATGTGTAGGATGTAGTACAATTACAGTACCTGGAAATCCAAGCATTACTACATTTGACTTTAGCATTACATCAAATAATCCTTTATGTAGTAATGGGTCAAACATTTTAAACTTTTTAATTACAGAAACAAGCGGAACTTTAACACCTGGTAGTGGTAATTATTCATTTGATATTGTTGATGGTAGTGGTACTATTATAAACCCCGTACCAATTACTTGTACCGGATTTCCATATGCTGGTTTTATAACAATACCTTTAATCTCTGGAAGCTATGATTTTGATATCTTAACAATTACAAATACAGGAAACTTATGCCAAATATATCCAACAACAACACCAAGCTTACAAACTCTTGTTATTAATGATCCTCCAAATGCTGGATTTGTTATAACTGATCCTATTAACCTATGTCAAAATGAAGGTCCAAACTTTTATTTACCTAATGCTATAGGAGGACCTCCTGATTTTAACGGAGTATGGAGTGATGCTGGAGGAGGCAATCCAGATCCAACTCTTCCATTCAACAGCTTTAATTACTCACTTGACCCTGCTATTCTTCCTGTAGGAAACTATCTATATCAATATACAGTACCCCCACTTCCAGGGTGTCCATCACCAGCTTTTGTTCAAACTACTGTAATAATTGACGCCGCACCTACCGCAGGATCACTTCCTACATCTTTTTCTATTTGTTCCTACAATTTACCATTAGACCTTAATACTCTTTTTAATACACTACCAGTTCCATTTTCTGGAATAAGCTGGGAAAACATTACTAGTAGTGGCTCTGCAACTCCAATTGGAAGTGGTATTCCAATTCTAAATCCAAATACTTGGAATGCCTCTGCTGGAACCTATCTTTTAAGGTGTATTGCAAATCCTTCTGCTTCATGTCCTAATCAGGATATTGAGGAAATTACAATAATTATCTCTAATCCACCTACCTCAACTCTCAGTACTAGTGATCCAAACAATCAAGTCTGCACAAATGATTTAGTAAATTTAGATTTTGGTATAATTGGTGGAATTGGTAATTATAACATCAGTTATCTTGATCCTAATAATACTTTGCAAAATGTCACTGTTGATCAAAATAGCAATTTGGTTAGTAGTGGCACACCTGTAATAATTTCAACTTTATCTGCAGGAACACTAACATACACTATAGCACAAATTGAAGAAATAAGCACAGGATGTATTGATGCTACTCCTTCTTCGGTAACACTTACTGTTTTTCAATCTCCATATGCAGGAATAACAACTGCAAATACTATTTGTGAAGATGATTTTACTTTATATGATCTTAATAACGATCCTGCTTTCTTTCCTACTGGAGGTGACGCTGGAGGGATCTGGAGTTTTGGAGGAAACCCTATTATTGGAACATTCCGAGCTGCAGATAATTTTGGAAATAGCGTAGATCCTTTTGGAATTTATACATATACAGTTAACGACCCAAGTGGCACCTGTCCTAATGATTTTACTAATATTACAATTACAGCAGAAAGTCCACCTAACACAGGAAATCCTGTGATACCAATAAAAGATATTTGCGATAACAATATTTTTATTACAAATTATGACTTAAATCAATTAATTAATGGAGAAGACCCAGGTGGAATTTGGACATATAATGGATTAGCTGTTTCAAATCCAATTGATTTATCGGGCTACTCAAGTCTACCAACAACACATACTTTTCAATACGAGTTAAATCCTCCTATTGGCAGTAGTTGTAGTAATAATGGCTCATTACCATATACAACTATATCAGACCTAATTATTAATCCAGAACCTCAAATTGATCTTGCTTCAGTAACTTCTAATCCTAATCCTGTTTCACAAGGTCTATCAACAAGCATATCTGTAGGAATGTTGTCTGGAACACCTCCATTTACGGTTTATTTACATGGTGACGAAAACCCAATGGGTACTTATGCCACATTTTCAATAACTTCTGGAATGAATGGTAGTGGAAGTGTTACTCCAAACTATGATCCAGGCGCTGATCCAGTTACAGTTTTTATAGATTCTATTAGAGATATTAATGATTGTGTAACTTATCCCTCATCCACTACAAACGTTACAGTAATACCTTTTCCTCTTGCTACAGTTGTCTCAAGTGCTACGAGTATCTGTAGAGAAAATACAAATCCTCTAAACTTAATAGCTACAGCTTCTCAAGGAACTCCTCCAATAAGTATTACTTTCACAATAGATGGTGGTGGAAGTAACTGCCCAGGAACAATTCCCCCAGCTGCATCTACACTATCTTTTTCATCTGGAGATGTTCTATGCGATGGAACTATAATACCATATATTAATGCATTAAATACACCTTTCTTGTTTGACATTTCTAGTGAGCTCAATATTGGAATGAATACAATTGTGTTTACTAAAATTGAGGCTAACGGAGGAAGCATAAGTCCATCAGACACATTGCCAGAACCAATTATAATTGAAGTATTTAGCACTCCAGTAATAGATGCATTTTCCCCACTGAAAACTCCTATATGTGAAAATGAGGACGCTGTTATTCAATTTAATTTTAACTCCGGTGTTGGACAAGAACCGTTTAATATTGATTATATTTATACTGGCTCTGCAAATACGTCTTTTTCAACAAGTACAATTAATCATCAAGAAATATTATCATTAACTGCAAATGCTATTGATTACACGTTTACAATCACTTCATTTTCTGATGCTAATGGTTGTATAGGATTGATTCCTTCTCCCTTTAATTTACAAGTTAATGAAACTCCTATTATCTCATTAAACAACTTTATGCCATCTGAGATTTGTGAAGGTAATACTATACCTTTAAATTTACAAACACCTATAAGTCTATCTCCTCTTGCTGCACCTCCATACACTATAACAATTAATGGAATGTCACCTAACTATGTTTTAAATAATAATGGGACGCAAACTTCAGGATTAAATGCAGGCAGTCTAATTGAATATACACCAATTTCTGCTGGAGTATATCCTTATATAATTACAGCATTTACTGATAATAATGGTTGTGGTTTAATTGATACTATAAATAATATGGTAGAATTGATAGTAAATGAGACTGCAGATATGATAATAACTAGTACAGCTGATACAGGAGAAATTTGTATGGGTGAAGAAGCATTCATAAATTTTGAATTTACTAATGGAACTGCTCCTTGGACAGTTAATTTTCTAAAAAATGGATCTTTAATTACAACACCTGCATATAATAACTCAATTACAATACCACAAACAATCTTTACAAACTCAACAACTTTTGACTTTGTGTCTGTAAATGATATTAAAGGATGTATTAAGACACCTATTTTGACAGGAACTCCTTTTGACATCATTGCTAATAATTTACCTATTGCTGAACTTACAGTAGATGGAAGCAGATTTATTTGTAATGATGGAAGCCTTACAAATATAGAATTTAACTTCTTAGACGGTATTCCTAACTATAAAGTGAACTATTCAGTTAATGGAGATAATAGGTATCTTGAATTTCTTACTCCAAATCCACCAACAATACCTACTAACGAACATGGTGAATGGAAAATAACACAGATAGTAGACGGAAATAATTGTAAAGGAAAAGATTTAGGAGATGATGTCTTTATACAAGTTAATCCAATACCTCAACCAAATTTTATGGTTTACCCTCAACCTGCTTACACTGATAATCCTATTATAAATTTTGTTAATCAATCAGAAGGATATATGTATTCAGAATGGATTTTTAATAATCCAATAAATGATACAATTACATCACCAATTGATAATTTTGCATGGAAATTTGATGCCCAAGCAGACACTCATTTTGTAACTCTACAAGTTGTATCAGATAGTGGATGTACAGCTGAGATTACA
Organism: Flavobacteriales bacterium; assembly: GCA_002693745.1. Taxonomy (GTDB): domain Bacteria; phylum Bacteroidota; class Bacteroidia; order Flavobacteriales; family BACL11; genus BACL11. The sequence continues at coordinate 5,978 of NZRJ01000080.1, forward strand.
CAGCCAATAATTATTAGTGATAAATTTAGTTATTTTATACCTGATGCATTTACCCCTAATAATGATTTATATAATGACCACTTTATGCCAGTAGTAAGAAGTATTAAAGAATATAAGCTTTCTGTTTATGATAGATCTGGCAACAGAGTATTTGAAACAGATAAATATCTTGATGCAGCATTATTATCAGAACAAGATTATAATTCAAAGTATAACGATTGTATGGTTTCTGGATGTGACGAAGCCTGGGATGGAACTATTAACAACTCCGGAGAATATGGAGTTGCAGGTACTTATGTTTATTCTATTGAAATTATTGATCAAGGTGGTAAAAAAAGGTCATATCAAGGTATAATTAATCTTATTAGGTAGTATTTATTAGTTAAAAAATATAATTATCAAAAATCTTGTCCTTAGATAAATGAAGCATATTATTTTGCTATCAGATTCTCATGGCTCATTAGATGAACGTTTCTTTCCTTATTTTGAAAAAGCTGATGAGATTTGGCATGCTGGTGATATAGGCGATTTAACTATTACAGATAAACTAAAAGAATTCTCAAAATTAAGAGCTGTTTGGGGAAATATTGATAATCAAAAAATTCGTAGCGAGTTTAAAAAAGAGATCTATTTTAAATGTGAAGATGTAAAAGTAATGATGACACACATTGGTGGCTACCCAGATAGATATAATAAAAGAATTCTACCAATGATAAAAAAAAATAAACCAAATTTATTTATTTCTGGACACTCTCATATTTTAAAAGTAATGTACGATAAAAAAAATAAGCTACTTCATATGAATCCTGGAGCAATAGGCAATTTTGGAATACATAGAGTCAAAACTTTACTTAGTTTTAAAATTAATAATGATGAAATTAAAGATTTAAATGTAATTGAATTTACTAAAAATCTAACGAATCCTATCTGCTGAATTAATTAACTTTTCATCTCTATTAATAAAATAATTAGCAGCTATCAATGATAAAAAAGGAATGATTAATAAGAAGATTCCTAATCCAAATGATTTTTCATCAAGATGCAAAATAATAATTAAAAAGAAAGCAAGAGTTAGCATTAATCTAGCAAATGACACAATTAAATGTTGTCGTTTTCTATTTCTAAACTGAAAAACTGAAAAAATAGATAAACCAGCTGATAAAAACATACATAATCTTGGATATGAAAAATTATCTCTTAAAAAATACTCTGCTGTTTCATCATATAAAACTGGAAAATTATAAATAATAGTAATTGAAAAAATAGCAGAAAAAAAAAGAAAAAGGCTTTGAACTCTTTGAATCATTGTTTAAAATATTTGGTGCAAAATTAATTAAAATTGTATAATTTGCTCATTTCTTTTAAAAATTGTATAATTGCATACTTATCTTTATAGAAAAATTTTCTTTAAAGCATCTTAAAACTCACCTTTCAACATTCCGATATTAAAATTATTAAAAAAAGATCTATGTATAAACTAGATGAATTAAACACAAAAAAAGTCTCTGATTTACAATTAATAGCAAAAAAACTAAATATTAAAAAGTTAGATAAATTAAATAAAGAAGAACTAACTTACGCTATTTTAGATTATCAAGCTGAAAACACTAAACCAGCTAATGAAATAACAAAGAAAAAAAGACCAAGAACGAGTACAAAGAAAAATCATATTACAAAATCTGATTCTGAAAACTCTCAAAAAAATAATAAAATAGAAAAAGAAAAATCTGATGAAGTAAAAAAACAAAATTTAGGGCAAGATCCACACAATAAAAAGCAAGAGGCCAAAAAGCATCCAAATAATAATACTAAGGAGGAAATAAACACACACCCTAAGCCAAAACAAAATAACAAACAATCTAATAATTTACCATCAAAATACGATTATAATTTTGATGGTATAATTCCAACAGAAGGAGTTATTGAGATTATGCCAGATGGATATGGATTTATGAGATCAAGTGATTATCATTATTTAACATCTCCAGATGATGTTTATGTTTCTCATTCACAAATTAAACTATTCGGTTTAAAAACAGGTGATACAATTAACGGAATGGTTCGACCTCCAAAAACAGGAGAAAAATACTACCCATTAATAGAAGTAAAAAATATAAATGGTCGTGATCCTGGAATTGTTAGAGACAGAATTCCTTTTCATCATCTTACACCGCTTTTCCCTTATGAAAAATTTAACCTTTTAGATAATGGACATAATAATGTATCCATAAGAATGTTAGATATATTTACTCCTATAGGAAAGGGACAAAGAGGTTTAATTGTTGCTCAGCCGAAGACAGGTAAGACTGTATTATTAAAAGATATTGCAAATGCAATTGCAGATAATAATCCAGAAGTTTATATGATTATATTATTAATTGATGAACGCCCTGAGGAAGTAACTGATATGGAAAGAAGTGTAAATGCAGAAGTAATTGCTTCAACTTTTGATGAACCAGCAAGCCGACATGTAAAGGTTGCTGATATGGTACTTGAAAAAGCTAAAAGAATGGTTGAATGTGGTCATGATGTTGTTGTTTTACTAGATTCAATTACTAGACTAGCAAGAGCTTATAATACAGTGCAACCTGCATCAGGTAAAATATTAAGTGGTGGTGTAGATGCAAATGCTCTGCATAAACCTAAAAGGTTCTTTGGTGCTGCACGTAAAATTGAAAATGGAGGATCTCTTACTATTTTAGCAACTGCACTTACAGATACTGGAAGTAAGATGGATGAAGTAATTTTTGAAGAATTTAAAGGAACCGGTAATATGGAACTTCAATTAGATAGAAAGATTGCGAATAGAAGGATCTATCCTGCAGTTGATCTAGTTGCCTCTTCTACAAGAAGAGAAGATTTATTATTAGATAAAGAACATATACAAAGAATCTGGGTATTAAGGAATTATTTAGCAGATATGAATCCAATTGAAGCTATTGAATTTATGAAAGACAGACTGCAAAAAACTAAAGATAATACTGAGTTTTTAATAACAATGAATGGTTAAGAAAATTATTTATTAAATATACCATACATTACACTTCCACTTCCTGTCATACTAGANTAAATTGCACCATCCTTATAAAAATTTTCTTTTATAATTCTAAGTTCAGGNTATTTNAAAAAAGCATTANNTTCAAAATCATTAANAACNTTGTCTTTCCATTGGNTTATNGGTTTAGAAATAAAATGAAACAAATCTATAGAAGAANGTTTTGGTNNTATCTCAGTATACGCNTCAGNTGTAGAAATTTGAAATTTAGGAATATTAAATTTCAACTCAAATTTTGANAAGTCAATATCAANAGNGATCATTTTATCNCCAATTCCNCTNACATATTTTGGTNTATTTTCAATAAAAAANGGACAATCTGCNCCTAATTTTANAGCGTAATTATGTAANTGTTCGATAGAAAGTCCTAAATCAAAAAGTTTATTTAATATAATTAAAGTATACGTACCATCAGCTGACCCTCCTCCTAATCCAGCTCCTATAGGAATCTGTTTATGNAAATGAATCTTAACGGGATCAATACTAAAATCATCACGTAACAAATCATAAGCTTTAACACAAATATTCCGATCTGCATTAATAGAAAGTCCTGAACTACTAAATAAAAAAACATCACTTGGNATTACTTCTAAGATATCAAAAAGGGTGTCTACTGGNTAAAAAACAGAAGCGATCTCATGATATCCATCTACCCTTTTTTTAATAACATTAAGCCCGAGATTTATCTTTGCATTTGGATAAACAATCATTTTTAATATTTATACTAATCAAGTTTTCAACAACAAAAATAATGAACTAAGAAATTATACAGCTTCATAAATGATTTTATTTAAATTTGTTTTTTTAAAATTTTATTAATGGAATATTTATCATTTGAAAAACCAATTGAGGAGCTACTTATCAAACTTGATAAAGCTAAAGAGCTTGGGGAAGAAAGTTCAATTGATGTAAGTAAAACTGTACATGATATTGAAAAAAAAATAGAAGCTACTAGAAAGGAAATTTATGAGAACCTATCTTCCTGGCAAAGAGTACAACTTTCACGTCACCCAAAAAGACCTTATTCTCTTGATTATATAAATGCNCTATCAGATAATAATTTTATAGAAATACATGGTGATAGAGGAGTTAAAGACGATAAAGCAATGGTAGGAGGATGGGCATCAATAGACAAACAATCCGTNATGTTTATTGGACAACAAAAAGGAAGAAATACTAAGGATAGGCAATTTCGTAATTTTGGCATGGCTAACCCAGAGGGATACCGAAAAGCCTTAAGATTAATGAAGATGGCAGAAAAATTTGGTAAACCAGTTGTATGCTTTGTTGATACNCCTGGAGCCTATCCAGGATTAGAAGCAGAAGAAAGAGGGCAAGGAGAAGCAATAGCAAGAAACATATTCGAAATGACAAAATTAGAAGTTCCTATTATTGTTGTCATAATTGGTGAAGGAGCTTCAGGTGGTGCATTAGGAATAGGAGTTGGAGATAAAATTCTCATGCTTAATAATGCTTGGTATTCTGTAATCTCTCCAGAAAACTGTTCAACTATTCTCTGGGGTAACTGGGAACATAAAGAAAAAGCTGCTGANGCACTCAAACTTACTGCAAAAGACATGAAAAAAATAGGATTAGTTGATGAGATAATTAAAGAGCCTTTAGGTGGTGCACATACATTTCCTCATGAAACCTTTAAAATTGTAAAAAAAACTATTACAAAAAACATTAAANAACTAATTAAGATTGACAAGGATGCTCTAGTAAAAAATAGAATGAANAAATTTTCAAAAATGGGAATGGTAAATGAATAAAATATGGTAAAGAAAGTAGGAAAAAGAACATTAAAAGCAACGCCAACTAATCAAATTGAAGGAAAATTACAACCTCAAGCTATTGAATTAGAAAAAGCAATACTTGGAGCTTTAATGATTGATAATGAATCATTATCTGACGCTATTGATTCACTAAAAACAGAGTATTTCTATGCTCCTAAACATCAGAAGATTTTCGAAGCAATTACAAATTTATTCAACAATACTCAACCAATTGACATTCTTACTGTCTCTGAAGAACTTAAAAGGTTAGAATCTTTTGATGAGATAGGAGGTTTATCCTATATTTCTGAACTCACAAACAATGTAGCATCAGCATCTAATACTGAATTTCATGCAAGAATTATAGCAGAAAAATTTATAAAAAGATCTCTAATTAATATCTCAAGAAAGATAAGTGCTGATGCTTTTGATGATGCTGTNGATATTTTTGATTTACTAAANAATGCAGAATCAGAACTATTTACAGTAACTGAAGGAACATTAAGAAAAAGTTATGACAAAATGAGCTCATTAATTAAGGGAGCCCTTGAAAATATTGAAATACTAAGAAATAAAGAAGATGGTTTAAGTGGTATTGCAAGTGGTTTTACAAATTTAGATAGAGTAACTTCAGGCTGGCAAAAATCTGATTTGATTATTTGTGCAGCGCGCCCTGGAATGGGTAAAACTGCACTTGCNTTAACAATGGCTAGAAATATTGCTATTAATCACGATAATCCAATTGGGTTCTTTTCACTAGAAATGTCATCAGAACAATTAGTAAATAGATTAATTGCTAGTGAAGCTGAACTAAGTGCTTCCAAACTAAGAAAAGGGGACTTAGCTGACCATGAGATGGTTCAATTACATGAAAAAATTAAACAGCTTTCAGAAGCTCCAATCTTTATTGATGACACACCCGCTTTAACTATTTTTGAGCTTAGAGCAAAAGCAAGAAGACTGGTTAAAAACCATTCAGTAAAAATCATTATGATTGATTATCTTCAGTTGATGAATGCAGGAGGAAATGCTGGAAATAGAGAACAAGAAATATCTACTATTTCTAGATCATTAAAAGGTATTGCTAAAGAATTAAACATTCCTGTCATTGCTTTGTCACAAGTTAATAGAGGTGTTGAAAGCAGAACAGGTGTTGGTAGCAAAAGACCTATGTTATCTGATCTTAGAGAATCTGGAGCAATTGAGCAAGATGCAGATATTGTAACTTTTATATATCGTCCTGAATATTATAANATATATGAATGGGACAATGGTGATGATTCAAGGGGGCAAGCAGAACTAATTATTGCAAAACACAGAAATGGATCTCTTAAAAATGTTCGTTTAAAATTTATTGATGAATTTGCTAAATTTTCTGANCTTGATTATTATGATGAAGGTTACTTTGAAGATGAAGCACATAATTCTTCGATGATATCAATGTCATCAAGTATGAATCAAGAAAAAAGTGATGATCCATTTTAAATTCAAAAAAAAAATTTTATTATTATTTTTTTGTAGCTTTTTTATTTCTTTAAAAGCGTCTTACATACTAATTCCTATGGATGAAAGTCAAAGCAATCATCTTAAAGCATACGGCATTGCATACTATGCTATTAACAATAAATTAAAAGTAGACTGGCTTCTAAATTATAAAGGTGGTAGCTTTATGATTAAATATCATAAAACAATTGAGGATGAATGCAATTATAGAGGAGTTTTCTTTAACNTTATTGCAGATATTCAATCTAACCAGATATTACAATCAATTGCTAGCCCTTCTGTTAACCAAGATATTGTTAGACTTGAAAAAGCTCCAAAAATTGCAATTTACTCACCTAAAAGTAAGCAACCCTGGGATGATGCTGTAACCATGGCTTTGACATATGCAGAAATCCCTTATGATGTAATTTATGATGAAGAAGTTCTATCCAATCTACTTCCAATTTACGATTGGTTACATTTACATCATGAAGATTTTACAGGGCAATATGGTAAATTTTATTTTGCATTTAAAAATGCAACTTGGTATAAGGAAGGAAAAAGAGATGCTGAAGAATTAGCTAATAAATTAGGTTATAAAAAAGTCTCTGAGGCAAAATTAGCTGTAGCCAAAAAAATAAAAGAGTTTATATTAGGTGGAGGATTTCTATTTGCTATGTGCTCAGCCACAGATAGTTATGACATCGCTCTCGCTGCAGAAGGAATTGATATTTGTAGAGAAATGTTTGATGGAGATCCAATGGATAGTGATATTAACAGTAAATTAGATTTTTCAAAAACATTAGCTTTTAAGGATTTTTCCTTAATCAAAAACCCAAATCATTATGAATTCTCTTCTATTGATGCCACTGAAAAAAGACGATTAAATGCAAAGGTTGATTTCTTTACATTATTTGATTTCTCAGCAAAATGGGATCCAGTGCCAACTATGCTATGTCAAAATCATGTACAAGTTATTGCAGGATTTATGGGACAAACAACTTCTTTTAAAAAAGAATATATAAAAACAGATGTGCTAATTATGGGAGAAACAAAAGCAACAAACGAAGCTAGATATATACATGGTAAATTAGGCAATGGAACATGGACTTTTTATGGGGGGCATGACCCAGAAGATTACCAACATAGAGTTGGTGACCCAAAAACAGATTTATCTCTACATCCTAACTCTCCTGGATATCGATTAATCTTAAATAATATACTTTTTCCTGCTGCCAAGAAAAAGAAACTTAAAACCTAATCTTATGAATTAGATGATTTAAAACAAAAAACAATCCAAAGATTCTACAAATTTTAAAATATCATCTAGCATATTTTTTTTAAAATTTCAAGTCAACTACTCAATTATAAGAACTTGCTCAGCATTATACCAATCCTCATAATTTTTGTTGTAAGACTTTTCTATCAAGTTACGCTTAATTTTCATGGTAGGAGTAAGAAATCTATTTTCTACTGTCCAATCATCATTAACAATGATTAAATTATGTAACCGCTGATGAGTATCTAATTTATGATTTACAATATCTAAAGTTTTAACTAAAGAGCGTTTAAGATCTTTTTTTGATCTGTTCTTTCCTCTTTCTGATAACACAACAATAGCAATTGGCTGGGGCAATCCAGTTCCAACAACACAAACCTGAGCAATATTCTTATTTACAGAAAGTTTCATTTCAATTGGGGATGGAGCGATATATTTTCCTTTACTGGTTTTAAACAAATCCTTTACTCTACCAGTAATAGTTAAAAATCCATCTTTATCAATCGTCCCTTCATCACCAGTATGTAACCATCCGTTAATTATTGTTTTATTTGTTTCATGATCCATTTTATAATAACCATCCATTAAAGCATCATGTTTTATTAAAATTTCCTTATCAGCTGATATTTTTACATCACAATGAGGTAAAGCTTGACCTACAGAACCAATCTTAATCGTATCCTTAAAACTTACATGAGAATAACAAGTGTTTTCTGTCATAGCATAAGCCTCTTGAATATTAATTCCTAATCTTGCAAACCAATTAATAAGTGCAATAGGAGTTGGTGCAGCACCAGTAAAAATATTTCTTGCATTACTGAGCCCTAAACCTTTATGAATCTTCTTTCTTAAGAAATAAGACACTAAAGGAATTTTAAGTAGTATACTTAATTTTTTCTGCGGTATTTTTGCTAGAATACCTTGTTGAAACTTTGTCCATATTCTTGGAACACCTAAGAAAACAGTAGGAGATACTTCTGAAAGATTAGCTGAAAAAGTTTCTATGCTTTCAGCAAATGATACTCTGCCACCACAATATAAACTTCCCATTTGAATTAATAATCTTTCAGCAATATGACACAATGGTAAATAAGAAAAAAAAGATTCTTCTTTTAAAGGTAAAACATTTACTGCATTAGTAGTTGCAAATGAAAAATTATGAAACTTGTGCATTACACCTTTTGGTTCTCCTGTAGTTCCTGAAGTATAAATAATCGTTGCTAATTCTTCTTCACTACGTATTATATTTTCAGAAATTGGAACTATATCTTTTGTTAGCTCATCCCAAACTGGGTAATCCTCAGAATAAAAAGGAAAAGAAATACAATCTATAGTTGATGGAACGCCAGGTTTCATATCTTTATAATTATCTAACTTACCAACAAATAACAATCTAGAGTCTGAATGGTTTAAGATTTTTTCTAGGCTCTCAGGATTTAAATTTGGATACAGAGGTACAGATACATTTCCACTCATCATTATTGCCATATCTGCCATTATCCAGTGAGCACAATTTTTTGATAAAAGAGCAATTTTACTTTCTTTTGGTAATGATAATGATTTTAAATAAGATGCCATTTTTCTAACTTCAACACCAAATTCCCGCCATGTCCAATGATGCCACACTCTGTTCACTGGTTGTGAAAGATAAATTTCATTTGGTTTTTCTTGTTCCCACTTGTAGAACATTTCTAAGGGAGATAAATAGCTCATAATAGTTAATTTTATAATGATAAAAATACAACTTTTTTAATCATCTTTATATGTATGCATAATTTAAAGATTTTGTTATGCGCGCATAACATTTTTTCACTATTTTCGTTAAAGAATTAAAAATTATGGAACAAGAAGATACTATTGATTATAATATAAGGAAAACATGGTATAATATTACTAAAATGTACAATCGTACTGCTACAGAATATATGGCAAGTATGGCTCTTGGAATGATAATTCTCAATATTGATATTATGCAAGGAACTCCATCAACTCAATTAGGCCCAAGTATGGGAATGGAAGCTACTTCCCTATCTCGTTCTCTTAATAAACTAGAAGACGCAGGAGTAATTGAAAGAAAAGATGACCCAAATGACAAAAGAAAATCTGTAATACATCTTACACCACTTGGCATGGATTGGCGTGAAGTTGCAAAAAAAGTTGTAATTGATTTTAATGAAACAATACAATCTCATTTTACAAAAGAAGAAATGGATATATTTTTCAATATTTTAAAAAAAATTAATAAAATAATTGATGAACAGAAATAGACATATAAATAAAGTAGCAATAATTGGCTCAGGAATAATGGGATCACGTATTGCGTGCCATTTTGCAAACATTGGTGTAGAAGTTCTTTTATTAGATATTATCCCTTTTAATTTGTCAAAAGAAGAGAAAAAAAATAAAAACAAAAAAAATGCTATAGTGAATAAAGCATTACAAAACACTTTAGAAAGCAAGCCTTCACCAATATATAGCAAATCTTTTACAAGTAGAATTTCAACAGGAAATTTGGAAGACGATTTATGTAAAATTTCAGACGTTGATTGGATTATTGAAGTTGTTGTAGAAAAAATAGACATAAAGAAAAAAGTATTTAAAGAAATAGAAAAACACAGAAAAAAAGGCACAATAATTTCTACAAACACATCGGGAATTTCTATTGAAAGTATGTTAAATGAAAGATCTGAAGATTTCCAAAAACACTTTTGCGGAACTCATTTTTTCAATCCTCCAAGATATTTAAAACTTCTTGAAATAATTCCAAGCTCTAAAACTTCAGCTGAGATAATTGATTTTTTAATGGATTATGGAAATAGATTTCTTGGAAAAGATATGGTGTTATGTAAAGATACACCTGCATTTATTGCTAACAGAATTGGTGTTGCTAACATTATGTCTCTTTTCCATATAGTTGAAGATCTAAACCTAAGTATTGAAGAAATTGACAGTTTAACTGGACCAATTATTGGTAGACCAAAATCAGCAACTTTCCGAACTTGCGATTTAGTAGGTTTGGACACTCTTATTCATGTAGCAAACGGTGTATATCAAAACTGCCCTAATGATGAAGTAAAAGACAACTTTAAGTTACCTGAATTCATTAAGAAAATGAATAAAAATCAATGGTTAGGGGATAAATCGAAACAAGGATTCTACAAAAAATCAAAAGATAAAAATGGGAAAAGAGTCATTGAAGTATTAAATATCAATACTATGCAATATGCTCCAAAAAAAAGAGCAAAATTCGCAACTATTGCAGCCGCAAAACAAGAAGATAATTTGTTAAAAAGATTAAAAATTCTTGTAAAGGGAAAAGATAAAGCAGGTGAGTTTTATCGCAAATCATTCTACTCTACATTCGCCTATGTGTCACATAGAATACCAGAAATAACAGATGACCTTTACAAAATTGACAGAGCACTTTGTGCTGGTTTTGGTTGGGAAATTGGTCCATTCCAAATGTGGGACGCACTAGACGTTGTGGACACATTATCTAAAATGGAAGAAGAAGATTTTAAAGTTGCTAATTGGGTGTATAACATGGTTAAATCTGGAAAAAAATCTTTCTACACTAATAAAAATGGCACTTTAAATTATTATAATGTTTCAACAAAAGAGCAGAAAAAAATTGCTGGAATGGAAAACTTTATTGTTTTGGATAACATCCGTAAAAAGAATAAAATTTGGAGCAACTCAGGATGTAATCTTATCGATATTGGAGATGGCATTGTGAATTTAGAATGGAGAACAAAAATGAATTCTATCGGAGGTGAAGTATTAGAAGGCATCCAACAATCTATTAAAATTGCAGAAAAAAATCACAAAGGATTAGTAATAGCCAATCAAGGAGTTAATTTCTCCGTAGGTGCAAATATCGCTATGATATTTATGATGGCAATTGAGCAGGAATATGATGAAATTGATTTTGCTGTTCGTGCTTTCCAAAGAACAACTGGAAGAATAAGAAACTCTTCTATACCCGTCGTAGTTGCAACACATGGCATGACATTAGGTGGGGGGTGTGAGATTGCCTTACATGCAGATCATGTACAAGCATGCGCAGAAACTTATATCGGCTTGGTAGAAATGGGAGTTGGTGTTATTCCAGGAGGTGGAGGAACTAAAGAAATGGCAAAAAGAGCATCTGATGCCTACTTCTCTGGAGATATTCAATTACCAACTATTAAAAAAAGATATTTAAATATAGGAATGGCAAAGGTAGCCACATCAGCACAAGAAGGTATAGAATTAGATCTATTATTAAAAAATAGAGATAAAGTAACCATAGGATTTAATAATCTTATTAATGATGCAAAAGAAGTTACTCTTAACTTAGCTAACAAAGGATACACAAAGCCAACAATAGAAAAAATAAAAGTATTAGGTAAGCAGGGATTAGGAATGTTTATGGTAGGAGCTCATTCTATGCACGCAGCAGGATATATAACACAACATGAGAAACTAATGTCTGAAAAATTAGCCTATACAATTTGTGGTGGAGATTTATCATCTCCTACTCTAGTATCTGAACAATATTTACTGGATCTTGAGAGAGAAGCTTTTTTATCTCTTTGTGGAGAAAGAAAGACCTTAGAAAGAATTGAACACATGCTAAAAAAAGGAAAACCATTAAGAAACTAAGATTATGAGAACAGCATATATAGTTGCAGGATACCGCTCAGCAGTAGGAAAATCAGGAAAAGGAGTATTTAAATTTACTCGCCCAGATGATTTGGCCGCAGATGTAATTAAACATCTAGTAGCATCTATCCCAGAATTAGATAAAGAAAAAATTGATGATGTAATTTGCGGTAATGCAACTCCTGAAGCAGAACAAGGATTAAATATTGGTAGAATGATTTCCTTAATGGGGTTAGATACTATAAAAGTTCCAGGAATGACCGTAAATAGATACTGCTCTTCAGGGTTAGAGACTATTGCTATTGCAAATGCCAAAATACAGAACGGCATGGCTGAGTGTATCATTGCAGGTGGAGTAGAATGCATGTCCCCTATCCCATTCGGTGGATGGAGAATTGTACCAAACTATGATGTGGCAAAAAATAACGCCGATTGGTACTGGAATATGGGTCTTACTGCAGAGGAGGTTGCAAAAAGATGGAATATCAGTAGACTTGACCAAGACAAATTTGCTTTTAAATCTCATCAAAAAGCACTAAATGCAATTGAAAAAGGATATTTTAAAAGAGAAATTGTACCCATTACCGTAAAAGAAATATACTTAGATCAAAACGAAAAGAAACAAATAAAAAAATATGTTGTAGATACAGATGAAGGGCCAAGAAAAGGAGGATCAATTGAGGCTTTACAGAAATTAAAACCTGTATTTACTGAAGGAGGGTCTGTTACCGCAGGAAATGCATCACAAACTTCTGATGGAGCAGCATTTGTTTTGTTGATGTCAGAAGACATGGTAAACAAATTAAATATAACTCCAATTGCTAAATTAATAAGTTATTCTGTTGCTGGAGTGGAGCCAAAATATATGGGGATTGGCCCTATTGAAGCAGTGCCAATAGCACTAAAAAAAGCAGGGTTAAAATTAGACGATATAGAACTAATAGAACTAAATGAAGCATTTGCATCACAATCTTTAGCAGTTATACGTGAACTAAAACTAAATCAAGATATTGTAAATGTAAATGGTGGTGCAATTGCATTAGGTCACCCCCTTGGATGTACTGGAGGAAAACTTACTGTACAATTAATAAATGAAATAAAAAAAAGAAATCAGAAATATGGAATGGTTAGTATGTGTGTAGGAGCAGGTCAAGGTGCAGCTGGAATTTTTGAGATACTATAAGAAATTATATAAATAAAATTATGATAAGAGGTGGAGAATTTTTAATTAAAGATCAAGATTCAAAGGATGTTTTTATTCCAGAAGATTTCTCAGATGATCAATTAATGATGGCATCGGCAACAAAAGAATTTGTTGAAAAAGAGTTAGATCCACATAGAGAAAGATTTGAACAAAAAGATTACAAGCTAACTGAGGAATGCATGAAAAAAGCAGGGGAATTAGGACTACTAGGAATCAGTATTCCAATCGAATATGGAGGAATGGGTATGCCATTTAACACATCTGTACTTATTTGTGATAGAATTTCTGGCGCAAATGGATCTTTTTCTACTGCATTTGGAGCGCATACTGGAATCGGAACTTTACCTATTCTACTTTATGGAAACCAACAACAAAAAGAAAGATATTTACCTAAACTTTCAAGTGGGGAGTGGATAGGTTGTTATTGTTTAACAGAACCTGGGGCAGGTTCGGATGCAAATTCAGGAAAAACAAAAGCTGTACTTAGTAAAGATAGAAAAAACTACCTTATTACAGGACAAAAGATGTGGATCTCAAATGCAGGTTTTGCAGATGTATTTATTGTATTTGCTAAAATAGAAGAAGATAAAAATATTACAGCATTTATTTTAGAAAAAGGAGCAAAAGGAATGACTATGGGAGAAGAAGAACATAAATTAGGGTTACACTCCTCCTCAACTCGTCAAATCTTTTTTAATGAAGTGAAGATTCCAATAGAAGCAATGTTGGGAGGTAGAGGTAATGGGTTTAAAATTGCTATGAATGCGCTTAATGTGGGAAGGATTAAACTCTCGGCAGCAATATTAGACGCATGTAGAAGAGTGATTAATCTTTCAACTAAATATTCTAATCAGCGTATTCAATTTGGAGTTCCTATTTCAAAATTTGGTGTTATAAAGCATAAACTTGCTGATATGGCGGTAAGAACATATGTTATAGAATCAGCTACTTATCGAGCTGGAAATGATATTGAAAAAAATATATTACGTCTGCAGTCTAAGGAAAAAGATAAACAAAAAGCATACCTTAAAGGAATTGAGGAATATGCTATTGAATGTTCTATCACAAAAATAATGGGATCGGAAACTATACAATTCTGTTCAGATGAAGGAATTCAAATCTATGGTGGAATGGGATATTCAGCAGAAGCTCCTATGGAAGCTGCCTACAGAGATGCAAGAATTTCCAGAATCTATGAAGGAACTAATGAAATAAATAGAATGCTTCTTGTTGGAATGATCTTAAAAAAAGCAATGAAGGGAGAATTAGACATTATAACTCTTGCCATGAAAGCAGCCTCTGATTTAATGAGTATTCCTTCTTTTAAAAGGAAAGATGATAGTAAGCTATTTACAATAGAAAAAGAACATCTTAAAAATTTAAAAAAAGCTATCTTAATGATAGCAGGAAAATCGGCTAAACATTATGGAATAAACATAGATAAAGAACAAGAATTATTAATGAATTTGGCAGATATGGTAATAGATGTATATGGAGCCGAATCTGCTATCTTAAGAACTGAAAAGTTAACCCATAAAAATGGACAAGAAAAAAATAAATCACAGATTAATATGAGTAAATTGTTCTTATATCAAGCCATAAAGAACTGTTCTCGATCAGGAGAAGAAGTTATTCTTGCTTTTGCAGAGGGAGATGAAAAAAAGATGTTATTAATGGGGTTAAAACGTTTTACAAAAGGATATGATATAAACCCTAAAGAATTAAGAAGAAAAGTAGCTGAAAAATTAATTAAAGAAAATCAATATTGCTTTTAGTATATTTACAAAATGAATTTCATTACATTTAAATTTGGAAGTGAATTGCAAGAAGGACTTGAAATGATGGGGTTTAAAAATGCTACACCAATACAAGAAAAAGCAATACCATTAATACAAAAAGGAAGAGATCTAATAGCATGTGCACAAACAGGAACAGGGAAAACAGCTGCTTTTGTTTTACCAATACTAGATAATCTATCAAAGATAAATCAAAGCGATAAAGTAAAGGCAATCATTATTGCGCCAACTAGAGAGTTAGCTAAGCAGATAGATATGCAGATTGAAGGATTTTCCTATTTTACTAATTCGTCATCTTACCC
Source organism: Flavobacteriales bacterium (assembly GCA_002693745.1). Taxonomy (GTDB): domain Bacteria; phylum Bacteroidota; class Bacteroidia; order Flavobacteriales; family BACL11; genus BACL11. The sequence goes on from NZRJ01000080.1 coordinate 21,515, forward strand.
AATATATGGAGGAGGAACTGGAGTAGAATTTGACAAGCAAAAAAAAGCTTTAAAAAAAGGAGCTGATATAATTATTTGTACACCAGGAAGACTACTTGCTCATCTAGACTTTAATTATTTTGATACTTCCGCAATAGAATATTTAATTCTTGATGAAGCAGATAGGATGCTTGATATGGGATTTCATGATGATATCATGACTATAGCAAAGCAGTTGCCTAATAAAAAACAAACTCTGCTGTTCTCAGCTACTATGCCAAATAGAATTAGAGAGTTAGCAAAAAAATTATTAAAAAATCCTAGAAGTATCAGCTTAGAAATTTCTAAGCCAGCAACTGGAATTACTCAAACCGCATATTTATGCCATGATAGCCAAAAAGTAAATCTAGCTAAAGCAATTTTAAAAACAAAAGGAGAGAATTTAAGTCATGTCCTCGTTTTTGCATCAAGTATAAAAAGTGTAAGAGAGATTAAAAAGACTCTTAATAAAGCAGGAATGAAAGCTTCCGAAATGCACTCAGGATTAGACCAAGAACAACGAGAAAAAACAATTATAGATTTTAAGAATAAAAAAATTAGAATATTAGTAGCTACCGATATTCTGTCTAGAGGAATTGACATAAAAGGGATTGAACTTGTAATAAACTATGAAGTTCCTAATGATGCAGAAGATTATGTTCATAGAATTGGAAGAACAGCAAGAGCAGATAGAAAAGGAGAAGCCATAACTTTTATAAATTCTAAGCAGGTTCAAAATTTTATGAATATTGAAAAATTAATTGAACAAGAAGTACCCAAATTAAATTTACCAAAAAAATTTAAAGAGGCTCCAAAATACCAAATAATTGCTAAAAAAAAGAAGTGGAGAAATTTTAAAAATAAAAAGTAATAATA
>NZRJ01000010.1 GCA_002693745.1 Flavobacteriales bacterium
CTGGCGACAATGTAACATTTATTAACACAGGAGGGTTTCATAATGTGAATGGAAGTATAGCTTCATACCCAAACAACCCTCAAGGATTTGTAAATGCCGGGGGTGTTGTAGGACCTGGGGTTATGCTTTCAAATTTTACATTTGGTATTCCTGGAACTTATGAATATCACTGTGATCCACATTTACCGGGAATGGTNGGNNANNTTATNGTTAATGCATCTTCATTACCCTCAATTAGTGTTACTACTACAGATCCAGATTGTACAGGTGAGAATGGTATTATTGATGTTGATCTTGTTCAATCAGTTCCTCCATCTTCNNTAAAGNTTTTATATAGATGGTTAAATACTGCTGGATCATGGATTACTTTAGCAACTCAAAATAGTAATANTACTAATACTTTTACAACGAATTTACAAAATCTTTCATTTCCNGCTGGTCAATATAAAATTGAGTTGNTAGATTCNNNAACAAATAATCTTATTCANGATGAATTANTTACACTAGTTGATCCATCTCCTGTTGTTGTGTCTTTACAATCTTCACAGGATCCATCCACNCCAATAAGTAATGATGGAGCTATTAATATTTCAGTAGCTGGAGGGACAGTGTCTAGCTCTTACACTTATAATTGGTCTAATGGAGTTACAACTGAGGATATAAGTAATATTNCTGCAGGAANATANACTGTAATTGCTACTGATGATAATGGTTGNNCTGACACAGCTTCATTTTCTATNTCAGCAATTAGCAATTGTGGTTATGATACTTCGACCGTAAATGTNTCATGCTTTTCAGCATTGGATGGTCAAATCCATGTGTCAAATATTTACGGANTTTTTCCTTATACCTTATCATTAAAAGATACTACTTCAAATAACTTAAATTTAGACACTCTTATTTGTAATACATGTCCAGGAAATTCGGATACAAGTCATGTATTTGTTGGTGGNGCTGGTTCTGGTTTTAATTATGGTATTGGTAAAGGAGAGTATGAATTAATACTTACAGATGCTAGCGGTTGTTCCAAAACTACTTATATCTCTATTGACAGAGTGGGTCAACCTTTTATCATTGGCGACACAACTATTTCTCTTATAACAGATACTATAAATCCAAATGGTTACTTTACTTTAAGTAATATATCTGGAGGTACTGGAGGTCCTTATAATTTTACATGGTATGATGCTAATGGTAATCTTTTACAGAATTCTACTTCATCTACTTCATCTACTTTAGATTCTTTAGATNTAGGAACATATTCTGTTGTGATTACTGATAATAGCGGTTGTAATTCNGGAATTGTATCCCCAATTACAGGGCTAGCAACAATTGTTTTCCAGATGAATTTAGCTCCTGGCTGTTATAAGGATAGTGTTCTAGTANATAATATTTGTCCTGGTGCAAGTCAGGGAGAAGCAATGTTTATTCTTGGAGACGCTTGGACAAGTTATAATTTGTATACAGATACTTTTGGTACTCCAATTCCTGGATATTCTAATCCTGCTTCTGTTACTAATATTACAGGTCTGGCTACTGGTATTTATAATTTGATGTTATCATCAACTATAAATTGTTTTGATTCTATTATGACTTTTGAGATTTTAGAACCAGTTATAAATAATATTGAAATAACTAATGCGGTTGTTGGAAGTGGAAATATGCTTTGTCAAGATGATAGTAGTAGAATTCTTATAGAAATTTCTAATCTTGACTCTAGTTATTCATATTTGTATAGAATAGATTATAATGGNTCTCCATTAGGACAAGCAAATTTAATTGATGATACATCTTCACAATATTATACAGCTGATACCTATGAATTAATTTTACTTTATGGTCCTTCAAATTCATGTCAGAATGTTAGTGGATATATTCCTAATACTTTTACTATAGGGGAATATATTTTAGATATAGATTCAGTTAATATAACTGATGAGATTTGCGGAGTTTCAACGGGTGANATTGATATTTATATTAGTGCGGATAATAGTCCTTTTGATTATACTCTTACTGACATCTTTGGAGATACAGTTGCTAGTGATAATGTCGCAGCAAATTCTTTTAATTTTTTATCAAGTGCTGATACTCTATTAGTTACTGTNGAAGATGATAAAAAATGTGCGACAAGTTGGTATACTCCTNTTGTTATTTCTGAGATTGTTAATATTGAATTATCAAAAACTATAACAGCAGAGACTTGTAATGAAAATGACGGGTTCTTAAAAGTTGTTGCTTCAAATGGTGAGGGTAGTTATGATTTTATTTTAGTAAGTACTAATCATGACTCAATCTTTAAATTTGATGCTGATACTTTTATGGTCGATACTTTAGTTGAAGGTACTTATTTTCTAATTGTTAATGATGATTCTTCCTGTGTAAAAATTGATACTATTTCTATTGAAANNGTTATTCCTTTTCAGATATCATCATTAAACAAAGTTGTTGAGACTTGCTGTGGTGATAATGGATCATTAGAAGTANATATAAATCCTGGAGACGGAGCAGTATTTCAATATATTTTAAGATATGATACATCTGCTATTAATGCCTTGAACCTTTCATCTATGGGTGTAGATGAGTTACATATTGATACATTTAATCTCACGCAGAATAATTCCATTTTTACTAATTTAAAACGAGGTTATTATCATGTTTATGTTGAGGATGAGTATGGCTGTAAAGATTCTGTAGATTATGTTGCGTATCATCAAGGACTTTCATCANTTAATACATATTTGGGNATTGATGCTTCAATTTCTTTAGATATGTCTGTTTCTAAAACTAATGTTATTTGTTTTGANGATACTAATGCTACGGTTAAGTTATTATATCCTAATATCTGCTATAATTACGAGTTATTACTTTATCACGATACTGCTGCAACACAATTAATTGCTACTGACTCAATCAGAATATCAGATACATTGGTGTATTTTGATGCTTTATATGCTGGTATATACGGTATTAAAGGGCTTTCTAATTCTAATTATNCTGGTTGTGTAAGAACGTCNGATACATTTGAAATTTTAGAACCTAGTATTGTTTCTTATGATTCNCCTATTAGTTCGCCAGCATTTTGTTTAAATGGTGGTTTTGCTATTGATGGTGGTACTTGTAATGGTATTGTATGGCTTCCTAATACCCCGACTGGTGGAGTTACAGATACTTCTCTAATACAAGGAGATACATTGTATCAATATTACATAAATCGTGTAAATTCTTCTACATCATATTTTCAAGGACCTATTTTAACAGATAGTTCTTTTACTGGTCTATGTCCTGGNGAGTATGAAGTTCAGGTTTTTGATGGAAACAATTGTATGGTAAGAGATACAGTAGAAGTTTTAGACAGCTCTTTATATGTAGATAGTCTATTAACAACAGATATTTCGTGCTATGATAGTTCTGATGCCTCAATTCATGTATATGTACATGGTGGCGTTGGAAATTATCATTTTGTATGGACTGATCTTTCTGGATTTATATTTAATGATACAACATATACTATTGATAGTTTGATTGCAGGAGAATATTTTGTTACTGTTTACGATTCTGCTAATTGCTTTGCTTCTGGCTCTGCAAGTATTCTTCCTGCGCCAGACTCTTTAGATATACTTGCTAGAATGGATACTTACAATGTTGATGAAACGTGTGAAAGATTTACTGAGGATGGAAGTGTAGCTTTTGAGATTAGAGGAGGAACTGGTCCTTATATTTATGAATGGTTTAATAGTGATACATCTGTAACTGGAATAGACACTGCTTTTGCCATATACTGTGATACTTGTATCTCTACATTTGATAATTCACCATTTGACTCAGTGTATATATTTGATGGGTTTACTTCTGATACTTATCGTTTTACTCTTACAGATGTAAATGGATGCTCAACATCNCCTTGGTTTCCTATAGACTCATTTAGAGTTGTTGCTCTAAACAGGAATAATCCACTAGAGATAGATTCTATTATTGGATGGCAAGAAATATTGTGTTTTGGATCAATTTCTGATTCAATTGTGCTTAANATGAATTCTTCTGCAGTATATCCTCTAACTTTTATTTTAGACTCCAGTAATACTGTTACAAATGATAGCATAGTTAATTACTCTGGTATTTTTACTTCATTAAGTGCGAATGATTATGATGTTCGTGTTATAGATTCATTTGGTTGTTATATAGATACTTTCTTTACTATAAATGAACAATCTCAAATTATTATAAGTTCTATTGTCCAAAACGTAAGTTGTTTTGGAGATAATGATGGTTCTATTTCTTTACAGCTTAGTGGTGGTATTTCGCCCTATTCTTATCAGTGGTTATCTGGAGAGTTTACTTCTAATATTAATGATTTGTCAGCAGGGANGTATAGTGTTATTGTGACTGANACATTTGGCTGTACATCTTCTGATAGNATATATGTTGCAGAGCCTTCTCCAATACAATCTGTTGTTACTAATAAACAAGATGCTCTTTGTAATGGCACTGCTACTGCAAGTGCATTAATTAGTGTAACTAACTCAACTGGAACACCACCATATCATTATAGCTGGGTTAACATTTCAGATCCTCAAGTTATTGATAATGATTCTTTACTATCTGATGTTAGTGCAGGTGTTTATATATGTACGATTACNGATNTNAATGGCTGTGANGATACTATTAGTGTAAGCTTAAATGAAGCANCAAAAGTAATGTTAGAAATCGCTGACACAATAGCTAATCTTTGTGCTGGCGAATCTAATGGAGAGATTGTAGTTATTGCAAGTGGTGGTACTCCACCATATCATGATTATACAATTAAAGGCTCAAATAATCCTACTGCACAATCATCAAGTATTTTTTCTAATTTAAGTGAAGATAATTATTATTTTTGGGTTTTTGATGATAATAATTGCTCATCAGATACTATAGGCCCTACAAAGCTTGGAGATCCAGGTTTACTTCAAATATTAGATTCAGTAGTTACTGATCTGACCTGTTATGAATCCAATGATGGAGTTATTATTTTCGATATAAATGGTGGAATTTCTACTTATAATTATGAGCTTTTTTATAATGAATCCTCAGTTGAATATGGCGTTGCTTTTCAGCAGTCTAGCTTTTTAGAATTTAGCAATTTAATTGCAGGAGAATACAAACTAGAAATAGTTGATGCTAATGGTTGTGAGGATGATATCTCTTTATCAATTTCTCAGCCAGATGAAGTTATTTCTGATTTTACTATATCTGAAAACCTAATTTTCAAAAATAATACAATAAATGTTTCAAATTTTTCAGAAGGGGCTGATATTTACACATGGAATTTTGGAGATGGAAGCGGAGATGTTGTAGGATTTGAAACAGCTCATAAATATACTCAACAAGGTATATTTGAGATTAGACTTGTTGCAAATAATTCTGATTTGGATAATGAATGTAATGATACATCATGGGTAAATATTAATGTTGAGGGCTATGATATTTATAATGTATTTACTCCTAATGGAGATGGTATTAATGATACTTACCAATTTGCTGATGAGATGCTAACCAAATTAAATGTAAGTATTTATAATAGATGGGGACAACAAGTATTTGAGATAAATGATATTAAAGGAGTTTGGGATGGTAGAGGTTATAATGGGGAGTTGCTTCCAGATGGTGTATACTTTTTTGTAATGGAGGCAGTTGGAGAACTAGGAATTTCGCATGTAGAAGAAGGAACAATAACTTTAATAATAAAGTAACAGATTATATGAGAAGAATTATATTATTATGCTTGATTTTTGCGACACTTAGTAATGTTAAAGCCACTCATATAATGGGGGGTGAGATTACTTGGGAATGTATTAAAACAGGACCAGATGTAGGTAAATACATCTTTACAATGAAGTTGTATAGAGATTGTGATGGTGTTACTTTATCAACTTTTGCACAAACCTTGGATGTGCATTTTCATCCAACAGTAACTCAAATAACTGTAGATTTTGTTAGCAATACTGATATTTCTCCACCCTGTGATGTTACAAATAGTGGAAACCCAGCATTAGATTGTCAAAATAATCCTGTTGGAGCTGTAGAGGAATACGTATATACTTCAGCACCTATTGCATTACCAGGTGTTCCTCCAGTGGGAGGTTGGTTTTTTACATGGGATTCTTGTTGTAGAAATGGAGCGACATCAAATTTAGTTTTATCAAGTACAACAAATCCTACAGAGGGTTTTACATTAAGAGCTGCAATGTATCCGTATATTGATCCATCTACAGGTCTTTTGTTACCAGCAGATCCATGTTTTGATTCTTCTCCTATTTTTAATGAAACACCACAAACTATTATTTGTACTGGATATCCATTTGCATATTCACATAACGCTTCAGATTCTGAACTAGATAGTATTAATTATGAATGGGCAGAAGCATTAGACGATATGGCTTTTGGTGCTGCATATAATCCTCCAGCAAATCCAGCATTTATTCCTTATGTTGCTCCTTATTCTTTTAATAATCCTATGCCAGGTAATGTTAATCTTGATCCTGTAACCGGAGAGATTTCATATAATTCTAATATTTCTGGTAACTTTTCAACAGTTGTTAAGGTTGATGCATATAAATGTGGGCAAAGGGTTGCGTCTATTTATAGAGAAATACAGGCTGTATTGATTAATTGTGCTCCAATGTCTGGCGGTGGACCTAATAATCCGCCGCTTATTACTGCTCCTGTTGGAACTCAGAATTGGACTACAACATTAAACCCTTCTGGATTACCTACATATTCTACAACAGTAAACGCTGGTGAACTAGTAGTTTTTGATATTGTAGGTACTGACAACGATATATATTCATCAGGAGTTGCTCAAAGTATTTCTATGACTATTTCTGGTGGTCAAATGGCTAATGATTTTATTACAGATACAGATTGTGATAATCCTCCTTGTGCAACATTTGTAGATCTATCAAATAACATTCCGCCGATTNTTCAACCATCAATTGTTTCTGGAGTATTTACATGGCAAACATCATGTAGTCAGATTCTTTCAGATGCTGGGTGTGGAAAAACAACGAATGTATTTACTTTTTTGGTTACTGTTAAAGATGATTTTTGTCCAGCTAATGCTATTACAATTGCAACTATGAAGATTACAATTGATCCTGCAGTTACACAGCCTGCTCCTGATTTTAAATGTGTAACAAGAAGTAATTCTGGAGAAATAAGTGTGACATGGGATCATTGGCCTGATGCAACTAATTCTACTGTGTATTATATTTACGGATCAGAGAATATTGGGGGTCCTTACAGCCTTGTAGGACAGCAAAATTTTCCAAATACTTCTTTTTCTTCATCAAGTATATCTTCTAATATAAATTACTTTTATATGACTCTTGAGTCATTATGTGCAGATATGTCTGATGAATCAGATACTATTATGCCAGTCCAGTTTTCTGTTTCTAGTTCTAATGTAAGTTGTTGGAATGATTCAGATGGTAAGATTGCAATAGATATGCAGACAAATACTATAGTTCCTTTTACTTATATTTTGAATGGTATTCCTAACACTAATCCATATCCTAGTGATAGTATTTTTGATGGTTTAAGTANNNGTTCTTATANACTTACTATTACAGTAGTAGANGNTNNTNGTTNTATGAGATAAGATTATTTATATCACTGCACCAGGTGCTCCTTTACAGGCATTAACTACTGATACTTCTTCTACTTGTCATCAGGACAGTACTGGTTTTAGTTATGTAAACGCGGTAGGTGGTACACCTCCTTATAGTTACGAGTGGCATAATACATCAGGTGTTTTAGTTAGTACAGATGATACAGCAAGTTCATTAGTTGGTGGTTTATATTATGTAGAAGTTATTGATGCTAATGGTTGTGATACAGTTAGTAGCGTACAGATTTTAACACCTAATACTGCTATTGAAGTTTATACTGAGATTGATCCTGTTATATGTAAGGGTGATTCTAGTGGTTATATAGTTGCTCAGGCTGGAGGTGGTTTTGCTCCTTATACTTACATATGGTCTACTTCATTAGGAGGTACTATACAACAGACAGCAAATAGTTATCATTTAAATGACACCTTGCAAGATGTTCCTCAAGGTTGGTATACTTTAGATGTTATTGATCATTATGGTTGTATTGTTAGTGCTGGAGCTCTTGATATGACAGAGCCAGATAGCGTTTTAAGTATTGATACACTTTATTTGATTAATTCTGTTGAGTGTTATGGAGATAATACTGGTAGGGCATTAGCTCAGGTTAGTGGTTCAGATTCTCTTATTTACAGTTGGAATAATGGTTCGAATAGCTTGTTAGCAGATTCGTTAATTAGCGGTTATCATGTATTTAGTGTTTTAGATCTTAGATTTGGTTGTGAGATTGTAGATAGTATTTTTATTCCAACTCAGAATACGGAGATTATATCGACTTTAGTTATTGATTCTGAGATTAGTTGTTACGATGCTACAGATGGTGTTATATCTGTGAGTACTGTTGGTGGTGCTCCAAGTTATACTTATGATTGGGGTCATATAAATACGCTTCCGGGCGTTTTAGAGCCTACTACGGTATCAAATTTAGGTCATGGTTCTTATTCTTTGGTTACCAAGGATTCTTTAGGTTGCTATGTAAGTGATACTATTTTTATTTCTGAGCCAGATCCTTTGAATATGGAAGCACATGAGGTTTCATGGATTTCATGTTTTGGAGCAAATGATGGTGTAGCTTCTGCTAGTGCACAGGGTGGGACTCCTCCTTATTCTTTTTATTGGGATAGTGATACTATAGCTGATGGTCATATTGTAGATACTTTATCTCCTGGTTTATATACAGTTACAGTTATAGATTCACGAGGCTGTGTTGCTACAGATACCGTATTTATTCATGAGCCTCCTTTGTTATCTGTTAGTATTAATATTTTATCTGATGTGTATTGTTTGGGTACTAATACGGGTGTTTTACAGGCGCTTCCTTCAGGAGGTACTACTTTTACTGGTACTTCATATTCGTATACTTTTTTATGGGATGATGCATTACAAGCTTCACAGACTACACAGATAGCTACTAATTTAGATAGGGGGACATATACTGTTACTGTTGAAGATGCTCGAGGATGTCTTGCTAGTGCTACTACATTCTTAGATACAAATGAGACTATGGCATTATCTGTTTTAGGTTTTGATTCTGTAAGTTGTTTTGGAGGTATGGATGGAGCTACTTCAGTAATAGCTCAAGGAGGTTACGTTCCTTATACATATCTTTGGAGTGGTCCAAACAATTTTGTTTCGTCTTCTTCTTCTATACATAGTTTATCAAATGGTGTACATACAGTAGTTGTTACCGATGTAAATGGATGTATGAGAAATATTTCTGTTATGATTCCAGAGCCAGATTCTATTGTGTTTAACGTTTCTGGTTCATCTGATGAGCTTTGTTTAGGAGCATGTGATGGTGAGATTTTTCTTAATTCATTATCTGGTGGTTGGAGTTCTTCTAATTACTTGGCTTTGTTAACAGATAATAATACTGGTATTACACATACTTTACCAGTTTTAAATAATACTATTTCTAATGTTTGTTCTGGAGACTATACGGTAAGTATTAGTAATGATGATGGCTGTTTTTCTTCTTTTATAAACAATAATCATGCCGTAGTTGGTATTGTAAATTCTCAATTACCTGCTCCAGTTATTGCAGTAACCGATGATGCTTCTTGTTATCAGTCTAATGATGGTGCTATTGCTTTAGTTGGTAGTCCAAATCTTCTTTGGACTTATGTTTGGTATGATATTAATGGTATTCAAGTAGGNACNGGTAATGGTGCAAATAGTTTATCAGCAGGAGAATATTATGTTGAAGCTTCTTTTAATAATAATACTAATTGTACTTCTGTTTCANTACCGGTTATAATTACTGAGCCAGATTCGATTTTAATATCAGAGGTTTCACATATTGATGTAACTTGTAATGGNGGTAATGATGGTGAGATTGATATAAGCGTTTCAGGAGGGNTNTCTTCATATTCTTATTTATGGAGTAATGGTTCTATATCACAAGATATTTCATCTTTAGTATCTGGTTCTTATACATGTACTGTTACAGATGGTAATAATTGTACACAGACAGCTTCTTTTAATATTTCAGAACCTTCTTCTTTGAGTGCTTCTATTGTTCAGAGTCCTCAGAATACTTATGTTTTAATAGCTAATATGCCAATAGGAGGAGTTTCTCCATATAGTTACTCTTGGAGAGAACAATCGAGTCCTAATACTGCTTTATCATCAGGAACAGGTACAACTTATAATGTTTATAGTCCAGGGACTTATTTTGTTAAAGTAACTGATGCACATGGTTGTGAGGTAATTTCTAATAGTTTTACTTATACATCACCGCCACCGCCACTTGATATTGA
>NZRJ01000001.1 GCA_002693745.1 Flavobacteriales bacterium
CTCCTTTAATCTTTGTAAAGCCATTGGATCTTCTCTTAAATCCATTTTCTCATCTTTTTTAAACTCTTCTGCTAGCCAATCAATAATTACTTGATCGAAATCATCTCCACCTAAGTGAGTATCTCCGTTAGTTGATTTCACCTCAAAAACTCCGTCTCCAAGTTCAAGAATTGAAATATCAAAAGTTCCACCACCTAAATCAAAAACAGCAATTGTTTTATCCTCTGCAGATTTATCTAAACCATAAGCAAGAGCTGCAGCAGTAGGTTCATTAATAATTCTCTCAACCTTTAAACCTGCAATCTCACCAGCTTCCTTAGTAGCTTGTCTTTGTGCATCATTAAAATAAGCTGGAACTGTAATAACAGCTTGAGATACAGTTGTACCTAAATAATCTTCAGCAGTTTTTTTCATTTTCTGCAATACCATTGCTGAAATTTCTTGAGAAGTGTATAATCTACCATCAATGTCAACTCTTGGTGTATTATTATCTCCTTTTACTACTTTGTATGATACATTCTTAATTTCCTTGGACATCGCTGTAAAGCTTTCGCCCATAAATCTTTTTATGGAAGCAATAGTTTTAGTTGGATTAGTAATTGCTTGTCTTTTAGCACTATCTCCTACTTTACGTTCACCTCCTTCAATAAAAGCAACAATTGAAGGTGTTGTTCTCCCCCCTTCAGCATTTGGGATAACTACAGGCTCATTCCCTTCCATAACAGAAACACATGAATTTGTTGTTCCTAAATCAATTCCAATAATTTTACTCATTTTTTATATTTTAAATTCTACAAATTGTTTTCTATTGACATATTGTTGCAATTATAATGCCACATGTAAAAATATGACAAAAATGACAAAATAAGAAAAATACTAGATGAATTGCAACTATCAAAACTGACAGAAAGTCAGAGAATAGAATATTATTTAGTTACAAGGATTTGAAATAGGATCATATAATGGGCTTGGATAAAAATTTCTATCTAACTCTTCAATTAAATATAGGCGAGTACAGTCACTTAGTGGCTTTGAAATAGAATAGGTAAACCTAGAAGAAAAAATCCCTAGACCATTATTTATATTAGTAAACATAGGCTTTTGTTGTGAAATTCCAGTGACGGGTTCATTTACTTTTATGTAAGTATTTAACGCTTCTGTTCCCACAGTCATTAGAAGTTCAACATCCACGAAATATCTTTCAATACTGTCATCTTTTGTTAAACTTTGACGTAAAAAATTAAAAAATTTAATGCTTTCTAATTTAGATTGCATATCTAAGCCATCTGTAGTCTCCAAAGGCTGACTCCAGGTTAAACTTTTCTCTACATTATCTTCAACATAATTAAATTTTAAATCTAATTGGTATATTTCCCCGTTGTTAACCTCTTCCCACAAGATAGTCTGCCCTGGAAAAACAATACTGCTATCAACATTTGGATCAGGTTGAGGATTATAAAAACTAATTCTAGGTAAACCCTCAACTTGACCTGAGAATGAAAAATCATCAATTATCTCCGTACTTGAACTAACTTCATTTCCTGTGTTTGTATTTATTATAGTAAGACCATACCTATTATTATCTGTTAAAAAACCATTAGGAGGAATTGCCATGTAAATAATATTCTTATCATCAGCAAACAAACCATCTTCTTTATCAATTACTATAGTATCCATTGGAATTGACATAATAATATTATCATTAAAACCTAATTTATGAATTTGTACATACAAGGAATCTTTAAAATTAAGAGAATCCGAATTCTGAGCTAAAAGCAAAGCATCCTCCTCTCCTAAGTATGCCTTATTGATTCTTATAAATTGAGTATCTTTACTTGCGTCCAAAAGCCCATAAACAACTACAATCTCTTCCCATTCTGCATTTACAGGAAAATCTGATTTACATGAAACAAAAAAAAGCACCAATAAAGTGAGGATTGTATATATTATTTTCATGTCTGCAAAGTTATCTTTTTATATGATATGTTAAATACTTAATTTGTAAATTTGCAAAAAATTAAAAAATGAGATTCATTATTTATTTTCTTTTTATAATTCTTGTAACTTTTGAAATAAAAGCACAAAAAATCTCTTCATCAGATTACATCATAGAAACAATATTTGAAGATTTTAGCAACTACAAATCATTATACTTTGATTATCAAACAAATAAAGAAAACTATATAACAATTGACAATGGAGACCTTTTCATGTTTAGAAAGAATAAACAAACATCATATATAATTTTAGCTAAACATAATCCATTAAAAAATTTCATTTTAAAAACTGAATTAAGAATTGGGCCATCAAATAACAAAAAATCTAGCATTGGTATCGTACTAAAAACACAAAATAACAGACAGGGAGGTATTATTTTTGAAATAAATAAATCAGGAGAATATAAAATATCTCATCTAAATTCAAGTGGAAAAAATAGAACATCTGGGTGGAAAAAAAGCAGTATTATTAATGAAGTTGATAAATTAAATGCTATCGAAGTAAGGTCAGAAAATAACACATATGATATTTATATAAACACTAAATTTTTAACAACTTTAAAATCTAACTCTAATGAAGAAGGTATTAATGGAATCTTTATTAACTCAGATACTAAAGCAAAAATTTCTTACTTCAACATCAATACAAAAAAGAAAAATGATAATAATACATATATTGATAAACTAAATAAAAAAATTGATAATCTACAAAAAGAAAACACACAGTTAAAAACTAAAATTAAAAATTACTCTAATAAAGATAAAGTAAAAAAGAGCAATAAATCAATTACAGAGAATAAACAGATTGAAGAGAAAAAAACTCCGCTAGCATCAACTAAACCGACAAAAAACATGGGTAACGTTCCAGATTCAAATTTTATAATAAAAAATATTATGATTCAAAAAGAGTTTGAATCAAAAGGAATAAGAACCTCTGATCTAATCATAAGAACCTCAAAAGTTCAAATCAAGGATAATGAAGCTGAAAAAATATTTACAGTGCAAATTGGAGTATATATGACAGAAAAAGAAAAAGGATTAGTAAAAGATTTTTGGAGTATTCCTTCTAAACTAGGAACTTATATTTATTACTCTGGAAAATTTAATACTTCAAATGAAGCTGTATTGCACTTAAACGACCTTGTTTTAAAAGGCTATAAAAATGCATTTATAACAACACAAAACAAATAAAAAATGTCCAAATTACAAGCAAAATACAAGAGAGTAACTACTCACAGTCTTTTAGAAATGAAGCGAAATAGAGAGAAAATATCTATGCTTACTGCTTATGATTACACTTTAGCAAAAATTATTGATGATGGAGGTGTTGATGTCATTTTAGTCGGTGACTCTGCATCAAACGTAATGGCTGGACATGAAACCACACTTCCTATTACTTTAGATCAAATGATTTATCATGCCTCATCTGTAGTTAGAGCAGTTAATAGAGCGTTAATTGTAGTCGATATGCCCTTTGGTTCATATCAAGGAAACTCAAAAAAAGCTTTAAGCTCTGCAATTAGAATAATGAAAGAAAGTGGTGGACACTCAGTAAAAGTTGAAGGAGGAAGCGAAATTATAGAATCTATTTCAAGAATACTTTCTGCAGGAATACCAGTAATGGGACATCTAGGCCTAACTCCTCAATCTATCTATAAGTTTGGAACATATACAGTCAGAGCTAAAGAAAATGAAGAAGCAAAAAAATTATTAGAAGATGCTAAACTTTTAGAAAAGGCAGGTTGTTTTGCTTTAGTTCTTGAAAAAGTACCAGCTAAATTAGCTAAAAAAATAGCTAATAGTATCACTATTCCTGTTATTGGAATTGGTGCGGGACATGAAGTTGATGGACAAGTGCTAGTTTTACATGATATGATTGGAATGAATCATGAATTTAACCCAAGATTTTTAAGGAGATATCTTAACCTGTATAATGATATCACATCAGCTGTTAAGAATTATGTTTCTGATGTAAAATCAACTGACTTTCCAAATGAGAAAGAACAATACTAATGATTGAAGTATTATTTGAGGATAATCACCTAATTGCTATAAATAAACAAGCAGGTGATATAGTTCAAAGTGATAAAACAGGAGACCCTCCACTTTCAGATTTTGTCAAAGCATATATAAAAAAAAAATACAATAAACCAGGAAAGGTTTTTTTAGGTACTATACATAGACTAGATCGTCCTACTTCAGGCATTGTATTATTTGCTAAAACGTCAAAAGCTCTAAGTAGAATGAATCAGCAATTTAAAAATAAAGAAGTACACAAAACATATTGGGCAATAGTAGATAATTTGCCTAATAGTAGTTCAGGAATTCTTGACGATTATTTGTATAAAAATGAAAAACAAAATAAATCATATATATCAAAAAGGTTAAAAGGTAAAAGAGCTGTATTAAAGTACAAACTACTTAAAAAACTAGATAGATACTACCATTTAGAAATTGAACCAAAAACTGGAAGGCATCATCAAATCAGAGTACAGTTATCAAATATAGGATGTATAATTAAAGGAGATCTTAAATATGGTGCTAAACGCCCAAATAAAGATGCAAGTATACACCTATTCGCTCAAAAAATTAACTTTACACATCCTGTAACAAAGCAAAATACTACTATAATAGCAAAAACTCCCAAAGATAATATATGGGATGCATGCATTAAATAATATCAATTTACCACATACTTGATTTAATTTTTTTATTTCCATCACACTTTTTACTTGTAGTAGCACATGAAGAAAATAAAAAACCAGCTAATAAAAATAAAACTATAACTCTTTTCATTATTCTTTAACAATTTGTTTAACAACGATTTCTCCATCAATATTCAAACTTATAAAATAAATTCCTGAATTTAAATTAGACATATTTAAATCAAATAAATTCTCTCCATAATATAACTGCTTAACTTGTTCTTTTCCAATTTTTCTGCCTAATTCATCATAAATAACAATTTTACAATCAGAATTTTTATCTAAATTTAATGAAACTTTAAGTCTATTAGAAACAGGATTTGGAAACAACATTAAATCAAAATTCTGACTTTTTTGAATATCAAAAATATCTACAGAGGAACTTAAATGAGTCTGATAAACCCCATTTCCGTAAGTTCCAATTACCAATAAACCATCTGACTGCCTATACGTAATATATTCAACAACAGTAGATCCAAAAGTTGAGTTTCCAATTTGTTCCCAAATTGTATTTTCTCCATCTAGTTTGTTAGTCCCGAACAATCCTACAGTTGTACCAACTAAATATAAAGTATCATCATATAAAGGAATGATGGCAGCATCTCTACATGAAGGACCATTACCACTACCATTACTATTCTGTTCAAGATTTCCAGCTGCTTTATCCCAGCTTTGACCACCATTAGTACTATGGTATAAGGAATAGCTTCCATAATTAGAAAAAACAACTAAGATCTCATCAGCATTTGATGGGTTTACTGCTATATCTGTACAATATGAACCAGCTACTGTACTAAAATTAGCTAACGGAACAATTGGTGGATCTCCAATATGTGCATTATCAATCCTATATAAACGCTTACTTTGTGTGCCAAAATATAATATATTTGGTGGATTGGTAGAGGAGCTAATAGTAGATATTTGCCAAGTAGATGGGGAAAGTGTATCTGAGAACATTTCCCATCCAAAATCAGACTTTTGATGTGAACTATTATATGTAATACTTGATAAAGTATTATGTCTCCATAATTTATTCCCTTCTGCCCAATACATAATATCATCATCATTTTCATCCATTTCCATAGGATTCATCCACATGTATTTAGTACTATCACATGATGAAGGATCCATTCTTTGAAATGCTAACCTATTTGCATTTGTGTCTAATTTCATTTTATACATAACACCTCTTTGAATCGTTAAATAAAAATCTTCCTCGTTATCAGAAATACCTGCATGAGAGCCATCACCATTAAAAGGCATATTCCATGTTGCATCTGGATCATCACTAAATGTAAGCCTACTGCCATTATCTTGAAATCCACCTTGCAAAAGTGTTGAATTTGCATTTTTACTTATAGCTACAGTATATAATTGAGTCGTATTATAACCATTATTTAAAGATTCCCACATAACAGTATCTTTAAAAACATTTTTTGTCTTATAAACACCACCATCATTTCCATTTAACATTATACTATCATTTGATGGCAAATACAGTATAACATGTTGATCTGGATGATGATCTGGGTATGAACCCCAATTCCCATCTCCTTCAGATGAACCAACTCTATAACCACCTATAATAGACGTATTATTTGTAGTAGTAAAACCATCTGTTGAGCGCCATAAATTAGTACCTCCTATTATTACTAAATTACTATCACTAGGATGAACACTTACAACCATATTATAAGAGCCTTGTGCATTAAAATTGTCAAATGTAGTGCTTTGATTTGCAGGAATATTAGAGGAAAGATCTGTCCACTGCCCCCCAGATCCAGTCCCATCACCTGATATATATTCATACTTCCAAAAAGAAGTCCAAGTTTCACCACCAAAGAAAACCTCTGTATATTGCCCATAATTATCAGTCTCAGCAGCTAAAAAATATACTTGATTTTCATTTGAAGGATTAATACCAATAACTACTCTACTATAGACAGGAGAAAACAATGAATCAGTAATATTTACCCAATTTTGACCATCAGATGATCTCCATATTCCCTTGTCAGTACAATTACTACTAATTGTAGCATACACAGTTCCATTTGTTGTAACATCAACATCTGTATATTGATAGTAGTTGTTATTTGCACCACCTAATTGTTTTAACCAAGTAATACCACCATCTTGAGATCTATAAATATCACCTCTTGTTGCAACATAAACAACATCTAAACTATCATTACTATTGTCTGTTTTTATACTAAAAGTAAAATCAAAATCACCATCCAAAAGTGTAGGTGTATTTGATGTAGTAATAGATAAAGAATCCCAACTAACCCCCCCATCAATAGATTTCCAAATACCATTTCCATACATTGAGACATCGCCTATATAAGATCCTCTGTTCTCACCGGTTCCAAAATACCATATATTTTCTTTTCCAGTTCTTTTATCTTGTGTTAAACAAGAAATCCTATGCTCTTGTCCAGTCTTTGTAGTCATCACCCAAGAATTACCTCCATCAACAGAACGAAACATTCCTCCACTAGCACCACCAGCTAAAATAATATTTTCATCTAAAACATCAACAGATAACGCTCGAGTTCTACCGCCAACATTGTAAGGTCCTCTATGAACCCAACTTTCTTTAGTCATAGAAGACCTCTTTGGCAAAGTACTAGCAAACATCCTCTCTTTTTTTCTAATTTTTTTTGGAATTTCACCAGTACTTGGATCTGCTAAACGCATATGCTCCCACTCAGCTCTTTGAATAGGGTTATCAGATGGAAACGCAATTAATTGATTATTCTCTTTGTTATTACTAATTAAAAATAAACTAATTACAAAAGGTAAAATATTAAACATATCTTTGATTTTTTTGTAAAAATACTAAAAAGTAAATAGAAATAAAACAATATTATTTACTAGAGGATTTATTATATTTGTAAACTATAATACAACATCTTTACATGAAAAAAGAAAAGAAATATTCTCCAAAAAATAAAGTAAGAATTGTAACCGCAGCATCTCTCTTTGATGGACATGATGCTGCAATAAATATTATGCGAAGAATTATTCAAGCAACAGGATGTGAAGTTATTCATTTAGGACATGACAGAAGCGTTGAAGAAGTTGTTAACTGTGCAATTCAAGAAGATGTAAATGCAATTGCAATAACATCATATCAGGGAGGTCATATAGAATATTTAAAGTATATGTATGATCTATTACAAAAAAAAGATGCTAAACATATAAAAATATTTGCAGGCGGAGGCGGGACTATTCTTCCTAAAGAAATCAAAGAATTAGAATCATACGGAATCACAAAAATTTATCATCCTGATGATGGAAGAAAGATGGGACTGCAAGGAATGATAAATGATTTAATTAAGCGTTCTGACTATTCAATTGGCAACAAACTATTAGGAGAAATTAATGATATACAAAATAAAAATATAAATGCTATTGCAAGGATGATATCAGCATCTGAAAACTTCGCTGCAAAACACAGAAAAGTACTTGAAAAAATTAAAAACCTTGCAACCAAATCATCTACACCAATACTAGGCGTGACGGGTACAGGAGGCGCTGGAAAATCTTCCTTAGTTGACGAATTAGTAAGAAGATTTATTTTAGATTTTCCAACTAAAAATATTGCAGTTGTATCTGTCGATCCTTCAAAGAAGAAGACTGGAGGAGCACTGCTTGGAGATAGAATCAGAATGAATTCCATAAATTCTAAGAAAGTATATATGAGGTCATTAGCAACAAGACAGGCAAATCTAGCACTATCAGCGCATATTAATGATGCTCTAAATATTTTAAAAGTTGCCAGCTATGATTTGATTATTCTAGAAACATCTGGTATTGGGCAATCAGATACAGAAATTATTGAGCATTCTGATATATCATTATATGTTATGACGCCAGAATATGGAGCCGCTACACAATTAGAAAAAATAGACATGCTTGACTTTGCAGATTTTATCTCTATTAATAAATTTGATAAAAAAGGTAGCTTAGATGCTCTCAAAGATGTTAAGAAACAATACCAAAGAAACAACAACCATTTTGATCGAAATGTAAATTCAATGCCTGTATACGGAACAATCGCAGCACAATTTAACGATCCAGGTACAAATTCCTTATATAAAGTTATAATGGATAAATTTTGTGAAAGAAATCTTGGGAATTTTAAATCAAAAATAAAAATCACAGATGAAACAAGTGAAAAAATATATATAATCCCTCCAAACAGAGTACGATACTTATCTGAAATTTCGGAGAATAATAAATATTATGACAAATGGGTTCAACAACAAAAGGAAATTGCACAAAAACTATATGCTTTAGAAAAAACATTAGAAATATTAGAAAAACCCTCAGATCATATTAAACAAAAAATTAAAGAAGAACACAAATTACTGCTTACAAATTTAGATCCTAAAAACAAAATACTAATAGACTCTTGGAAAAAAGTTCAAAAAAAATACTCAGACAACGTTTTCAAATATAAAGTAAGAAATCACGAACTTTCTATTGAAACAAAATCAAAATCACTTTCAGGCTTATCTATTCCAAAAATTTCTTTACCTAAATATGAAGGATGGGGAGATTTGTTAAGATGGCAATTACAAGAAAATGTTCCTGGAGAATTTCCTTATACTTCTGGACTTTTCCCTTTTAAAAGAGAAGGAGAAGATCCAACTAGAATGTTTGCAGGGGAAGGAGGACCTGAAAGAACAAATAAACGTTTCCATTTAGTTAGTTTAGGAATGTCAGCCAAAAGATTATCTACTGCATTTGACTCAGTTACTCTTTATGGAAATGACCCAGGAAATCGACCAGATATTTACGGGAAAATTGGAAATGCTGGAGTATCTATTTCTTGTTTGGATGATTTAAAAAAATTATATTCTGGTTTTGATTTAACAAATCAAATGACATCTGTAAGCATGACAATTAATGGTCCTGCTCCTATGCTTTTAGCATATTTTATGAATGCTGCTATTGATCAAGAATGTGAAAAATATATTAAAGAGAAAGGACTAACAGAAAAGATAGAAAAAAAGATTTCTGCAATATATAAAGGAAAAGGTGTAAAAAAACCAGAATATCAAGGCGAACTACCAGAAGGAAACAATGGGTTAGGTCTCTTTTTACTTGGTGTAACTGGAGATCAAGTTTTAGATAACAAGATTTATCAGAAAATCAAAAAAATAACATTAACTAAAGTAAGAGGAACAGTACAAGCAGATATATTAAAAGAAGATCAAGCCCAAAACACCTGCATTTTTTCTACTGAGTTCGCTCTAAAAATGATGGGAGATGTACAAGAGTACTTTATTGAAAATAAGATAAGAAATTTTTATTCGGTTTCGATTTCAGGATATCATATTGCCGAAGCAGGAGCAAATCCTATCACTCAATTAGCTTTTACACTAGCTAATGGATTTACATATGTGGAATACTACCTTAGCAGAGGGATGAACATAAATGATTTTGGACCAAATTTATCCTTTTTCTTTAGCAATGGAGTTGACCCTGAATATGCAGTTATTGGACGTGTTGCTAGAAGGATTTGGGCAAAAGCAATGAAGAAAAAATATAGTGCAAACAAACGCGCACAAATGTTAAAATACCATATTCAAACATCTGGAAGATCATTACATTCTCAAGAAATTGATTTTAATGATATTAGGACTACTCTACAAGCATTATATGCGATTTACGATAATTGTAATTCTCTACATACAAACGCTTATGATGAAGCCATCACTACACCAACAGAAGAATCTGTACGAAGGGCTATGGCTATCCAACTAATAATAAATAAAGAATTAGGACTTGCAAAGAATGAAAACCCAATACAAGGATCATTTATTATTGAAGAACTTACAGATCTAGTAGAAGAAGCTGTACTTTCTGAATTTGACAGAATTACTGAAAGAGGAGGAGTTCTTGGCTCAATGGAGACAATGTATCAGAGAAATAAAATACAAGAAGAAAGCTTGTATTATGAATCCTTAAAACATTCAGGAAAATATCAAATCATCGGAGTAAATACTTTTCTAAATAAAAAAGGCTCTCCAACTATTATTCCGTCAGAAGTTATTAGAGCAACAGAAAAAGAAAAAAAATATCAAATTTCTATGCTTAAAGAATTACATAAAGGAAATAAGAAAGAATCTAATATTCAACTAAAAAAATTAAAAGAAGCTGCCCTAAAAAACAATAATATTTTTAAAATATTAATGGATACTGCAAAAGTATGTTCATTAGGAGAAATTACTAATGCGCTTTATGAAGTTGGAGGGCAGTATAGAAGAAATATGTAAAAAAGTATGTCAATCTCAAAATGATTATTTTCAAAATATATACAGATACCGTTAAAGGAAAACTTAAAAATGATTAAAAAAATCGTCTTCCTTTTACTACTTATACCTTGTGTAATTTTTTCTCAAAATATTGATGATTTGTTTACTAAAAGAGGAGAAATTTATTTTTCTTTTAAATACAAAAATAAAAGAGAATTAAATACCATCTCTAACGTAGTTTCAATTGACCACAAGACAAATACAGAATTAGCTTTTGCATATGCAAATAGGAAAGAATTCTTAGAATTTCTTAAATTTGACATTGATTATACAATTATTCCTCATAAAGCACTATCATTTTCTAATAAAAATAAAAATAATTGGGACTATTATCCAAGCTATCAACAATATGTTGACATGATGAATTTATTTTCAGATTCATTTCCTAATATATGTAAATTACATAATCTAGGAACACTTAGTTCAGGAAGAAAAATTCTTATTATACAGATTTCTGACAATGTAGGTCAAAAAGAAGATGAACCTTCATTCTTATATACTTCTTCTATGCATGGAGATGAGTTAGCGGGATATGTACTTAGTCTAAGATTAATAGATTATATTTTAAATGAATACGGAAATAACCAAAGAATAACAAATTTAGTAAATGAGATTGATATTTGGATTAATCCTTTAGCAAATCCAGATGGAGCATACTTTGGAGGAAATCAAAATGTAAATTATGCAACACGCTACAATGCTAACTGGATTGATTTAAATAGAAATTACCCAGATCCAGAAAATGGTCCCCATCCAGATGGTAACCTTTACCAAGAAGAAACCAACATTTTTATAGGTCTTGCAGATTCTGTTAATTTTTCACTTTCTGCAAATATACATGGTGGAGTAGAAGTGTGTAATTATCCTTGGGACACTTGGAGTAATTTAACAGCAGATGATAACTGGTGGCAACATGTTTCAAGTGAATATGCTGATTCGTGTCAACTAAATAGTGGAAATGGATATTTTACCTATTTAAATAATGGAATTACTAA
>NZRJ01000002.1 GCA_002693745.1 Flavobacteriales bacterium
ATAACAATAATTTTACATTCTTTTTTTATTAAAAAATCTATAATTTTTTTGCTAAAAATTTGTATTGATTGCTTTGACTTTTCTCCATAAGGTAAATGTTCAGTATCTCCAAAATAAATAATACTTTCATTTGGCAAAACATTTTTTATAGCATTCGCAACTGTTAGGCCACCAATTCCAGAATCAAATATGCCAATAGCAGAACTTTTCATGCTATAAAAATATAAAAAAAGCATCACTAAGGATGCTTTTTAAAATTATGCCATTTTATATTATAGTTTTAATTTCTTTTTTACAAGACCTAAAATATTTTCACTGTCTTTTGCATATAATATAGTTCCTTGACTTTTATCAAAGATATAAGTGTATCCTCCTTCTTCGGCTACATCTTCAATAGCTTTTCTAGCTTTAGCAAAAATTGGTTCCAGTACTTTTTGTTCTTTCTCTTGTAATGATTGTTGCGCATTTTGTTGAAATGTCTGAATTCTTTCTTGAAGACCTATAATTTCAGCTTCTTTATCTTGTTTTACCAAATCTGTATAAGTAGCTTCATTTGCTTGATATTCTTGCAAGCTTTGTTGATATTCTGCAGTCATTGATCCTAATTGAGCTTCTAAGCTTTTTGCAAAGTTTTGTACTTCAGTTTCTGCGGTTTTTCTTTCAGGCATTAGCTGTAATAATTCTTGTGAATCAATATATCCAAATTTATTTTGAGCTGTTAAGTTTAAAGTTAATACGCCTAATATCGCGAGTAATGTGATTTTTTTCATTATTTTTTATTTGTTGTTAGTATTTATTTAATTTAGTTTTAATAGCCCAATAATTTAAGAACCTGATCTGATTTATCAAGGTTAGTGCTTTTATGTAACATTATTAAATCACTAGAACTATCAAATACAATTTGGTATTTATTGTTCGCAGCGAGTTGTTGTACTGCATCATTAATTCTATCTTGAATAGGCCTTATAAGTTCTTGTCTTTTAATGTAGAGTTCCCCTTTAGGACCAAAATATTTCTGAATTAGTTTTTTTGCTTCATTTTCTTTAGTAATTATTGCTTCTTCTCTTTTTGCTTTCATTTCTTCAGTTAGTAGAATACTTTCCTTTTGGTAATCCCTATACATTTTTTCTACATCTGCTTTTTTTTCTTCTATTTCGTTTTGCCAGTTGGCAGAAAAATTATCTATTTTATCCTGTGCTTGTTTAAATTCGGGTATTTTATTAAGAATGTAATCAGTATCAACGTAAGCGAATTTTTGCGCTTTAATGCTTAATGTCATTAATAAACTGACTGCTAAAATTAATGTTCTTTTTTTCATTTGTTTTTTAAAAAATAATTAAGCAAATTTAGTTAAAATTGTTGACCTATAGAAAAATGAAACTGTCCTCCATTTACATCTGGTTTTCCATTAATTTCGTCAAGCCCCCAACCATAATCTAAGCCCATCATTCCTATCATAGGAAGCATAATTCTGACTCCAAAACCTACGGACCTTTTTACTTCAAAAGGATTAAAATTATCAAAATCCTCCCATGCATTACCTGCTTCTAGAAAGCTTAAAGCATACACTGTTGAGCTAGGATTTAAGCTAATAGCATACCTTAATTCTGTTGTATATTTATTATATATTGTTGCTCCTGTCGATGGTGAGATAGAATTATTACTATACCCTCTTAATGAAATTAACTCTCTTCCATCAAATTGATACCCCATTCCGCTCATACCATCGCCTCCTACATAAAATCTCTCAAATGGAGCAACTCCTAAATTTTTATTATATGCCCCTAAAAGTCCCAACTCAACTCTTGTGTTTACAACTAGTTTGTCAGTAAACGCAGAGAACCACGAGGATTTAAACTTCCATTTATAATATTCTATCCATGAATATTTTGCTTGATCAGAAACTGTTGAATAATCATCAATGTCATCAAATTTTGAATAAGGAGGAGTAAGCTTTAAGCTTAAAGATAAATTTGAACCTCTTCTCGGGTAAATTAATTGGTCAACAGAATTTCTAGCTAATCTAATGGTGTAATTTATGTTATTTGAAAAACCGTTACTGAATGAAAAAAATGATTGATTATTAATCAGTTTGTATTGTTGAAAACTTACGCCGTTATAAATTGAGAAATAATCATCTGGATATTTTAATCTTTTACCTAAACCTAAAGAAACTCCCATTATTTCAGTTGCTTGCCTTGAATCTCCTTGTAAGCCATTTGAAGATATAGATTTGTAGAGAGATACTGTTAAAGAATTTGGTTTTTTCCCTCCAAGCCAGGGTTCAGTAAAAGAGATGTTATAATTTTGATAATAAATACCATTTGATGAAGCGGATAAAGAAAGCATTTGTCCATCTCCTGAAGGTAGTGGCGTCCATTTATCTTTTTTCAAAATATTTCTTGTAGAAAAGTTTCCAAAATTTAGGCCTAATTGTCCAACAATTCTTCCTGCCCCCCAACCACCTTGCAATTGGATTTGATCTGATGATTTTTCTTCAACAACGTATGTGATATCAACTTGATTTCTTACAGGGTCAGGATCAACTTTAACATCAAATTTTTCGGGATTAAAGTATTGCATTTGAGCAAGCTCTCTTTGAGAACGCATAATATCAGATCGCTTAAAAAGATCTCCAGGAAGCGTTCTTAATTCCCTCATTATTACATGATCATTAGTTTTTGTATTCCCTTTTACCATTACTTTGTTGATTCGAGCTTGTTTTCCCTCATATATTCTAACCTCAATATCAATTTTTTTGTCTGTTACCGCAATTTCAACAGGTGTAGCATTAAAAAACAAATATCCATCATCTAGATACAAAGAACTAATATCTGTCCCATCAGGGGAATTAAAAAGTCTATTATTTAGAACAGACTCATCAAAAATGTCATTATTTTTAATGCCTAATTGATTAGATAGCTCTTCTGAAGAATAAACAGTATTACCAATGAAAGTAATATTGCCGAATTTGTAAGGTTCACCTTCATTAATTGTTATTTCAAGCGTTATAGTATTGTCATTGTTCATGTAAGATGTGTCATATTCAATTTTAGCATCTCTATAACCGATCTCATTATATTTTGAAATAATATTTTTTTTGTCATCTTCATAGTTATTGTCGATAAATTTTGAAAATTTCCAAAATCTCCAGAAGTTTTTAGCTTTTGTTTCTTTCATACTCTTTTTTAGTGTACGCGTACTAATTGAATAAATAGAGTCATTTCTATTTAACAGAGATTTATTTTTATTTACAATTTGATTTCTTCCTTTAATAATTATTTCTTTTATTTTTACTTTTTTACCTGTGTTGATATTAAAAATTAAGTTTTCAGAGTTTGTTGTAGTTGAATCAATATTAGTCGAATATCCTACACGAACATTATAATATCCTTTATTAATATAATATTCTTTTATAGTTTGGATGCTATTATTAATAAGGTTCTGAGTAAGCACTTTCCCCCTCATAAGTTGAAGATCTTCTTTTAGTGTAGTGATATCAGATTTACGCACTTTTTTACCTGTAAATTTGAATTTTGAAAGTCTAGGATGCTCTTTTAGATTTATATTTAAAAATACACTATTCCCCTCTATTTTTGCAATACTAATATCTATGTTTGAAAATAATCCTTGCTGCCAAAGTTTTTTTATTGCTCCACTTATTTCTTCGCCTGGAATTTTAATTGGTTTCCCAATGCTTAAGCCACTAATAGCAACAAGAGTGCTATTATTTAAATTATTCGCTCCATTAACTGTTATGCCTCCTATTTGATAGGTTTCTGGTATTGAATAGTCTACCACACTATTTATTTGTGCAGTATTGCTTAAACTCATAAAGCTAAAAATAATTAATATAATATTTTTCAAGATTCTCAATGTTCTATTTATTCTGCTGTTTTCCCAAATCGTCTTTCTCTATTTTGATAATCTATGATTGCTTTTTTAAAATCATCTTTTCTAAAGTCAGGCCATAGTGTCTCTGTAAAGTATAGTTCTGTATAAGCGATTTGCCATAATAAAAAATTACTAATTCGATGTTCTCCACTTGTTCTGATTAGTAATTCAGGATCAGGAACGTTTTTTGTTGTAAGATATTGTTGAAATAGTTGCTCATTTAGATTTTTAGGATTAACCCGTTTTTTAATTAGTTCTTTTACTGCATTTAAGATCTCCCATTTGCCACTATAGCTAAGAGCAAGGATAAGAGTCATTCTATTATTATTTTTTGTTTTTTCTATTGCTTTAATTAGCTGGTTTTTTGCTTTTTGGGGTAAGTTTTGAGTGGCTCCAATTGTAGAGAGTTTAATGTTATTATCCATTAGAGTTTTAGTTTCATTATTAATTGCTGAAACTAATAAAGTCATAAGAGCATTAACTTCAGATTCTGGACGATCCCAATTTTCAGTAGAAAATGCATATAGAGTTAAAAATTTAATACCAATTTCTGCTGCAGCTTCTACTGTTTCTCGCACTGCTTTTACTCCATTTCTATGGCCAAAAACTCTAAGTTTTCCTCTTGATTTTGCCCATCTTCCATTCCCATCCATAGTAATGGCAATATGTTGTGGCAAATTGTGTGGGTCTATTGTTTGGCGCATTTGAGATTTGCAAATTACTGAGAAGGATTACAGCCCTTAGTGTCGTTATTTAGTGTAAAGGATAGTGTAATGCCTGCAAATGAATACCAATCTTTTTTATTATTTGGATTCCCTCTTTGGTCGCCTCTTTCTAATCTATTACCGTAGAGAGGATCGATGTTTTGATTTGGATTTGACATTTCTTGAGCTAATGTTCCTTCCATTTCTAAAGGATACTGTGTATTTTTTCCTCCAACAAAAGTTGTACTAACATCATCTAGATAATCAGTAAATGTTTTTCTTATTCCATATTCTAAAATTATATTGAATGATTCACTCACAGCAATCTTAAATCCTCCTCCTATAGGTATCGAGAATTGTATTAAAGAGTATTTATCTCTTTGGGGGTAATCCTGAGTCCCCTGTCCTTCAGTTCCTAGCTCTTGTAGGTTTACCCATTCTCCATTTTTATTTTCTGCTTGTGGATTAAAGTTAAAAAGAGATACCCCGGTGTAAACAAAAGGGGTAAACGTGTATAGAGGGTTTCCAGGTTGATATGGTAAAAAATTAAATTCTAATTGACCAGACAACTCATAAACTGGAGATCTAAAATGTAATCCTCTATTTTCTGAGATTGAATCACCTGAGTTTCTTTCATCTGATTTCACATTAAGATATATTAGTGAAGCTTTATATGTAAATCGTCTGTCAATATTTCTTCTGATTATCAAGCCCGCAGTGGCAGATGGCTGATTAAAATGAACGGTATTTAAATCTCCAAGATAATATGAAGTTCCTAAAAGTATTCCAATTTCACTATTTGGCTTAAACTCTTGTGCCTTTGAAACCAAGCTAAAAATAATAGTTGTAATTAGAAGAAGAGTTATCTTAAGTTCAATTCTTTTCATAATCTGATTTTTCAATTATTGGCAAATATAAATATTCTACAATTTATATCAGATAATATTAGGTCCTTTTATCTAAACCCCACATTAATTTGTTTCTGATTGTAGAAGCAAATGAATTATTTTGCGGTTGAATAAGTCTAATTTTAAAGTCAGCTTTTTTAATAATTAGTTCTGTATCGCTATCAAATGCTCTAGATCTAGAATCTAGTGATACTAATGCTAATTGATCTCTATCTTCTACTTTTAGTTTTATAGTACTTTGATCATTAATAACTATTGGCCTAACATTTAAATTGTGAGGAGCGTTTGGAGTAATGATGATATTATTAGTTCCTGGCATAATAATAGGGCCTCCACAACTTAAAGAATATCCTGTTGAACCAGTTGGAGTTGACACGACTAAACCGTCAGCCCAATAAGTATTTAAAAATTCATCATCAACATAGGCATCAATTCGTACCATAGACGAGGTGTCTTTTTTTGAAATAGCAACCTCATTTAAAGCAAAATTTTTATTTTTAAAAAGTCTATTTGTAGTATTTAATTCTAACAATGCACGCTCACTTATCTTATAATTTTTCTTTAAAATATCATTGATAGCATCATCAATTTGCCCAGCGGAAATACTTGAGATAAAACCAAGCCTTCCTGTATTGATCCCCATGATGGGGATATTTGACCCCCTCACATAAGTTACAGTTTTTAATAAGGTTCCGTCGCCACCAATACTGAATAATAAATCAGTATTTTCTTTTAAAGTTTCATAAGAGTTAAAAGTTTCAATTTTATTTGTGAATCGGATATTATCTTGTAAAAACAAATTAAATTCTTCTTCAACAATAATTTTAATATGTTCGTTTTCAAGCTTCTTGATTAAGTGTTGAATGTACTTTGTAAATTGATCAGGATATGGACTTCCAAAAATTGCAATTGTCATTTTATGTTATTTTTATCAAAAGGGATTTGAAAAATGTAAAAATACTCCTTTTTCTCCTAAATGGTTGGCTGAAAACTCAATTCTTAATAATTTATCATAATAAGTAACATAATCTATACTGATACCATTACCCCAAAGAAGCATATTAGATAAATTATTGTCGTGAGTAATTTGTTTATCAGTGATATATCCCATATCAGAAAAAATCCCTAAGTATAAAGAATAATGTGCCTTCTTAAATTGTGTCATTTTCACGTATGGGATTTCAAAGTTTGTTTTTTCAATAAGTGCGTATTTTAGTATTGTTTTTGAAAGCCAGAACTGTTGTCCATCAATTACATAGTATTCATATCCTCTTACATAGTCTTGAAAGCCAAATCCTTTTTGAGCAAAGTATGGTTGATAGGCATCAGAAGACCATTTTGATTTAAAACTAGAGCCAAGAAACACACGATCTTTTAATTCCAAATGTTTTTCCACTTTTCCAATTATTTCAAAATGATTAACAGGGCTTGTTCCTTTAAAATTTTTAGTTGCCTCAAAATTTAGATAATAACCATGAAGAGGGTATTGGATGTAATCTCTTTTTTCATTTGAAAATTGATAAGTTATTTTAGTATATGATCCAGAGTTAGATTCATTTTTTAGATAACTAGGGTTTTGATTTGTAATTGCTGAATCTATATTAGAAAGGAAATAATGAAATCTTAATTTATGTGTTTTATGAATACCTTTTTTATAAATGATCTCAGTATTAAATTCATAATCCTCTGAAGTAAATTTATTATTATTTGTGAAATAGATTAAGTTGTTATTTTGAGTTTTAAAGAATGTTTTTTTTCTTCTAAAAACTTGCATGTTTGTGTTTATGCCAATTGTTTTTTTATTATTAATATATGGTGCCTTATAAGATAGTAAATAGTGCTCTTTAAATCCTTTTCTTATTTTGAATTTTAAAAGTTCATTCTTGCCTCTAAAATTCTCCCATATTAAAAATGCGCCGTAATTTAAACGTGAAAAATCAGAAAAATTAGAATCTTTAAACTCTTTCCACCATGTATTAAAGTTACGTTCAGATATCTCAATAATTGGAAATGGCCAAATGTACCATCTTTCTGTTAAGTTAATTATAATTTCAACTTGATTTTCGTTTATGAGATGACTAACATCAACAAAGTTAAATAGTTTTAAATTAACTAAGTTTATTTTGCTTTCATTTATTTTTTGCTCTAATGTGGATGCATCATATGAACTGTCTTTACTTAAAACTATTTCCCTTAATATAATATTACTATTTGTTATTTTATTACCAATGATTGTGATTTTCGAAACTGTAATTTTATCCTGAGAATACACTAGACAGGAAGTAATAACAAATAGAAAAATTAAGAAGATTCTTTTCATTTTAAGGATTCAAGAATCTCATAAGAGATTCATATCTTTCTGAAAAGTCCCTATCAGCTTCTTCATCTTTGTATGAGGCACTCACAGTATAATTCCGCCTCTCAAAATCTTTAATTATAGCATTAACATCTTGTTTGTTAAGCTTTATTGTAACTTCAATATTTGTAGAATCAGGGATTGAAATTATATACGAGCTTAAAATTTTTGTGTTATTACTCTCTACAATACTCGCAATTTCAGTTAAGGAATAATCATTATTATTCATCTGTAGAACAATAACTCCACCTGGAGATTGTATAGTCGCAGATTTTGCAATTGAATACATTAATTTTCTACTAGTAATTACACCTAAATATCGGTTTTTTTCATCTAAAACAGGAACAACAGAAAGATTATTTTTTTCAAGTACTTCAATAATGTCAAATAAATGTTGATTGTATTTTACATGAGGGGAAGCTAGATTATTTAAATGATCTTCGATAGCGTCATCTTCTGAATCCCAGTTCATTATTTCTTTGTCTGAGATCGATGCTAAATAGAAATTATTTTTTACAACTGCTAAATGATGGACTCTATATTGATCCATCATCTCTAAAGCTGTATTTCCATCTTCTACAGGATGAATACTTTTAATACTTGATGAAATAAGTGTCTTAGCTTGCATCTTGCAAAGATACTATTTTTTACTTTTGCGATTTAGATTATGACAAAGTTAAGCGTAAATATAAATAAGATAGCAACTCTTAGAAATGCTAGAGGAGGAGACGTGCCAAATGTTGTAAATGCGGCTATTGATTGTCAAAATTTTGGAGCAGATGGCATCACTATTCATCCAAGACCAGATGAAAGACATATCACTAAGAAAGATGTATACGATATAAAAGCTATTATTAAGAAAGAATATAACATCGAAGGATACCCTTCTAAAGATTTTATAAAAATGGTGCTTGATGTTAATCCTGATCAGGTTTCCTTAGTACCTGATGGGCCTGATGTAATCACTTCATGTTCAGGATGGGATACTGTAAAGTTTCAAGACTTTTTAAAAGAAGTAATATCTGCTTTTAAAGAAAATGGTATTCGCACTTCAGTTTTTGTAGACCCGAAAATAGAAATGATTGAAGCTGCAAAATTTTGTGGTACAGATAGGGTTGAACTTTACACGGAAGATTATGCTATCAATTATACTATTGATAAAAAAAAGGCAATAGTTAATTATGTAGAGGCTGCCAAAAAGGCAAAAGAATTGGGAATAGGCATAAATGCTGGCCACGATTTAAGTTTAGAAAATCTAGATTATTTTGTAAAAAAGGTCCCTAATTTAGAAGAAGTTTCTATTGGACATGCTCTTATAAGTGATTCAATTTATTTAGGTCTAGAAAACACTATACAAATGTATAAGAGATTATGTCAATGAGGCTTTATTCAAAAATATATGGGGATAATTCAAAGGACTTAATAATTCTTCATGGCTTATTTGGCATGAGTGACAATTGGAATTCGTTAGGCAAAAAATTTGCAGCACATTTTAGAGTTCATCTTGTTGATCTAAGAAATCATGGTAGATCTCCGCATTCTAATTTGTTTAATTATGATGTTATGTCTAATGATATTTTAGAATACTTAAATGAAAATCAAATCCAAAGACCTATATTGTTAGGTCATTCTTTGGGAGGGAAGATCGCAATGAAATTTGCCTTTACTCATCCTGAATTTATAGAGAAAATTATTGTTGCAGATATAGCACCAAGAAAATATAATACAGATTTTCATAAAAACCTACTTTTAAAACTATCTGAATTAGAGTTATTGGATTTTACAAATAGAAGTGATTTAGAAACTAAACTTTCCGAATCTATTCAAGATATTACTATTAGATCTTTTTTATTAAAAAATTTATTTAGAAATGAAAATAAGGAATTTGCTTGGAGATTTAATATTAAAGGATTGTTAAATCAGTTAACTAACATACAAGAAGACTCATTTGTAAAAGGATTTTGTGACGTGCCTACTTATTTTATAAGAGGAGAAAAATCAAATTATATCACAGATGAA
>NZRJ01000003.1 GCA_002693745.1 Flavobacteriales bacterium
AATTACATGATAAGAAAGAAACATTAGAAACATTAGTAGATGATAAATATTATATATTAGAAGATCATTATGCTGGTATCGAAAAAGAAGAAGATGTATCAGATCATACTAAAGATATAATGGAAAAATTTCGCAATAAATTCAGTGAAGATAAAGAATTACAAAAAGATATACAAAAACAAAGTGAAATGATTATATTAAATAATAGTTAAAAATAGTTAATCATAGTTTAAATTTTCTGAATATTGCCCGTTTTCTAATCCTTTTAATTCGTATTCTTTTTTATCCGTATCTATTAATATATGTTTTTTATTAAATGAATCTAATTTATATTCGTTTACACATAATTCACATAATCCTATTTTTTTTATATTTTCATTCTCATCAAAATATGTAGGACTCGTAATTGCAAAATAAAAATTAGAACATTTTTCTCTACCAACTGCATTGTTTCCACATATAGAACACGGCCAATACCATATATAATTTTGAATAATAACAGATGATCTAATATATTTTTTACTATTGCTAGTATTATTATTTATTTCTATTTTATTCATTTATATTATATATACTCCTATTTATATTTTTAAATTGATTTTAATATAATTAAATTTATTGCAAAATGTCCACAATATTGACAAGTAAATGTTCTCCTTGGACTCCTATTGATGTTTTTCTGAAGCATCAAAAAATTCATAGTAAACACAATTCAAAATTATCAAAAAATAATATTGCAGCTTCACAAAATAAAATAGATATTATAAAAGAAACTCTTAATAATGGTATTATATTATCATACGATACTATTTTAACATTTGCCGAAAATGGATATATTGATAGTGTAAAATATTTACTAAAAGTAAAAAAAAATGATGATGATATGATGTTTTCAATGAATGAAACCCTATTTAATCATGCTTGTATGAGTGGTAATTTACAGTTAATTAAATTTTTAGTAGATAATAATTGTCCACAAGATGAATCTGCTTTAATACATATTATTTCAAATAATCATCCTATTTATGTTATTACATGGGCATTAGATAATTTTCGTTTTGGTCTCAACTGGTATTTGCAATATGGTAATGGATGTAAATTAAATGGATCTAATAATATTGATATTATAATAGCTGCCGTAGGTACTGGTAATCTAAATACTTTAAAATTTCTTATAGAAAAAGGATTTGTTAATACATCGGATGATAATAATATCACAAATCTAGATTTATTGCCACTAAAATGTGCTTGTGAATTACCTTTTAGATTTGGTAAACCAATAATTGAACTTTTGATAGAAAAAAAATATAAATATGATACATCTATATTATATTGGAGAAATGATGATTCTAAAGAAGATATACTAAATAGATGGGCGTTGCTGTTTAAATTATGTAAGTTTGATAAAAAAGATTTTGATTATTATAAGACAAAAAATAAAAAGTGGATCGAAACTGAGATGAAAAATATATTTGATGAAAAATGGATGGTAAATGTAGGATTTATAGATAATTAGATTATTATATTAATTCGGTTGATTGTATTGTTTTATAATTAAATTCTATTCTTTTTTTTGAATAATTACATATATATTCATTTACAATTTTTAATGTATTTAAATTCTTATCAACATATTTTAATAGATCTATTAAGTGATCAAATTCATCATTTAATAATTTTCTACTATTATTTGATGTATTATTTGTAAAAGTATTATCATGTATTTTTATATTAATAAGTTTGCGTGGAAATAATACTTTTTCTATTATTGAAATTATATATTTTAATAAGTTATTTAATAAACACCCTTTTTTACATTTCATATATGATAAGATTTTATCTTGTTTATCATTTTTTAATAATCTAGAAATTTTATCAATATCTTTATCAGTATGTTTTTTTTTACTAAAGTCTATAACATGATTTAATAATAATTTAAAATATTGACTTATTATATTTATATTCTTATTTTTTATAGGTAGTGTTTTGGTATTATTAAATAAATCTATAAATGTCAAATAAAATAATCTGAAGAAACGCTTCTTATATTTTATATCTTCCCAAGGTAAATATAATGTATCAATTAATATAAATTTTAAGTCTTCATATAAATAATCAAATGAATATATATTTATATTAAATGACGGTATAGTATTTTTATAAAATCCAGTATTAGATACCAATTCAATACTATCTATGTATTTATCTCTTTTATTAAAAAAATTACTAGATGCCTTATCACTACCTATACTTACATCAATTAATTCACCACCAATTGAAATGACATTTTTATTATTTATTTTATTTTTAAGATGTAAATTAAAAGTTATTTTAATACGAGTCAAGTAGAATTTTAATATTTTTGAATTTGTAGTTGTAATAAATATTGCCTTATTTATATTATTATACATAAAATTATTAGGTGCTAGTTTTTTAGAAATTGTAGATTTAATTTCTTGTTTAATTACTTTATTATTAAAATATTTTGTAAAATCACCTTCAATAGTTTTATTTACATCTTTCAAATTATCATTCTCAAATTTAAATTGATAATTAGATTGATTTTCATATTTATTTCTTGTATTAATTGCTGATGAATTTATAAATTGTATATTTGTTATTTGATTATTATAATATATTGATTTACTATTATTTAATACATTTGCTTTATTTATATCTTGTAATAATTTTTTTAAAATTATTTGACAATTTTTTTGATCATATTTAAACCATTTAAAACAAATTTCCTTATGTTTTATTAATAATTCTGTTATAACTAATTGAATTTTATAACTAATTAATGTAATATCATCTGATACTTCTAAACCTAAATCTGGATTTATATATATACCAAAATCTAAATCAGATCTTTTAAAATAATTCTTATATTCTTCTATAAATTTATACATTGCTTTATTAGGTAATTCCGACCAAAATTTATGAGCTATTAGTTTAAATATATTTCCCCCTTTAAAAATAAAAATAATATCATCGGGATTTAATTTTTTTTTTGTTATATATAAGTTAATACAATCTGTATAAAATGAATTAATAATATATAATAGATTATATAATTCATGTTCATCTAATATATGATTAGTTACTATATCCGTACAAAAATCCTTAAATTCTCTGTTTTCATCATCTCCTTCATCATTTTGATATGTAATATTTGAATCAATATCTATAGTTTTACCATTTATAGTTGATTCTACTAAGAGTGTTTTGTCTTTTTTGTAACTATCTAATATATCATTTAATGATTTTATGTTATTTTTTTCAGAATTTATATTTTTTTCAATAAATAGATTTAATATATTTTTTAATAAACTCATTATATTATATACTTATATAAAAAAAAATATACACATAAAAAAGTATAAAAATTCATATAAAATTAATTTATTATTTCACCACTATCAATATTTAGTACTACACTATTACTATTTTCATTATAATTAGATTCTTTTTCAAAATCTAAATCATCAAATAATTTTGTTTCTATTTTTCTTATAAGATTATTATTTTTTGTTTTTGATGTTTTATATGATACTGTGTCACCTTCATAAGATTCATATTTATTTGAATACTTTTCTAATTCATCTTCTTCATCATCGTCATCTTGACTATTATAGTCCTTACTTGAAATATTATTAGCAGTTAAATTATTAATAAATAATTTATCAATTAATGATAATATAGCTGGTTTAGCTGTTTTTGGAATTTTATTAATTTTTTCTAGTCTTACTAAATTTTTATATGAATCTGATAATTTAGAATACATATTTATTAAATTCAAATAATTATGATCTTGGACAAAATACATTAATTGTAATTTAGAGATTGCTACATTAATATTACTAGAACTCATATTTTTATCTTCTACTATATTACTAATTTTTTTTATAAATTCTTCTAAACTACTGTCAGAAGCATTTTGTGATTTTTCTTTCTGTAATTCAGCATCTAATCGTTCATATTCTTCTTTAGCTATATCTAATTCGGCTTTTAATTTATCTAAATTACCACCAGTTTGTTTTGATTCTTCTGGTTTTTGTTCTTCTGATTTTTGTTTTTCTGGTTTTTGTTCTGATAGTTTTCCTTTTGCTATATTCCATTTAGAAGGAGGTTCTTTTGCTTGTTCTGGTTTTGGTTCTTCTGATTGTTCTGCTTGTTCTGGTTTTGTTTCTTCTGGTTCTTTTGCTTGTTCTGGTTTTGGTTCTTCTGATTGTTCTGGTTTTGTTTCTTCTGGTTCTTTTGCTTGTTCTGGTTTTGTTTCTTCTGCTGGTTTTGGTTTTTCTTCTGCTGGTTTTGATTCTTCTGGTTGTTCTGGTTGTTCTGGTTTTGGTTCATCTTCTGCTGGTTTTGATTCTTCTGGTTCTTCTGGTTTTGGTTCATCTTCTGCTAGTTTTGGTTCATCTTCTGCTGGTTTTGGTTCTAGTTCAGACAGTTTTGCTTTTGCTGTATCCCATTTAGAGAGAGATTTTTGTTTTTGTTCTGTTTCTTCTTCTACTGGTTCTGATTCGGGTTCGCTCATATCTGGTGCTGATTCTTCTGATTTTTGTAATCCAAAAACTGGTTTTGTTATATTCTTAATATTACCCCATTTTGAACTTTTCTTAGATGTTTTCATTGTTTCATATTCTTGTAATAATAATTCGTATTTATTTTTTGCAGCCGCATGTTTTGATAAAAGATCCTTACTAATATTTTTATTTTCTCGTGTTGAAGCAAATAATACTAACAAATCATTTAAATTTGAATTAAATTCAATTCGAGTTTTTTCGTATTCAGCTGAAAAATCAAATGGTAATTTTTTTTGAGAAATTACATATTTATTAATAATATATTTGAAAAAACCAAATTCATCATCTTTTTCAATTAATGCTATTACATCATTTAATTGACTAAAAATGTCTTGATATAATTTATATTTTTTAGTATTAAGTTTATTGAGTTCATCTTCTAATTTAGCACTAAGTTGCATATTTCCTTCTACTTTATCTGAATCATCTAATCCTAATTCAACTAATGTATTAGTATGTTCTGAATTTATTTCATTAAATTTTTTCTCTAACTCTGATTTAAAATGTTCTCTAACAGCCCGGGTTAAATTATTAATAAAAATATCATAATATTTTTTCTTTTTTTGATCTAATACAATATCCCAGTTATTTGATTGATCTATTTTTTTATAAAAGAATATTACACTATTCAAAAATTCATCTTTAGAATCTTGAAAATCTTTTGATTTTTTTAATAAACCAGATTTAAAAAGTAATTCTTCTAAATTATCTAATTCCTTATATACCTTATCATTAGCAGATTGTGACGAAAAACTAGTAGTTATAAAATGTTCATCACTTTTTTTTTGCAATTTAATTTTTGCTAATGTTTTTGTATTTACAGTATCTAATAATGTCATCTTATAGTCACCATTATCAATTTTTGTTGTATTAATATATGGCTTAAATAATTCTACTTTAGGATTAACAATTTTCTTAATTTCATTTAAAATCTCGCCACCGGGTAATGCCTTATTAACTTCATATGTTGATAAAAATTTAAATAAATGATATGTTAATAATTGAGTATTTATATTCCATAATAAATTAGTTTTTAATACATCTAATACCGCCAACTTGACACTATATTTTACTAATGTATTTAAGTATGAAATTTTCAAAGCAACTTGTTCTTTTGAAAAAGATCCATCGGCAAATAATGACCATGATTTATCTTCTGTTTTAATAGTTTCTGTAAATTGACTTTCTACTAAATCCATATTTGCCATATTTTTATATGAAATATTATCTTTTGTAGTAGAAATAATATTATTTAATTGTACTATATATTCATTAATTTGTTTTATTTGATTATTTAAATAATCTTCAGAATATGCTTTATCAAATGCAAATAATGCTAATGACTTTTCTAATTTAGTTCTTACAGTATAAATAATATGATTTATAAAATATTCCGAAAGATTCAGTTTTAAATTTTTAGCTTGTATATATAATTTACTGGTTATGTTTTTTATAATTGAGTTTATTTCAACACTTTTTTCTACTGAACCCCACCATTTACCAGCTTCTTGAGTATGTAAATTTTTTTTATATTCAACATTATCTAAGAAATTATTTGGTAATTTTTTTATATCTCTATATCTTACTAATTCACATATAATATCACTTGTTGGTTTATTTCCACTCATACATCGTGTAATATCAATATCCGTACATTTTGAATATTTTATACTAATTAATTTTTGAATATCTTCAATAGTATTTATTTCTACATTATCAATAAGATTTTTTAATGTTTTATCTAATAATTCAGATTTTTCTTTCATATCAGAAGATTCCTTATTTTTTTCTAATTCTATGCCAAGTTTTACTATTTTATCTATATTTTTATATTTAACATTATTTTTTTTTGGTATTATTTTTTCTAATTCTTTTAAAGCAGCATCTTTTATAGAGCATATATCACTACTATTTTCAATAATTTTTTTATGTATTTTGTTAAATAAATAGTGTTCTGTAAAAACTAAGTCTCCAATTTGTTTTTTTATATCATCATAAATTTTACTAATATAATCATCACTATCTATATCTTCGGGAATTATATTACTTAATATAATAATTAATTGTAAGATAAATATGTAATAACTATTAATATTTTTATCTTCTTTATCTTCACTTGGTGTATACAAATTTATCATGGTATTTATTTTTTGACTTACATCATCTGTGGTTTCTTCTTCTTTATTTTCTTCTTCTTTATTTTCTTCTTCTTTATTTTCTTCTTTATTTTCTTCTTTGTTTTCTTTTGATGTATCCTTTGTAGAAGTATTAGTCATAGTTATGTTTTCTGATGGTGTTTCTACAATAGCAGAACCACCTTTAAAATCAGAATATAATATTTTATGTATTTTTTGATAATATTGATTATAATTATTTTTTATGAATTTTAAAAAATATGACTTATTATATGAATATATTAGATTATTGTCAACATAAATATTATATGTATTTTTATTTATTTTTATAACAAGATCTTCAAATAATATGAATTGTATATTATTTACATTATAAGTTAATAACTTCATATATTATAATATATAAATATATAAAAAAAAAATTTAAATAAATATAAATTATTGAAAACTACAACATTCACGATTACAATCAGTAATATAATCATCTGTTCTATCATTTAATATATTATTATTTATATTATGTTGTATGCTATCATTTATATTACTATCTATATTATTATTAAATATTAATCTTTTTTTATTAGTATTATATCTTCTATATTTTATAAATGAATCTACACTTTTTGACCTTTTTAATTGTAAGTGTGAATTATCTTTAATTTCATTATTTTTTTCATTGTTTTTAATTTCATTATTTTCAGTTTCATCTATTATTGATACTAATGTTGTATTTAAAGGTAGATTTATTAATAAATTATTTTCATTAAACTTAGTAATATCTCTACATAAAGGGCATGTTATCTCATTATTAAAACTAATCGTGTGTAAACATGTTGTACAATAACTATGACCACATTTTAAATTTCGTGGATGTTTATATATTTCTAAACAAATAGGACAACTAATTATATCGTTTAAATGTCTTCTATCATATACTATATAATTTAATGGTTTTTTTATTACTTCTGATTTAGGTATATTCATATTATTAAATTAGAAAAAAATCATTTCAATTTAAAAATTGATTTCATATTTATACTATATTATGGAATGCAACATTTTACTTATAATGGTGTTACATTTAATATAACTGATATAGTTTTATTAAAATATAAATCTAGAATATTAAAATATATTATTACTAACATTACAACAAAAGATAATGATTATATAGTTAAATTTACTAGTTATGATTATGATTATATAACACGAACTGTAAAATTTGAAGTTGGTAAAAAAAAATTTATCAAAAAATATTTTATATATGAAGATACTCCAAATATAAAATGTACACTATTGAAAAGTAAACATATTATATATAAATTTCATTGCTCTTTTTGTAATACTATTCATAAACATAATTATTTAGGACATCAAGATTGTAGATGTGTATCAATACATAGTCCTTATAGTAGAAGTGGTTATAATTTACAATTAGAATTTGAAAATTTTAATGAATATTTATTGTATAATTTTCAATTATATTTACAAAAAAATAATTTTAATGGATGGAGTTCTTATAAATTAAGTGTTAGAAAATTCTATGAAGGTAGTGTATGCAAGGATTATGGTAAAAAACATTTTCCATATATTACATACGAAAATATTAATTATATAAAACAGAACTTTAAAACAGATAATTTAGAATGTTCTAATGGATGTTTAGTTGCTGGTCTTAGAAAAATAATTGATATGGTCTTATCTAAACATATTTTACATAATGACTTAATTTATAAAAAAGATCTTAATAAATTATTTAAATTTTATAAGAAACATAATAATAATAATAGTAAATTACAAAAAACTACTACTACTAAATTAGACAATAAAGATAAAAAAATCCTATTACAAAAAATAATTACTGATTATCATTATGAAAATAATCAAAATAATCAAAATAATCAAAATAATCAAAATAATAAGATTAATG
>NZRJ01000004.1 GCA_002693745.1 Flavobacteriales bacterium
TGGTTGTACAGATTCAACAGCATTTAATTATAACCCTTTAGCATTATGTGATGATGACTCCTGTATACCTTTTATTTTTGGATGTTTAGATTCAACAGCATTTAATTATAATCCTCTTGCAAATACTGATGACAGCTCTTGTATAGCATATATTTATGGATGTTTAGACTCTTTGGCTTGCAACTATGATCCTATGTGTAATTTTGATGATGGTTCATGTTTATTAGTTTTTGGTTGTACAGATACCACTGCTTTAAATTTTAATCCTTTAGCAGAATGTGATGATAGCTCTTGTATTGCATCTCTTTATGGTTGTACGGATTCATTAGCATGTAATTATAATGTTTTTGCAAATGTAGATGATAGCTCTTGTTATAACTTGTTTGGGTGTTTGGATTCGTTAGCTTATAATTATGATTCATTAGCAAATTGTAATGATAGCTCTTTATGCTTGTATGAGTACAATGTTACTTTTCAGTTAGATTTAAGAGGACAAACAACTATAAATTATACTACACCTGAAGTTAATGGTGTTTTTAATTCATGGTGTGGTAATTGTGCTCAGATGACAGATTTAAATAATGATTCAATATGGGAAATCACAATACCTATTTTAGAAGGAATTGGACCTGTTATTGGTGCTCCAGGATATGAGTATAAATTTTCAGCTGATAACTGGAATATACAAGAAACATTATTTTCAGGTGATTTGTGTACTTACACAGCTTTTGGTTTTACTAATAGATATTTACATGTAACTAAAGATACAGTTTTAGATCCAGTATGTTGGGGTAGTTGTGTTGACTGTTATGCTCCTCAATCAGCATATAATGTGACTTTTAGACTTGACATGAACAATGCTACAAATTTTACCATCCCTGAGATTAATGGAGAGTTTAATAATTGGTGTGGAAACTGTTGGCAAATGAATGATATTGACGGAGATAATATATGGGAGTTTACTACATTAGTTGATACTTCCTTACAAGAGTTTAAATTTTCAGCAGATAATTGGAGTATTCAAGAAAATTTAGATAGTACTTTATTTTGCGTAAAAACTACTATTGATTCTTTAGGAGCTGTATTTGTAAATAGGTACTTACACGTATATTCTGATACTGT
Organism: Flavobacteriales bacterium; assembly: GCA_002693745.1. Lineage (GTDB taxonomy): Bacteria > Bacteroidota > Bacteroidia > Flavobacteriales > BACL11 > BACL11. Next base: position 1,123 of record NZRJ01000004.1, read on the forward strand.
ATTAGATATTGTTTGTTGGAATGAATGTGACTCTTGTAATATTGATATAATACCATCTTGGGATTGTGTTGCGGACGGATGTTATGATCCTGGTACTGGTTCAGGACAATTTTCGGATTCACTTGTGTGTATTTTAAATTGTAATTTAAATAATACAGAATACACATTATTATCTGATCAAGTTTTAATATATCCTAATCCAGTGAATGATTTTGTAACAATAGAATCTACAGAAGATATTGATAAAATAAAAGTTTATAATGTTATTGGCGAAGTTATTCTTGAAAAAGAAAACCCAAAATTTTTAACAAATTTCAGTTTATCAAATTACTCATCTAATATTTTCTTAATTGAGATAAACTCAGGAAATCAAGTATTACATTATAAGATTTTAAAAGCTAAATAAATGCGTAAAATTATTTTATTCTTTCTTTTTATTTTTAATGTTAATTTTATATTTTCTCAAAATTGGCAACTTGTATGGAGCGATGATTTTGATGGTAATACTTTAGATAGTTCAAAATGGAAACATGATTTTGGCACAGGATCACAATTTGGCATGTGGGGATGGGGTAATGGTGAGTTACAATATTATCAATCACAAAACACATTTGTTAGTAATGGTGTCGCAACAATTGAAGTCAAAGAAGAACCTAATGGTTTAATTGATTCTTGGAATAATGTATCATATTATTCTTCTTCTAAGATTTCTACTAAAGGGTTATTTGATTTTCGATATGGTAAAGTGGAAGCTAGAATTAAAACAATAGATGGAACAGGTTTTTGGCCAGCATTTTGGATGCTACCTAGTGATGGTAGTTGGCCATGCGATGGAGAGATAGATATTATGGAACAATGGGGAAATGATTATTTAACTAATAACACAACTGGAGCAGCGCATATTGGATCATGCCCATATTCTCAATCAACACATTTTTATCAAAGTTTTGGAGCGTATAGCTCTAATGGTTCCTTTGCAGATGATTTTCACAAATATGCAATTATTTGGAAGGAAGATACTATAAGTTGGTATGTTAATGATGTTGAAATGTTTCAAATTACGCCGCAAAGCTATTTTTCAATTCCTCAGCCGCATCAGTGGCCATTTAATTCTAATGATTGGTATATTATGATAAATTTAGCTATAACTCAATCGGGGCCAAACTCAAACACTGTTTTTCCAAATAATATTCAAATAGATTATGTTAGAGTATATAAAGATATTAGTAGTACATCAATAGAGAATAAAAATGTATCTGATGTTTTAGTTATCAGTAAGAATTTATTGACTTATAATACATTTAAAATTGCTAATATTAAAATTTTAGATTTGAATGGGAGGATATTGCTATCTGAAAAAAAATCGGGAAATATATCTTTGTCTAATCTAAATCAAGGACTATACATTATAGAAGCATTACATGTTGAGGGTTATAAAATTCATCAAAAAATCATTAAATATTAATTAAAAAAATTATGAAACAGAATAATCACAATCAGGCACTTTACACACTAGTAACAGTATTTTTTTTCTGGGGATTTATAGCAGCGGGAAATGGTATTTTAATACCATTTTGTAAAAAATATTTTAGTCTTGATCAATTCCAAAGTCAGTTAATAGAATTTGCTTTTTATGGTGCTTATTACATTGGAGCTGTATTTGTATTTATTTACTCAAGTTTAGTAAATAAAAATATTTTAAATTATTGGGGGTTTAAATCAACTATAGTTTATGGTTTAATAGTTTCTGCTATTGGTTCAGTTATAATGGTTTCCGCTATTAATGGTGCTTCACCTGGTGATACATCTGCCTTTTTATATATTCTTGCTGCACTTTTTATAGTTGGGCTGGGTTTCTCATTGCAGCAAACAGCTGCCCAACCATTTGCTATTTCTTTAGGTGATGAATCAACAGGTGATAAAAGATTGAATTTTGCAGGGGGGATAAATTCTTTCGGAACAGCTATCGGACCAATTATTGTAGCTTTAGCTTTATTTGGAACAGCAAAAAAAAGTGATATTTCTATTGAAAGCATCTCTCTAACAGCAGCTCAATTTGTTTATGTTGGAGTTGGTATACTTTTCATACTTGCTGCATGTTTGTTTTATTTTTCAAAGAGTTTGCCAGAAGGTAAAGAAGATTCAAGCTTCCTTGGTGCTTCTAAAGCTATGACAAGTTTAATCTCTATAACTACTATTTTAGGTGTTATTTTTTATTTTATATTTTATCAATATATAGGCTTAGAATCTGGTGAAACATTAAGTGAATCTTCTAATTTATTAATTTTACAACTTAATTTACTTGCACTTTTTGTTATAGTCTTTGGATTAGTTTTTTCTAATTTTCTTGCACAAAAAAAACCAGATGGATGGGGAGCAATGAAGTATCCTCAGTTAGTTCTAGGAATGTTAGCAATTTTCACATATGTAGGAGTTGAAGTGACAATTCAGGCTAACTTATCTGATTTATTGACTACTCCTGCTTTCGGTGGATTAGATGAATCACAAGTTGCACCCTATATCACTATTTATTGGGGTGGTTTAATGATTGGAAGATGGACGGGTGCTATTACAGTTTTTAATCCCTCTAATAAATTAAAAAAGTGGCTTTACATAATTGTCCCTTATATAGCATTTTTACTAGTATTATCTTTAATTTCTGTATCTGGTTTTGAGGTGAAATATTTTTATGCGTTTGCTTTATGCGTAGCAATTCAAATTTTAGGATTTTTTATTGGAAAAGATAAACCTGCAGCTACATTAAAAATTTTCGGATTTTTAGGTATGTTAGCCATGTTGATTGGTTTGTTTACATCTGGTAAGATAGCTATATATGCTTTTTTAAGTGGAGGTCTTTTTTGTTCTATAATGTGGCCATCTATTTTTGCTTTAAGTTTAAATAAGTTAGGAAAATATACTTCTCAGGGTTCATCATTCTTAGTCATGATGATTCTCGGAGGTGCTATTATAACTTTAATTCAAGGTAAACTAGCAGATATATATGGAATACATGAATCATATTGGATTACTGTAATTTGTTTTTTATACATTATATTTTTCGCACAAAAAACACAAAGTATTATTAAAAATAATTAAATGAAAACTATAAGATTACTTTTTTTAGTTGCGTTGTTAAACAGTTTTTTACTTCAAGAAACTAATGCGCAAAATTTCAATACAGATCAACTTAACTTAGAGGATGAAGTTATGATTTCTAAGATTTTAGATAAAATGTCAGTCGAAGAAAAAGTTGGTCAAACTTGTCAGATTACGTTAGAATCTATTTTAAAAAAAGATAAAGATAATAAATTGGTCGAACCTCATCAAATTGATAATCAAAAGCTGAAAATAGCTGTAAAAGACTTTAAAGTTGGTTCATTTTTAAATGTTTCAAATCATACTTTTTCTTTAGACAAGTGGCACCAGGTTATTAATAAAATTCAAGAATATTCAAAACTTACAACACATCAGATCCCTATTCTTTATGGCGTTGATGCAATACATGGTGCAACTTATATTCAAAATAGTACTTTATTTCCACAAGAGATTGGACTTGCCGCTACATGGGATTTAAATCATGCAAAAGTTATGGCTGAAATTACAGCATATGAAACTAGGGCTTCTGGAATTCCTTGGAATTTTTCTCCCGTACTTGATTTAGGAAGAAATCCAATATGGTCTCGTTTTTTTGAAACTTTGGGCGAAGACGTATATCTTGCTTCTGAAATGGGAAAATCTATTGTAGATGGTTATCAAGGTGGAAGTATAATTGATAATTATCATGTTGCAGCTTGCTTAAAACACTATGTTGGTTATAGTGTCCCTGAAAGTGGTAGAGATAGAACACCTGCATTAATACCTCAAAGAAATATGGAAGAATATCATCTTCCTGCTTTCTACCATGCTATTAAACAAGGTGCTTTAACTGTTATGGTGAATAGTGGAGAAGTTAACGGTATTCCTGGACACGCAAATAGATATTTGTTAACTGAGGTTTTAAAAGAAAGATGGGACTTTAAAGGTTTTGCACTTTCTGATTGGGAAGATTTTATTAATCTTTACAAGGTCGCTCAAACTGATTCAACGATAAAAGATGCAATAGCGACAGCAATTAATGCTGGAGTTGATATGAGTATGGTTCCTAACAACCCAGAGTACAAAACTTATTGTAAATTACTTATTGAGTTAGTAAATGAAGGAAGAGTGAGTATGGAAAGATTAGATGATGCAGTAAGAAGAATTTTAAGAGTTAAAAATCAACTAGGGCTATTAAGTATTTATTCAACCTATGATTTCAAAAAAGAATATAAGGATTTTGCATCAGATAAGCATAGAAATGCAGCTTATGAAGCAGCCTCTGAATCGATTACGCTATTAAAAAACAATAAAAATATTTTACCTATTTCAAATGATAAATCTATTCTTTTAATTGGTCCTACAGCAAATAGTTTAAATGTTTTAAATGGAGCTTGGACACATACTTGGCAAGGAGTTGATGATAAATACAATAATAATTTCCCAACAATTAAAGATGCTATTGAGTTAAATTATCCTAATGTTACTTTTTTTGAAGGATCAAAAATGATAATGGAAAATGGAGATGAAAAGGATGTTCAATCAGCTGACTTAATTGAAGCTGTAGCACAAGCAAAATCTCATGATGTAGCTATTGTTTGTTTGGGAGAGCTGCCTTCAACTGAACGACCTGGTGATATATACACATTAGATATGCCTAAAGAGCAGAAGCTAATTGTGGAGTCACTTTCTAATGAAGGAATCCCTATTGTATTAGTTTTAGTACAAGGAAGACCAAAAATAATTAGAGAAATAGAGCCTTTAGCTGATGGAATTATTCTTGCTTATTTGCCCGGAGATCAAGGAGGCGTTTCAATTGCTAATGTTGTTAATGGAAGTGTTAATCCTTCAGGTAAACTGCCATTTACTTATCCAAAATATAATGGAGTAAAGATGCATTATGACCATAAACAATCTGAGCTTATTAATGCAAACACTTGGAAAAATGATTTTTATGATCCTCAGTGGGATTTTGGTTTTGGCTTGAGCTATTCATCTTTTGAGTATTCAAACTTAAAACTGAGTAAAAAAAGTATTTCTTATGGTGAAAATTTATCTGTTTCTATTGATGTTAAAAATAATGGAAAATTAAGAGGAAAGGAGGTTGTTCAGCTTTATATTAGAGACCATTTTGCTACAATTTCACCGCCATTAAAAAGATTAAAACGATTTGCAAAGGTTGATATACCTGCTGGTCAAAAGAAAACAGTTAATTTTATTATTAGTGCTGAGGATTTAAAATTTTATGGTATTGAGAATGAATGGATTGTTGAAGAAGGGAAGTTTAGTATAATGATTGATAAATTTAACCAAGAGTTTAATTTTAAGAATTAATGAGTTTTAATTATATTAATAATATTATTATGTTTATATTTTTAATATTCCCATATTTTTCTTTTTCTCAAAATTATATTGATAGTACTTTTCAAAGTAATCAGCCATCTGTTAAAGATCCAATATCAAGTTTAAGAATGTCTGGATATTTTAGATATCTTGGATATGTTAGAAATTTTCAAGATATCTATGCTTTAGATATCGACAATTATTACTCTGGAGAATACCCTCAACCAACTACAATTAGTATTGGGACCGGTTACAGAGAACCCATGCTTATGTTATCAATTTCAGGAAAAACAAAAAAAAAATTGACATTTGGAACTGATTTACTTATGAATAGTCCTTTTAATGGAGATTTTGATAATAATCTGCTTTCTTTGTATCTAGGATCAAATTTGTATTCAACTTTAAATACTTCAGTAGGTAATTTTTCATTACAAGCTGGTGGAATTAGATGGTACAGACAGAGCAAGTTAACAGCTTGGGCAGAGGAAGGATATTTAAGATATAGTCTTTTTGAAAGAGCTCCATACGATCCATTAACTAGAGAAGTTTCGGATAGATATAGCAGCTATTACAAAAAAGGATCTATTTCTCAAGATTTACGTTTTGGAAATATTGCTTTTCAAGGTATTACCTTTACCGGATCTTCCATGCGAGGTTTGTATAATTCTGAATTATCCTTTCAATCTATACTTGGTAAAACACAAAATAATATAGGTGAGATAATATCATATGGGAAAGATGATTATGCTGCAGGAATTAGGGTAAATAATAGCTTTGCTAATTCAAGTTTTGCATTAAATTATTTTACGTCATTTACTGCTACTGATTCAGTAAGATATAATTACAGAACATTTTCTATTTACTCATCAGAATTTGATTTTAAACTTCAAAATTTAAGATTTTCTGGAGAATTTGGATTAGGAACATATGAATCTCACTTAATAGATAAAAGTATAGGGGAGATAATCTTATTTAATTTTGATATACCAAAAGAGTATTTAGGTATTCCTTTTAAAATTCAATATTCTCGAATTGCTCCAGAAGCTGTAAATGTAAACTCTTCTTTTCAAAATACAACAGTTTTGGATTTAGTAAATACAACAGTGATTGAAGAAGGTACAGATGCAACAGTTTTAAGTTCTTTTGGAGGGCCTGTAAATAATTTAGGTTATTTAGCTAATAACAGAGAGGGATATAGTTTAAATACTGAATTTAAATTAGGAGATTTAGTCGTTTCACTTGGTACTGGTTTTTACTATGAATTAGAAAGAATAAATTCAAATTTTTCATATAGTCATAATACAACTGGGCTAATGCTTTCACGAATATCTTATTTTAGTTCTGGTTACGGTCCTTATTCTCAATTTAACTCATATTATCGAGGTGTTTTTGAAAACGTGAATATTCAAGATAGTATTTATTCAAATGATAGTCTAGTTGCAACTGGTTTAATAGATCCAAATGGCTTACCCTTATTTGATAAGTTTTACTGTTCATCTGATTTTCATTTAAAATATAAAATTAACGTGTTTGATAAAAATCTTTATTTATTCTCTTTAACTAATTATAATACTGCTCAAGATTTTTTAAGTTTTTTTCCAGTTATAAATTCTTCTGCTTTTATTAGAAGTTTTAATCACCAGATTGATGTGTGTTATGAGATTTCAAAATCAACTAATCTTGTATTCAAGCATGCAACAGAGAGAGTAATATGTAATGAATTTACTGATTTTGATGATAAAGATCCATATCCAAATGACAATTCTTGGGGAGTTACTGAAAATTATGAGCCTTCTTTTAAATCTAGAAATCAATATGGAAAAATTATTGGAGCTGGAATAGATATCAAACTTAATGATGGGGCTTATCTTTTTTTAAGACATTCATATTTTCATTTTTTTGATGAAAATTTTAGCGCAACAAATATTAAGGGTTCAGAATCTACTTTTGAATTAAAAATCAATTTCTAATGAAAAATCAATTTTTAAGTTTTTTAACATTTTTTTTGCTTTTTATTGCTACGTCAATTCAGGCTCAAATAAAATCTAAGGTTTGGTATGATGGAAATGCAAGAGTCATGTACGATAGAAATGTTTTAGCCGGAAGTAATTTAGATCAAACTGATACAGTGTCATCAAGAAGTACGGGTCAAGGTTTTTCAAAAATTGATTTAGGTATACATTTTACTCCAGTTAAAGATATTGAAATAAACTCCTCAATACGGCTTCAGAATGATTTTGGGGGAATGTGGGGTAATAGAAATACGGTAGCCTTAAGATCTTTATCTGCCACTGGTGTTATTAAAAATAAAATTAGATTTAGTGTAGGAGATTTGTTCTTAAATCAATCAAAATATACACTTTATAATTACTCACAGGAACTTGCCAAATATGAACCGTCTGTTTTTAATTTTTATAGAGAATATATTAATTATGAAAACTACTACATAAAAAATTATTGGAGACTTCAAGGTATTCAAACTAATTTCTCTTATAACATGTACAAATTCATAGAACAAATTGATTTAGATATATTCTCTTCTAGAGTTAGAGGTTCACAGTGGTTAGGTGATCCTGAATTACTTATGATAGGGGGAACAACTTTTATCAGATTAAATAAAAACTTTAAGATCGGATCACATTACATAAATACATTTGAAGTTATGTCTTCATCTAACACTAATGTTGCATACTATAACCCAGTAATTACTGCTAAAATTATTTACTCTGATAAAATATACGAAAAGTATCCATATAGTTTAATTTTTGAAGGTGGATTGTCGCAAAGAGGATGGCGAGGCGATGAATTTGCTCCTGAGACTAATGGAAGCTTTTTTAGTAGTTCGTTTAAATCTAAAATTAAGAGTTCAAATGTAAGTTTATCTTTTAGGTATGTTGATACTGATTTTAGAAGTATAGGCTCACAATCAAGAAGAATACATTATTCTTTAACGCCGACATCATACCCTTTCTATAATAATAATTTTACTCAAAGAAAGATTAGTTTATTAGATATTGTTTCTGACCCTAATATTTATAATCAAAAACTTTCAACTTCGTTAATGAACTATAATCCAATGTATAGTGCAACAATGCCTTATGGAGATGCTACTCCTAATAGGATTGGCGCAGAAATTAATATTGAAGATATAAATGTTACTTATTTTCTTAAATTAAATCTAGATGCTAAATACTTTACAGAAATTAGTGGTCAAGGTACAAGAGAAAAAAGAGATTTTTTGAATGGAGTAATTTATTCTAAGTTATTTTTAAATAAAATATTTGATTTGAATAGACCTATAATTATAGAAACAAGTTTTAATTCAGAGAATGTAAAAAGAGCTGGATCAGCTATAGAAAAAATTAGTTTAAATAATCATCTTTTAAGTGGTGGGGTCTCAATTGGAATTATTGAAAATCTTAATCTAATTTGTGGTGCTAAAATGTTTTCCTCAAAAGGAAACGAATATTTGATTGAAAGAAATAAATATGATGAAATTATAGATTATGATAAAGTTACTTATGCTAATGAAGAAAAAATTGTAATTGCTGGTTTACAATATTATTTTGAAAAAGATACTTATATTACTTTGCAATTCAATCATTTTAATGTTTTAGATGTAGATAATGTAAAAGATGAATTTTCAATGAAAAGATTAGTCTTTATGTTTAATATGAATTTATAATTATGAAAAAAAATAAAATCTTTCTTTTTGCGTGTTTATTTGTTGTTTTTTCTTGTGAAAAAACTGACATTGAAGGACCATTTCTTAACGATTTATATGGAGATCTTAATATTCTAGAGGATCTAAAGATTGTTGGAGATAGTGTCAATTTTGAAAATGGTGAGAGTCTTCATTTTACGGCCTCTTTTTCAAAAATAGTAGATTGGAAAATTAGAATACAGGGATTAAATTCTGGTTCAATAAAAATTATTTCAGGAAAATCTAATGTGATTAATTCAATTAATTCCTCATGGGATGGCAGCTCAACAGAATTGCCATTTTTTGGTTCTGAAAATTGTAGTGTAGAACTTTCTTTTGAAACACATGATACGTTAATTGAATCAGAGTTATATATTTTCACACCAAAAAATTATGTTAATGAAAATACAGTTTTGATTACTGATTTTGAAGCTGGTTTTAATCCAAATTTTACTGGATTTTTTCAAGCAGGTTGTACTAAGTCTTTAACTATAGGTTCTTCTGGTGAGGGTACTAAATATTTACAACAATTTGGGACTTGTGATTGGGATTGGTTGATAGGTTACATAGATTATTATTCTAATTTTTGGTTAAATCAAAACATATTGGTTAACGACCCTAGTCAAGTGTATTTTAATATTATGATTAAAGGAGATAGCACTATTTCCGAAGTAGATGGAGTGCCTAATTCATTATTTAAACTTGAGTTTTATGAAGATGAAAATAATGATGGCTATTATGATGCTAATACTGAAGATAGATATGATTTTGAGTTTGATGTTAATTGGAAGGGTTGGAAAATGGTATCAATTAATTATAATGATGTTGAAAATTTAGTAGCTGCTACTAATAATGCTGGAGATGGAATAAGAAATCCAAATAAAATACATAATGTAAGAACATTACTTTTAGCTAACCCTAATTCTGGCTTTGCAAAAGCTGATGTTGATTTTTTAATTTGGAGTATTGGTGGTCCAATTCTTAATTAATAAATGAAAAAATTATTTTTTATATTTTTTATATTAAGTTCATGTGTAAGTATGCAAGAGGTTAATTTATATCAGACTGAAATTATATCAACTGAGGGTTTAAATGGATTCACATCTATAGATATATTCAGTAGTGGGGGGTCTGATGAGATATGGGGGAACTCTGATAATGAATGTAATCCATTTACTTTTTCTGCTTTGGATGCCAGTATTGATTATACTAAGTACAAAAAGACTAACAATAGTAAATTATTACAAGAGGATTTCGATTATAAAGTTGATCTACCACTCGTAAAAGTTAAGGATAAAAAAGAGGTAGTTAAAAACTCATTACATATTAAAACTGAGTACCCTGCTTCTTGTAATTGGATTGGTATGGGTATTGGTTGGGATGCTTGGCAGGGAAAAGATTTATCAGTAGTTATGCAGAGCGCGGCTATAGAATTTATGGCACGAGTAGATAATGAATCTATTTCCAGTATTCCTATCGTTTTTATTTTAGAAGATTATACAGAAAATCAGTGTTATGCAACTGCAAGTTATTTAGGAATTGAAGGTGGTGTTGTCTCTGATAAATGGACCAAGGTTACGATTCCTTTACAGACATTTTCTTATAATAAAGATAATATTGATTTAACGAATATAAAACAGCTTTTGTTACAATGCTATGGCAAAATAGATATTTATATAGATGATATTAAAATTGTAGAATATAAACATGATTTTAAGAAATTCTCTTCAAATTTAACAGTTTATGATACAATTATGCCTGTTAATATTTTTATTGATGATCAAAAATCGGTTTGGGGTTTGAATAATATTTATTGCGATAATTTTAGTATCAAAAATGATATAAAATATTCTAATGGAAATTATATTGATGTAGTGATTTCAGAAGAATGTGATTGGAAAGATTTTGCTATTAGCTGGAATCAATGGCTTTATACAGACTTATCATCTAGTATTTATGATATTTATTTAGTATTTGATTTGAAAATTAACAATTTATCAAATGCAACTGTTAGTTTTGAAGATTACAATGGAAAAAAAATGGGTGTTGATTTTTCAGAATATGTTCAAAAATCAGATTATTCAGATTGGAATAATGTTAAAATACCTATGAAAAAATTTCCTATTCGTTCTTCAAAGATTGATTTAAAGAAAATTAAAAGCATTATTTTTTCATTTGCAGAGGATTCAAAATTAAAAATAGATAATATAAAACTAATTAACTAACTAAAAACTAAAAGTCATGAAATATAAATACTTAATACTAATTTTATTCTTTCCGTTCAATATTTTTTCTCAAATATTATGGGATAATTTTGAAGATACTCGTATTGGATATTATGATTTTGTACATGGTGGAATGACTACAAGGTTTGAAAATCCAACACCTACAAGTTTGGTTAATAATTCTACGCTTTGTGCTCAATATGTAAGAAATCCTGGAGAAACATATGATGTTATTGTAATTGTAGCAAATGGTCCTTTTTCTGATTTAACAAATTATTTAAATGGTACAAAAAAAATGACTGTAGATGTATTTAGTCCTGCTGTTGGTATTCCTTTACAGATTACATTAGAAGATTCTTCAATTGCAGGTGCAACAAATTATCCAGCTGGAAGACATAGTATATACACTGCTACTACAACTGTTGCTAATGAATGGGAAACTATCGATTTTATTTTTGATTCTAGACCTGACAATACAGTTCCTGATCAAAATGTTACCTCATTAATTCTATTATTTGATATTGGTAATAACACAAATGACACATACTATTTTGATAATATATATGGGCCTGAATTTAATAATCAATGCGATGTAATTAGTGTAGATCCATTAGTAAATTTTGCTAACTGGGATTGTGCTTGGAATTTAGGAATATGTCCCTCAAATACACCCTGTTCTTCTTTTGACTACGTTAGCGGGTGGTTAAATCAAGCATACAACCCTGATCAAACAACTATAAATAATAGTAAATATTCTGGAGAATATACTAGAAATCCAGATCAAGGTGGTGAAGATGTATTTATTGCATATTTTTCTGAGGGGGCTTTGGATTTAACAACAAATAAGTATTTTAACTTTAAGTTATTTGGCCCTCCAAGACCTATTTATCTTTCTTTTCAAGATGGAAATAGTAATGAGATATTAGCATATAACTCGGTTTTATCCTCAAACAATCAATGGCAGCAATTTACTGTTGATCTTAGTAGCGTTTCAACACAAAATATAGAGCGCTTTGTTTTATTTTTAGATCAATCTGTGGTTAACTGGGATACGTATTATTTAGATGATTTTCATCTTTCATCTGTTCCTTTGAGCCCTTTAAGCAGTAATTTTTTGGATTTAAGAAGTAATATTAAAATATATCCACAACCTGCAAGAAATGTGGTCACAATTGAAGCAGATAAACTTATCTCGTCTCTAACTATTTCAGATATAAGTGGCAGGATACTATTAAAAAATGATTTTGCTCAACAAGTGAAACAACATGTCATTGATATTTCCTTTCTTAATGAAGGAATTTATTTTGTGAGCATTTTAATTGATGATAAAA
>NZRJ01000005.1 GCA_002693745.1 Flavobacteriales bacterium
TCGCCATATAGAGGTATATTATTATATCATGGATTAGGAACTGGTAAAACATGTGCTAGTTTAATAACAAGTGAACGAATAAATTTTCCAGAAATAAAAAAACATGTGTTGGTTTTTTTACCGGCAACATTAAGACAAACATGGTTAGATGAATTGGTATTTTGTGGTAATCCTAGTTACGCTGATAAGACATTTATTTATCGTAATTATACTTTTATAAATTATAACAGTACTGATATAAAAAAAATATATAAAAATGGAAAAACACAGAAAAAACTGGTGACTCAAGTTTTTGTCGGTTCTCGTGTAAAATTTATGCAAGATAATAAAATTATGAATGGTGTTGTAGTAAATTTAAGTAATGGTATATATAAGAGAAATAGATATGAACCATCTGTTGTAGAAGTATTATCCGATCAAGATAATAAGAAATATACTTGTGATATAATAAAAGATAAGGTTTCAATAATAGAAACAAATAATCCATTTGATAATAAAATAATAATATTTGATGAGGTGCATAACTTTATAGTAACATTAACAAATATATATAGAAAAGTAAAAAAACCAACAGAAATTCAACAAATTAAAATGGATATATACAGAGATTTAAAAAATGCGGTAAATTGTAAAATTATATTATTAAGTGGTACACCGATAGTAAATAATGTATATGAATTATCATTCTTATCAAATATTTTGAATGGTAATAATATAATATATACTTATGAATATATTGTAGGTTCTTCAAATTTAAATGAAAATTTAGATGAAATAGAAAAAAGTTTAAAGGACAAAATCAAATTTATAAATTATATAAATTTAAAAGTAGATAATACAAAATTACACTTAAGTTTTATACTAAATCCCGACTATTTTGTAAATACTCAAGAATATGAAATTAATTATAGTGTAGAAAAAAGTATGGAAACTGGTGATAAAAACTTAATAAATAATAAATTGCAAGAAATTAAAAATGCTATTCATAATATATTAAAAGGAAAGGAAATAATATTTACTTTTGTAAAAATTAGAAAAAATTATTTAGAATCAAAAATAATGCCCGAAAATATAGAAATATTTAATAATACTTATTTAGAAGGAGGTTATGATTCTGAATACCAATCTAATATTTATAGAGCAATTAAAAATGAAAATATGTTAAAATCATTATTAGCCGGTAAAGTGTCTTATTTAAAAGGTAAAATGCCTATAAAAACGATTGAACAAACACTTACAATAAAAATGGGTGAATATCAAGAGTTAGAATATTCAAATGTAAGAAAAAGAGAATTAGCATTATCGCGTATGAGGCGCAAGGGAGACGATGATGAAAATTTAGCCAACTTACGATCAAAAAGTAGACAAATATGTAATATTTATTTACCAGATAAGGAAAAATATGATGATGATGAAGAAGAAATGGAAGTTCAAATGGACGAAGATGATGAAAATGAAGAAAATAAGGATTCAAATAATAAAGATGATATAAAAACACAAATAGTGAAAAAATTTATAAGAACATTTTATGAAAATATAGAAGATGATATATCTGATATAGCTAAAAAGAAAAACATATTAGAAAATATAAGTAAATATTCATGTAAGTTTGGTTATTTAATAGATTCATTATTACAAAGTACTGATAAACCATATTTAGTAGATGGTAAATATTTCCCAAACGGAAAAGTATTAATTTATTCTGATTTTAGAGAAATTACAAGTGGTGGTGTAGCATTTATAGCAGAATTATTATCAATAAGTGATTTAGGTTTTATAAATTTTGATGAATTAATTGAACCAATATTACAAGATCTAAAAGATTCTGATGGTGCCTATGATGATAATTATAAAGAACAATTTAATGAGGCTAATTTTGAAGCCGATTTAACACGAATTGTAATTGGTAGATATAGAGAAATTGTAGAAGAATCTGGATTTAGAAATAAGGTATTTTATTTATGGAAAACTTCTAATGCAGCGTCAACTCGAGTAAATTATCTAGCTAAATTATTATATAATTGTGTTGAAAATTTAAATGGTGAATTATTAAGAATTGTATTTATTACTAAAAGTGGATCTGAAGGAATTTCATTTAAAGCTATTAGACAAGTTCATATTATAGAACCATTTTGGCAACAAACTCGTGAAACTCAAGTTATTGGTCGTGCGGTGCGTTTTAAATCACATGATGATTTAGATCCATCAAAACGAAATGTTTTTGTATATAGATATTTATGTAAATTTAGAAGTAATGATATGTTTTTGTATGATACACAATTAAAACAAGATAAAAATTTAACTACGGATCAATATATTACTGCTGTATCTGGAAAAAAACAATCTATAATTAATGCTTTTTATGAATTAATTAAATCTATATCACTTGAATGTCCATATAATAATGAAACCTTGTCTTGTTTTTCATATAATAATATTGGATATTATGAAGGAAAAACAAATGAACCATTATTCTTTAATGATGGAGTAACAAAATATGATGTAGATAAAATATCTAGAGAAGCTTTATTAGTAGTAAGAAATAATCAAAAATTTATAATATACAATAATAATTTATATGATTATGAGAAATATATATTACATAATGTATTAATAAAAATTGGTGAAGTACCAGAAGTTGGTGATAATGTATCATTTAAAATTACACGCGATTATTCTGCAAATAAAATGTGTTTTATCAAATCTGAAATTAATACTAGTATAAAAAAAACAGATTTAAAAACATTAGATTATAAAATTAATGATTTAGATGCTATAGAAAATGCATATAGCAAGGTTCGTTTTGCTTTATTAGGTGGTAGTGATACAGAAACATTAACAGATACAGAATCAAACTTTGATTCAGATAATGAATCTGAGCCCGAATTTGATGAGTCTATGAATATAGATAGTAAGATAGATGAAGATGAAATAGAATATGAAGAAACGGAAAAAACAATGATTGAAATATTAGTATCATCTATTGGTAATGATAAAAAATATGAAAAATATGGTGTAAATGATTATATATGTTTAGAAGATAATATTACATTTGATAAGATTTTAATTGGTAAAATTAAGAAAATTACAGATAAATCTATTCTTGTAGATGATATTAAAATACCATTAATAAATAAAAATGACGATTTAGTCATATTATATAATGTTAAAACAAAGCGCGATTTTATTAATGAATTAGGATCTGAGTTATTAAAACTATATATTGATTCTGATAGTAGTTATTTAATATACGAAAAATATAAGAAAAATAAATATGTATCATTTTTTATAGATAATATTAATGAACGATTAAAAGAATATCCTAAACAATACGATTTTACCGCTAGTGCTGAAACAACATCATTAGATGAAGAAACCCTAGGTCAAGATATAATAGAACAAATACTTTTATTAAAAGATGATGAAGATACATTAATCGGAACACCTACTGGTATTTCTGCTTCATCTGCGGTTAATGATTTAGATAGTACTTGTGAAGAAAAATCATGTAGAATTCGTCAAAGTGATTACAAAAATGTCCGTAATAATTACAAGCATATTATTAGAAAATACTATGATTTATATATACAATTATTAAAAGATAATAATTATACATTAGTAAAAGATAGAGAACATTATAAAGATATTTCAGCAAAATTGAAAAAAATAGATAAATCTAATCCAAGTGAAGATATTGAATTATTATGTAAATTAGTAAGAGCATTATTTTATGTAGAGTGTTCATTGAAACCATTTAATAAAATAGATAATTATATATTATATGGAAATAATACATTTAGTGAATTATATAATGCAATAGATAATGGTACACCAAATTTAAAAATAGTTAAAATACTTAATAAGAAAAATAAACAAATTATTAAAGATATTGATGAAATACAAGAAGAATTAAATGAAATAAAAGTTGATCAATTAGAAGAGAATGATAATGATGATGATATCATAGATTCTCCACCAAAAACAGATGATCAAGACAATGATGCTGATGGTGATGCTGTTGCTGATGCCGATGCTGATGCTGACGCTGATGCGGATGCTGATGTTGATGCTGATGCTGATGTTGATGGTGATGCTGATGATGATGCTGATGCTGATGCTGATCTTGAAGTTGATCTTGAAGGTGAAACTGTTGTTGATAGTAATGTTGATAAAGAAGATAAACAAAGTGGAGGAAGTGCAATAGAGATAAATGAAACAGATTCTGTTGAAGATGAATCATATAAATTTGAAGATAAATGTGAAGAAGTTAAGGAAGATATGGCATTATATTTAAATATGAAAAATATTGATAAAAGTAATTTACAAGCTGAATTAATTATAAAAATATGGTGCTATAAGATAGATATAAACATTATGAATTTAAATGAAGAATCTATTGAAACAAAACTATTAGAGGATTCTGAAATTAGTAAATTATTAGATGAAAAAGAAACTGAATTATCAAATGAAATACTAATTCTTAAAGATAAAATTAAGAGCGAAAAGAAAGACAAGAAGGACAAAAAAAAGAAAAAACAAAAACAAGAAGAACAACAAGAGCAACAAGAGCAACAAGAAGAACAACAAGAGCAACAAGAAGAGCAACAAGAAGAACAAAAAGAGCAACAAGAAGAGCAACAAGAAGAACAAAAAGAACAACAAGAGCAACAAGAGCAACAAAAAGATAGTGGTGAAATACAAGAAGATAAAGATGATTTAAATAGTGGATCTCCAGATATTCAAGAAGGTGGTGAATTATTTACTGATATTTCATTAGAAGAATTATCAAGTATTACTGATGTATCATTAAATAGTGACGATGAATTTTCAGAAATTAATTATTAGATCGTATATTAAAAATAAAAAAAATTAAAAATAAAAAAATTAAAAATAAAATATTAAAATTACAAATAAATTTTTAATATATTTTTTTTTGATAAAGTAAATAAATTAATAATTTCTTGTTCTTCAATAGATTTATACATAGATACATCGGTATGTTTATATTTTAATTTTAATCTATATTTCTTATGAAAAATAGAATATTCAATGAAAATTTTAAAATTATCTTGTAAGGAAATAATAATAAATGGAAAATGATTATTATAATTTTTAGCATGTTCTATAAAAAGTGTTAATTCTTTTAAATTAATAATTTTAAAATAATCCACACATATATTATAATCATAATATTCATTAAATAAAACTAAGACTTTAATTAAATTTGAGATTTCCAACAATATAATATTATTATAATATAAACAATTTAGTTTTCTTATATTTAAGATTTTATTATTAAATAAATTCAATGAAATATTCAAATAAATATTATTTATACAGTTAATATAATTTGTATCATAAACATTATAATTATTATATATATTTAGATAATTTTGCATTTTTTTAAAATGATATTTTAATATATTTTTAGTTTTTTTATTAAAATATTTATTTATATATAATAAATTAAACAAATAATTAAATTTATGAAATTTTTTCAATAAGATATCTATAACATCATCAGATAATATATGTATCATAATGATATTATTATTATTATTGTTATTATGTATCTATATATATTTATATAATTAAAATATAATTCTTATGATGATTCGTTAGTACTCGAATCATTAATTGCTGAACTATTATCTGGACTAATTGAACTGTCTTCATAACTTAATTCATCGTTATTTATATTTTGACCACCAGATTTATATTTTTTAATTTCCTTTTGATATCTTTCCTTGTCTTTTAATGCTAGTTTTTCATATTTATTCTTATCCTTATCTTTCAAATCTTTCCATAATTTACCAAGTCTTTTAGAAAGTTCTCCCATAGAATCATTTGGAAATTTTTTTTTAAGTTTAGGTCTAATATCATCTGTAAAAAACATATATGATGATTTATTTTTCTTAGGGGCATTTTTATCTTTTATTTTTTTACCACTACCACTGCTAGGTTTTAATAAATATTTTTCAATAAGCATGTCAGCTTTGGTTTCCTTATTTAATTCAGAACATATAGTTCTAATTAAATCAACTGATATATTATAAATTGTTTTTTCAGTATTCATATATAATTTTTTATATTGATCCTTCATTATAATATTAAAAATATTTAAAATATTATCTTTAGACGAAATAATTTAAGTAATATTTAAATTTATTTTTATATATTATATATATATATGATATTAGATAATTTAATTAATTCCAATGATGATGATGTTTCTAAACATGAATCAACATCTGTAAATTTATATATAATTACTATATTAACATTATGGAAAAGTATTTGTACTAGTATAAAAAATACTCATGAAGCCGATATATTACAAGAAATACAAGATGATGCAGAGGCAAAAGAGATAACAGAAAATTCAAAAAAATCAAATCTAGTAACATCTATATTAGCTGATGTAGAATTAAAAAAAAATAAAATAGCTGAAACTAGAAAAGAAGAAATACAAAAAATAGATAATAAATACTTAAAACTAGTAAAAAAAGAAGATATAGATTTAGAATCAGCTAAAAAAAAATATAATGATAATATTGAAAAATATAATAAAAATATAGATAATATTGAAGTAACCTTAAATGAAATTATAAATCATTTAAATAAGAAAAAAACAGAAATATCCCAGAAAAGAAAAACAAATGCTGAAAAAAAAGTTAAATTAACAAGTGAAATAAAAACCATTATATCAGATGCAAATATGTTAAACAATAGTATAAAAAAAAACACACAAAAACTCAAAGATAAAGATAAAGAAATCGAGGAGAAAAAAAACGAGAAAACAGGCACAAAACAAAAAATAAGTAATTTAAACGCTAATATAGAAAAAATAAATAGAGAAATAAATGAATTAACAATACAAATTAATAGTCAAAATATAAGTTCGAATCGAGCAAAAACCATTGAGATCGCAAAAGAGATAGCAGACATGAAAGTAAAGCAAGAAACTAAAAAAGAAGATTTAGGACAAAACAAAGAAAAATTAAAAAACGAAGAAGCAGAATTAGCAAGACTAGAGAATTACATAACTAAAAAACAAAATGAAAAAAATAAATTAAGTAAACAAATTGAAAAAGATAAGGTAGAGTTAAAGAAAAAAATTGGCGCTGAAGAATTAGAAGAAGGAGGTATAAATCAAATAGATGCTAAACCAATGGATAAAAATTTTGACGAATATACAGAAAAATATACGGGAGAGTTAAAAATAAAAATAGAGGAATTGCAAAAAATTAACCGTGATTTTGTACAACTAGAAGATGTTGATAAAGAAAATAGTGATCAAGAGTGGGGTATAATAGATGATGAGGAGGATACTGCTACTTTGGAGGATGATAGTAAATCTAAAAAAATAGCATTAAGGACAGGACTTAAAAATTTATTTTTAAAAACACAAGAAATAAAAAATGAATTTTTTATAGAAGATCGTAAGGCAGAATTAGACATTAATAAAAATGAATATTTTATATATAAATATGCGTTTGATAGAGATATTAGTGAAGATTATGAAGAAAAAAAAGTAACATTATTACCAAAAATAATTAAATTTTATAATATGAAAGATACTAATTTTAATGATGCAATTCAGTTAAAAGAATCAGAAATTAATAACATTGATAATTATAATAATATTAATTTAAATAATGAAGATGTTGCTAAAAATGAATATAACATTCTTTTACCTCATAATATATTTAGATTATTTAGAAATGAATATATAAGAAAAAAAGATATTAGATTTTTATCAAAAAAAGATTATAGAATTTATAATAATTTTAATACATATATTAATACAAAAATTATTAATGATGAAAAATTTAATAATTATAATAGTTTTAAGAATGGTGAAAATAATGATAATATAAAAAATTTGTTAGATACAATAGATGATATAGTTAAAAAAGATAATGAAACTTATAAATATGCAATTATATCGGATGATAAATTATCTAGTTTAATTTCAGTTTTAAGAGAGAAAAAAAATGAATTATTTGATGAATCTAATAATAATAGTGAACAAGAAAGTAAAGATAATAAGAAAATATCAAAAAAAAAAATAATTGAAGAAATATTTTTTAATAGATTTAAATTAGTAAAGATTACTGAAATAAAAAATCTTGATCCAATAATTTCTGTAAAAAAAGATGAATTAGAAGACAAAGAAGATAGAACTGAAAAGGAAACTATAAATAACAAAAGAAAAATGCAATTAATTTTAAATATTAATGAAAAAATAAAAAAAAGTATTGGAGACCCCGATGTAAAATTTAGATATTTTTATTTTCAATATAGATATATTGTAGAGACTAAAAATTGTTGGATGTTTTCTGATGAAGATTTAGAAACAGATAAAAAAAATGATAATGGGGATGTTGAAAAAGATAAAAGTAAAATAACTACATACAGAGATAAAATGAATGAAATAAAAGAAATAGAATTAGGAACAGTGTGGCCTGATTTTACTAAAAAATTATGGGAAGATATATTTGAAGAAATTGAAAAAATAAATGAACCACAAAAGTTTTTAGATATTTTTATAAATATGTTAGATAATATATTTGAGAAAAAAGGAGATATAGAAGAAAGAAAAAATTTACGAAAAATATTAAAAAATACTACAACTAGAGAAATTTTATTTGAAAAAATGAGATTTTTTATGCAAAAAGGATTATGTGAAAAAATGCAAATAAATGATGAATTTAAATATAAATTAGAAAAATTTATAATTGCACGAGATGGGAGAAAATTTGATGATTTTTTAAGAGAAACTTATAAATTAAGTATATTAGATTCTACTAGCCAAGACAAAAACCCAAAAAATTTATTTTTAGAAAAAATTAAAATTGATAATGAGATAGAAAAATGTGAAAAAGAATTAGCTCTATTAGAAAAACAAAAATTATTTAAATTACAAGATGGATCAAGTGATGAAGAAATTAGGGACATTAATGAAAAAATTTCAGATAAAGAGCAAGAAGAAGAAAAATTATTATCAAAACAAATAGAAATAATGGAAAACAGTACAAAACTAAGAGACTCATTATTTGGGGAA
>NZRJ01000006.1 GCA_002693745.1 Flavobacteriales bacterium
CGCTTCGGCAAAGAATGTGAGTAAAACGGACGAAGAAGAAGAAGAAGAAGAAAAAGAAGAAAAAGATGAAAAAATGAAAGAAAAAAATAATGAAATACAAGAATTGAAAGAAATGGTAGAGAAATTATTAATAGAAAATAGAAGTACAACTATTACAAATAATACAACAAATAATAATACTACTACAAATAATATAATAAATATTAATAATTATGGAGATGAAAATACTAAATATATTACTAGTGATTATATATTAAAATTATTAAAAAATAGACCAGCAAAAACAATACCAGAATTAATAAAATATACACATTTTAATGAAGCTCATCCAGAAAATCAAAATATAAAAATTACAAATAAAAAAGAACCATATGTTAAAATTATGAAAGATGATAAATGGGAATTACAAGATCGTAAAAATACAATAATAGATTTAATAGATAAACAACATATAAAAATAAGTGATCCAAAAGTGGAAAAAAAAATAGAAAATCAATGTACAACACAAGAAAAAATAAACATAGTGCGTTGTAATGAAATGTATATGGAAGAAGATGAAGATTATATGAAGCGTTTATATAATGAGAGTGAGTTAGTAATGTTAAATAATAGTTAAACTTTTAGAAAAAAGTTTCATTTAATCCATTTTTTAGCAAACTCAGTTAATTTAATTTTGTTTGTTTCATATATATTTTTATCTATTTTACGCGCATTATTATTTAAGTCTGATATAACCATTCGTTTACCATCTTCAAAATCAACCGTTATTAATTTACCAGATTCTTTCATTAATGCTTTTCGTAAATCATCCATAGTACATACATTATGAGCTCCTATTTTTGTAATTACGCCAATTTCATTTTTTTTTAGAATGTGTGATTTATATGTATCAGTATCGGGGAATACATGTGTTAATGCTACCCAATTTTTGTTTCTATATTTATCTATTAAGAAATAATGCAAGTCTTCGGAATCTGAACTAATATTGGAACTCGTCATCTTAACTAATGGTATAGATAATGGTGTAAAACAACATCCTAAACATATTTCCCAATCTAATGGTTTATATGTTGGTAATATAGAAACAATGCCCATAGAAGATTTATTTTCGGCATTTGTAGTATATGATAATAATTTATTAGAACGGGTAACTGTTAAGACTAGATCAGAGTTATTAGTTATAGCATCTAAAAGTTCATTAATATTTAGTTTTCTGTTTTTAGACCAATGATGTTCTTTTTTATTAGTATCAAAAATTTTAACAATTCCATAGTTATCTATTATTGCTGTTAATTTTGAAGATGTTTTATATAATTTATTAATTTCTTTATCTAATTTACGAATAACCAATTTCCATATATTATCTATTGTACAAACATCATAAAATTCAATACTATGTAAAATATCACCTTCTTTTAATTTTAATACATTAGAATCATTTACTTTATTAATATATATACCTTGATTTTCACAATCTGTTGTATAATTTTGAATTAATTGTTTAGAACTATTATTCCATTTAAATCCATAATTTAATACTGGTACAATTTTTTCAGATGTATTTAATAAATCGTATAATACAGTAATAATTATATGGGTAGGTATAGCATAAGCTATATTTTGACTAAAAGTATAACCAGCCGAATTTACTCCTATAATTTCACCATTAGAATTAAATAATGGACCTCCACTGTTTCCGGGATTTACCGCAGCACTGATCTGTAAATATGATTGATATCTATCATGATCTATTTCATATTCATTTTGATTACCAGATAAAACACCAGTAGTAAATTTTAAGTTTTCCTTACCTAATGGATATCCAGCTACCATAACTGGAATACTATCTAAATATTTACGATCATCGCAAAATTTTAATACTGGAGGTAATGGATTAAGTTTACTTATTTCAGATGTATCTAATTCAATAAGTGCTAAATCCTTAGCCGGACAAATACCAATTACATGAGCTTTTAAATCTAAATTTTGTGTTTGTTCTGTTCGTATTAAAACACTTTTAGCATCTTCAACAACATGACTATTTGTCATAATGAGAATTTTATCTTCGCTTGAATGAATAATAAAACCAGAACCACGGGCTAATTCATCATATGGTAATATATAAGGATATTTAGGATTAATTTCATATTGTATAGAATATACTTGTACAACAGATGGACGCACACGATTACTAATAGAAGGCCAATCTGGTGTTTTTGAATCATTACTTTCATTATTATTATCTTCATCATTTTCACTATCAGATGATTCATTTATGAGTTTATCTACTTCAGTAATTTTGTATGAATCATTATATCGTGTTAATAAAATATATTTAGTCTTATATTTCTTATACATTTTTTCATAATCTATATCATCGTCTATATCATCGTTTATATCATTATTGTTTTTATTGTTTTTATTATTTTTATTATTTTTATTAGACATATACTATATACATATATTTGTTTTTGTATTTAAAAAAAAATATATAATAAAATAAATCATAAAATCTTATCACTTATTTTATATATAGAAATGATCTGGTGCTGATTCAGCATTCTTATTAAGAAGTTCTACAAATTCATCAGTATGATTCATTATATTCTCACATTTTCTATATTTAAATAAGAACTTATGAAGATCACTTGTAGTATACTTCATTTTTTTTGTAAATTTTAAGAATTCATCTAAACCATCATTAAAGAAATAAGAATACATTGCTTTTGTTTGTTTCTTAGTAGCATATGAAAATTCTAATTCATAATCAATACGACCAGATCTTTTTAAGGCACTATCTAAACGATCCTTATAATTAGTAGTTAGAAATGTTAATAACTTATGTTTCTTAGTCATACCATCTAATACATTTAATACAGTTGAAAATGATACTCCACATTTTGAATCTCTTTCTACAAATAAAGCATCAATATCTTCTAAAACTAAAATAGAATTATCTGGTAAATTAGTAACCGCACGAGTAAATGTATTATCATCTAAATCACGGGTAATATTAAGAAATGCAATATCAAAATTAAAATGAGATGCAATAGTATAAATTAAACTTGTTTTACCAGTACCGGGAATACCATGAAACAGAAAATTCATTTTAAAAGGAACACCATGTTCAACATAATCATCTTCGTCATCAAAAAATGTTTGAATATTTTGAAATATTTCTTCTAAATCTACATCCATAAAAAGTGTCTTATCAGACCTTTTAGATAGTTTACATAAAATGCCCCACATACCACCTTGTTTTAAAATACGACATATTAATTTATCATTACGATCTGGATTTGCATTTGAACTACGAGCTGCTTCTACAAAATCTAATAAATTCTGCTGAATTAATCCACCTAATTGTAATGTTTCATAACATCGAAGATCATCTGCTGTTGCTAACATTTCTGATTCTTTCTTATAAATTAGTTGAATAAAGTTATCTTCATACTTTATAAGATGAGTTCCATAGTTTAATTTTAAATTAAGATTATACTTATTATTTTCTCGATCATGTGTAAAACCATCCGATAATAGGTCTGTATCTTCTGAATAGTTTAAAGCAAATTTTAAAATATATGCTATTGTCTTAGCATTTATATCAGACGAAAATTTAATTGTTCGTGTTGGCTTAAATTCAATATTTGTTATTTCATTATTTTGATTGCTTTCAATCATTTCATTTATATATAATATTTATTAATGAGTATTTAAATAGTTTATATAAAATCGTTTATTTAAAAATTAAATAAGGTTAAAAAAATTAAATAAAAAGTTAAGTTATATTCAACTTTTCTATGAGCTTGTGCTTATTTCAAGAATGTCACCTTTTTTGAATAAATAACTATATTCATCTCTGTGACCAACAATTAATGTTCCAGTTGAAGCATTATAACCTCCATAAATTCTTATTTGGAAGGGCGGAGGCCAAGGTGAATATCGTTGATGTACATAATAAGCAGGCGGAGTCCACCAGCCACTGCTCACAGCTCCATTATAATCGCTTTGTGATGAAAAACCTAATTTTTTATAAGTAGTATCATCATATTTAAACACAAAATATTGTTTTTCGTTTTCATCTGTATAAATTTCTGACTCCGAAGGAGTATAATTTGTATTTCCATTTATATCAGTCGGAGTTCCTGTATGTCCAGAGTTTCCTCCGTCGCCCATCCCACCTATAATGTCAATTGTTTTGTATAAAGGTTCATATGTTACAATAACCTTACCATGACCGCTATATTGATCTCCAACAGTAAAATCAGATACAAGTGAAGTATTATAATAAGAACCACCTGCTCCAGCACTTTTACCGGAATCATAAGTCGATCCTGCCCCTCCCGAATATCCTCCACCTCCACCGGGTCTGACGGGCGCAAGAATTGAGACTGCACCACCACCAAATCCTCCATTGGCCACGGGAGATGGTCCAGAAGATCCTCCCTTACCTCCAGTTAGACCATTTGCCCAACTTTTTGCAGAAGTAGCATAATAATCTACACCCCAAATATCATCACCATAACCATTTAATCCATCTCCATAAAAACCAGCACCCGCTTCTTGGACTCCTCCAGATCCCCCTGTGTCGCCACCCATACCATTATTTAAATAGTTATTACCATCTGAATTGGTTGAATATGCCACTCCATTCACAAAAGTTCCTGATACATTTTTCCCCGAAGCCCACATACTATTTATTGTATTGCTTGAATAGTTACCACCACTCGCACCACCAGTTATAATTAGTGGAGTGTTGTCTTCTTTGACTACAAAAGTTCCACCATGACCTCCAACAAATCTTCCTCCTCCTCCTCCACTGCTTATATAAGGTGCATATTCTCCATTTTGTCCACATGCTATATGTATTTTTTCATTTATAGTTAGATATATATAACCACTTAAATTAAGACTATATCCACTTAAAAATGAAGATAGATTATTGCTACCATCGTTTCCACCAGCTCCATATACATCAAACTTATAATATCCTGTTTTTGGAACAGTCCATATTTGTATACCTTGTCTATTAGAATTCATAGATAAATAGTCATCATTATTTGTCCATAATGTAGAATCTGAATCATATAAAGTTCTTAGAGTTGCAAGTGTAGGACCATCCGCACCCTTTGTTTCTGTACGGAATGTAAAAGAAGAAAATTGATATAAACCTTCATGAAGATTTATACTATTATTTGTTTGACTTGTTGACGCTACATTTCCTGCTAAATCATAAATACTATTTACTGCTGGATTTACAGTTAATACTTCTGAACCATCTGGTGTTCCAGATACATTTATTCCTAATACATATTCATTACTATTACCAGTTGATGGGGAAATACTAGTAGGAGTAGTAGATGCTAATGTAGCAACACCTCCAGTTAATGATAATTCGAAATCATTTGCTTCAATACTACCAGAACCTGAAGTTGTATTATAAATAGTTTCATTAAATGTAACAGTTATTGTAGTATTATTCCAATTTATTGAAATATTTGTTATAATAGTCCATAATGGTGGTGATGTAGGGTGTATTTTTGCTTTCATTCGCATGCCTCTAATATACTCACTAGGAGTAGGATTTGATGTTTGAGATAGTATTAATTTAAATTTGTATGCCCATTTTTCTTGTCTAACAAAATCTGAAACTTTATCTCCAAAGTTAGTTCCTCTAGTATAATGTAATCGAATAATAGGATCTCCAGATGGGGGTGAATCATATTGTAAAATAGGTAGTATTCCTGAACCACTATCTATTCCATCTTTTCTAAAATATAACATTCTTAAATCATAACTTTCAGTAGTATTTGAGGAAACTCCATCAAAAATTATAACCCAATCATCAGTATCTTCATCCCAATAGTATAGTTTTATATTAGATTCACTATTAGCATAAAAATGATAATGATATATATCAAAACTAGTAATTGCTATATATTTATTAAAATCAAAAATTATTGTACCTTCCGACACTGATAAAGTCTGGTTACTTCCTCCATCATTAAATCCGTATTTTGTTATAGCTGACCAAGGATTATCAATAGTTGTTAAACCGTGATTTTCATGATTAAATTGTAATTTTATACCAGAACCCGCAGTTCTTTCATATAAACGATTAAGAGTATAATAACTACTTGTTGGGGCAGTTGTTTTTTGTTCAAATAATTGGAAATCACTATATTCACTAGAAGAACTTAAAGTTACATAAGAATTCCATGATACACTACCATTACCCGGTCCAATAATCCATTCTTCATCAGAAGTAATAGCACTTCCATCATCTGAACTGCCCCAATCAATTAGATTTGTATTAAGATTTATACTATTATTTGTTTGAATTGTTAACGCTACAAATCCATTCAAATTATAAATGCTATTTTCTAAAATATTTATTGTTAATAATTCCGAACCATTGGGTTTTCCAGATATATTTATTCCTAATACATATTGATTGCTATTACCAGTTGACGGAGAAATACTAGTAGGAGTAGTAGATTCTAATGTAGCAACTCCTCCAGTTAATGATAATTCAAAATTATTTGCTTCAATACTTCCAGAACCAGAATTTGTATTATAAATATTTTCATTAAATGTAAGTGTTATAGCAGTATTATCCCAATTTATTGAAATATTTGTTATAACTACTGACCATAATGGTGGTGCTGTAGGGTGTATTTTTGCTTTCATTCGCATACCTCTAATATACTCACTAGGAGTAGGATTTGATGTTTGAGATAGCGCTAATTTAAATTTATACGCCCATTTTTCTTGTCTAACAAAATCTGAAACTTGATTTCCAAGGTTGGATCCTATAGTATAATGTAATCGAATAATAGGATCTCCAGATGGGGGTGAACCATATTGTTGCATTCCTGAACCACTATCTATTCCATCTTTTCTAAAATATAACATTCTTCTATCAAAACTTTCAGTAGTATTTAAGGAAACTCCATCAAAAATTATAATCCAACTATTAGTGTCATCATCCCAATAGTATAGTTTTATACGCATCTCACTATTAGCATAAAAATGATAATGATATATATCAAAACTAGTAATTGCCATATATTTATTAAAATCAAAAATTATTGTACCAGCCTCTTGATTGTCAGAAATACAATTCACATCAACCCCTATATGAAATCCGTATTTTGTTATAGCTGACCAAGGACGATCAATAGTTGTTAAACCATGATTTCCATAATTAAATTGTAATTTTATACCGGAATCTGCAGTTCTTTCATATAAACGATTAAGAGTATAATAACTACTTGTTGGACCAGTTGTTTTTTGTTCAAACAATTGGAAATCACTATATTCACTAGAAGAACTTAAAGTTACATAAGAATTCCATGATACACTACCATTACCTGGTCCAATAATCCATTCTTCATCAGAAGTAATAGCACTTCCATCATCTGAACTGCCCCAATCAATTAGTTTTGTATTATTAAGATTCACAGTATTATCTGTTTGAATTCTTGTCACTACTAATCCATTAAAATTGTAAATACTATTTGTTGCTGGATTTACAGTTAATATTTCAGAACCATTTGATAAATCAGATATATCTATTCCTAATATATATTCGTTAGTATTATTAGTTGATAGTGAAATACTAGTAGGAGTAGTAGAATCTAATGTAACACTGCCACCAGTTAGTGATAACTCAAAATCATTTGCTTCAATACTACCAGAACCGGAGGGTGTATTATAAATAGCTTCGCTAAATATAACAGTTACTGTATTATTATCGCTATTTATATTGGTAATAGTTATATAAATATTAAAATTAATTAAATAACTTCCGTAAACATTTGTATCTACTATATTTTTATTTCTAATTATAATACCAGTATCCTCATATTCTTGATTATTTTTGATATATATTTTATTTTGCAAAATATGAAAATATTTATTATCAACATAATCTGCTAAAGTACCGTTAACATAATTTGTTGTTTCAACTGTACCAGAATTATCTTCTGTAAAATGTACATAATTATCAATAGATATATCAGATGGTTTTGTTAATGTAGCTGTAAAATAATATGAATTATTTTTAACATTATGTACAATAAATGTTTCTCCATTTATTTCTAGTTGATTATTATTTAATAAATATCTATCACTTGTATTTTTATGAATTTGATTTAATACATATGAATTACCACTAGTAGGTGTAGTAGACCCAATATTAAGATTATAATAATAATTCTGAGGAATCATAACTTGTTCTTGACCTATTGCTAAAATAGGAGGTATTTTTTTTTCAAATTTATATATTTTTGTAATATCTGTTGTATTATCAAATGCTAAAGCATTCCATTGAGATCCATTATGTAATTCATACATTTCAATATTTTTGTTGAATCGTAA
>NZRJ01000007.1 GCA_002693745.1 Flavobacteriales bacterium
ACACCTTCATCAATCCATATAAAATCAAATTTTTTTAATGGATAATCTAATTTACATATACTATCTGGTGAAATAATAAGTCTATCTGATAATTTTATATTATTTTTACTAGAAGTTATATAATTATCAACTTGTATGTCTTCTGATTTTAATTTATCATATATAGTATAAGTTAAAGTTTTACGACAACTTAATATTAAAAAACTAGAAATATTATTTTTTTTTATATAATTTACTGTTGCGGTTGATTTACCACTACCCATTCCAGATTTAATAAATAATGTATCACTATTACCAAATTCTATATTCTGAATATATTGGGAGGTTATTGTTTTTGTTAATATATTAGTATCTGTTTTAAATTCTAATAAAGTATCTATATTATTCAGTATTGAATCTTCAAAATTATATTTTTCAGTAATAATAACATCATTATTATATAAACACGGTAAAAATTGACTTTTATTTAGTGTAATATTATATAAATTATGTTTAAATAAAAAATGATCTAAATGTTCAAAAGATTCTACATATAAGTATTTATGAATTATACGAAATTGTATGTCTGATTCTTGAATAATAATAAAATCACCCATATTTAATTTTAAAACTTTTGTAATATTTGAAAATATAGAGTTAAAACTATTTTTATCATTATGTAAGTTTATATAAAAAAATAAACGAATTGGTGAAGAATAGTCCACATATTCATATAAATTACATTTATGTTTTTGTTGAAATTTTCGTATTTCTACTAATGTACCATAACTATATATTTTATTTAAATGTGTTTGTCTGAATATAAAAGTTTCATCTAACTTATTTTTCAACACATCTTCTAAATTATTATATGATTTCATAGATTGTTATAATACTATAGTAATTAATTTATAAATTAGTTATTTACATTATTATTTACATTATTATTTATATTATTTATATTATTTATAGTTATACTTGTATCATCTGTATTAACTCTAGAATATTTTATATTATTTTTATTTTTATTTTTATTTTTATTTCTTGCAAGTTCATTTTTGTGAATTTCATTCATTAATATTATAGTTTGAGAAAATGCTATACCCATATAATTTATATCATTTTATTTTTATTAAATTCAATTTTATTATTTTATATTTTAATTATTTTTATGGTTATTATATAGTATATTTTTATATGATATTTCTTGTAGAATACTTTCAAAAAATTTAATATCATTTTCAATAGTTTTCATCATATTTTTATTAATTTTTTTTATATTTAATATTCCATCTAGATTTTTATCTAACATTCAAAAAAATATATTAATATATATATATATTATTTTATTTATTTCGTTTATTTACTTATTTTATTTATTTTAATTATTTTTTATATTCAATAATTCTGCCAGTATTCTTGCTTCTAATAACATAACCAATATTGTCAATTAAACCCTTATCATATTCTTCTGTAAATTCATTTTTCAAATTTTCAATAACATCTTCGGTTCCAAAGAATCCATGTTCAACACGAGGCTTATTAATACCATGTGCTAATGTACATACTTTAATACGATTTTCACCAGCATAAATAGATCCTCTAGTGCTTAATACATAATTATAAATATATTCGCATTTAATATTTTCAGCAACTACTAAATCTAATGGAAAATACCATTCATCGTCATCTTTTTTATCAGTATATTTTGGAACAATTGGATGATATGGTGTTAATGCTACATCTTCATAGATTGACATGCAACACATACTATCAGTACATTTCATTTTAGTAACACATTCTACAACAGCTTCATTACCATCATCATCAAATATAATCATATTTTTCTTGATTTCGGACGCTTTTACAGTCTTATTTGGTGAAATCCAAATTTGACAATCTTCATGAATACATCCATCATTTTGTACACGAGTACTAATTGCCTCACTAAATGATCGTGTTAATTGAACTGGAGCACTCGGTGCTGCTATACTAGTAGAAGCACCCATAGATCTATATCTTACTGAAGATTCTTGCGAATAATTATATGAAGCTCGCTTAGGTTCTGGAAGTTCAAAATTAACCCATGCCTTATTAAGTTTTTGCAAATATTTCTTATCAGATAAGGTTTTATAAAATTGTTCTCCTTCTTGTACAAAATTAGAACACATCATATGAAAATGATTTCTAATTGCCGCTGCATTATGTAGATGACCCCATACATTTAAATGTTGTGATTCAGTAAAACCAATATATATTTGATCCTTAAGATCCTTAAGCAAAGCAGTTTGATAATCTTTATTATCTTCATTAACAGCATAATTTTCAGTCTGAATAATTAATTCATCCATTAATGGTTTTACTGTTGTAGTATCTAGTAATCCGTTATATAATTGTGTTTGATATTTATTTAATGTTTGAGTCATATTTAATCTCATACTATGACATTCCATATCAAAATTATTCTCTTCTATAGGTAATGTATATTTTGTATCATTTTTAGTAATACATTTAAATACATAATTAACTGGTTTAATAGTATTATCTAGTTTAAATACAATTTCTTTATTATTATTTAATGAGCCAAAATTTATAGTCAATACATTTTTATTTACAGAATAATTATAAAGATCTAAATATTTAGTAATTAGTTTCATATTATCTTCTGTAATCTCTTTTTCATAAGTAAATGTAGCATAAGAAGAATTACAACATTTATTTAGTATATTAAATAATATATGTGTCGTTACATGTGGAATCATTCCAAAATCAAACATATAATAATAGTTGCCTCCAGTCTTATCTGTAATATCTAATAGTGATTCACGCTCTAAATTTTTACCTAAACCAATCATATGAATTCTAACCTTGTCTTGAAGATTATACTCTTCAATTAAATCAAATGTTGCTGAATCAATACCCGATAAATTAGTACCAGGTCGTGCACGATTTGGTTTCATATAAGCACTAGTATAATTAAATGTAGGTACACCATCTGTTAAAATAATAAGATTTGTCATATTCATATTTTTAATAAATTCAAATGACAGTTCAATACTGCCGATCATATTAGTATCACCTTCTGGATTCATATTACTAATTTTTTGAAGTATTATATCAATATTATCATTCGTAATATAATCTGGTTCAGCAATTGTTTCTATTTTTCGACCAAAACGAATAATAAATACTTTTCTTTTAATATTACATAATTGCTTACAAATCATACCAGCAGATTGCTTGACAATTTCTAAATTTGAAATTGTTTTTGTTTCACCTTCTACAGTAATGGTATTTGTTGCACCCATAGATCCAGATGTATCAATCGATATTCCAATAGATTGATCATCTTCATCATTTTTATATGTTTTTATACAATAAAAATCTATATTAGAAGACATATCTGTCTTAGACGATACACTAGCATTAATTTTTGAATTTTCTGGATTAGCAAAGAGAAACAACATATGCTTATATTTATTAATTTTTTCCTTAATGGTAACAATTTCTTTTGTATATTTATCAATATCTTCTTTTAAACTAATAATTTTTCCACGAGTAGCAGTGCTTGGATTACAATCATTTATACTAGTAATTTGACTACATCTATTCAATGGACAACTAGTATTAGAAGAATACCAAGTATCTAGTGCCGATTTTTCAAAATCTATTCCGCAACATGCTGTATTATATGGATTTTCAAATACAGATTGAGTAATAGGGCATATATAGCTTTCTAATTCGGTTTTTTTTTCTTGTAAAATAATTTTCTTATCATTCAAAAGTGCTGATTCAGTAGCAATGCGTTTACGAGCCGTCTCCATGCGTTTATAATAACGAAAAAAAATATAAAAATCAATTTTATAAATTATAATTGTGAATATGTTATATCAGACATAAACAATATTATTTCATTAAATGACCAAATTCCATATCTACTTTTAACTATATTTGAAGTAAAATTATTATTCATATTATCATATAATGTTTGACGAGCATCTACATTATAATGCGGATTTACCACATGTAAATATTTATTATTATATTCATCAATAGATATTCCTACAACACTATATAAATGCTCACTAATTATACCGGGTATATCTATATTATTTAAATGACCATTAATACCAATTACACACGGACAATTAATTTTATAAATATTATTTGGAATAATTTGAACATTATTATTTTTTTCAATATTATTTTTTTCAATATTATTTTTTTCAATATTATTAGTTAATATACGCCATATTTTTTGAATTAAAAGTGTTGGATATTTTTTAAATAAAATATCTAAATATTTAATAAAATCATTTTTCCATTCTGAATTTATAATAGTTTCTTTACAGACTTCATAATATAATTGGGTCTTATTATCAAATAATCTATTAATAACTATTTTTGATTTATATCCAGTTAAATTTTCTAAAACATTAAATGCTATTCCACCTTCATTTAATAATTTACTGATATCATTATTATAGAATTGCTTAATATAACCATATTCAATTTTTTTTACCCAATCCTTATTTTTAGATGAAATATTAAACTCTTTTTCATTATATAAAAAAAGTAAAGCATTTTTTTCAAATATATCATTGTTTTTTATATAATAATTAAATGTTATTTCATTGTTTTTTTCATTTATTATATTTGATACATATAATTCTCCTAAACTTGATAAAATAGATAATATACTTGATAAAATAAAACAATCACCTTCTTTACCTTGTCGAATATCCTCTATATTCATAAAAAAATATTTTTATAATTTAATATAAGTAAACCTTTTTAAGTCTTTTATCATATTTAATTTAGTTCGTTTGTATGTCTAAAATGTATTAAGTTTTTAATCCTAACCAGATAGATTGTGCTTCTTCAGTATAATCTTCATTTTTAACATATAAACGAATAATTGTTTCTGATTGTTTAGTAGGAATAATAAAACTATTTTTAGAACTATTAATTGTAAATGCACTATTTGTTTTATTATTAAAATAATATACTTTTGATAATGGATCACTACAATTACTAGCTAAACTAATTGTTACATAATCTAATACAACTTTTTCATTATTAATTTTTTCATAATCTATTGTTGGTCTTGTAGGATTTATCTTAATATCTTCTTTAATCATAATAGGTAATTTTCTTTCATAAATGGCTTCTAATTCTTTATGTTGATTCATAATAGTAGAATCTGTAAAATGAATAAAATCAATGCCGGTATTTTTAATTTTTTTCATAATAGGAATAAGTAAATATTCAAATGCTTTTACAGTACGATGATTATAAATTTGTTTATGTAATCTATATCTACATGAAAATAGTAAATATATATCATGTTGTATTTTTTCATGCCAAGCTAATACAAGAGAATTATTATAATATAATACTTTTACCATTGTTAAAATTCTAGAAAAATCATTATGAAATAAACCAATATGATATGAATCACGCAAAATATAGTCTATTTTATCAACATCAATATGATTAATTTTATTATTCACAATTTGATATAACCAATGATCTTGTAAATGTGATGGAGGATCAATAATATTACAAATAATCTCAATCTCTTTTTTTGATAATTCTAAATTATATTTTTTTACCATATTTTTAAAAATATCTAATCCTCTATATTCATGTTCATATTCTGCTTCATCCTTAACATAATGATCATATAAATGACTAAAGGGTCCATGTCCAATATCATGAATTAGTGCAGCAATTCTAACTAATTCAATTAAACGATCTGTAATTTTCAATTCGGGTTGTTTTAAATATAATTCATCCATCATTATTCCGGCTAAATGACTAACACCAATAGAATGTTCAAAACGATTATGAGAAGCACTAGGAAATACTAAATATGTAGCACCAAGTTGTTTAAGATCACGCAGTCTTTGAAATTCATATGTATCAATAATTTGGGTCATTAGTGGTGTAAGTGTAATAAACTTATGAATAGGATCATATATTTGTTTATAACTCATTTTAAAATAAGAAATACTTGATTATGAGTAATAAAAAAATCAATTTAAAATTAAAAATTGATTTTTATTAAAGTAATTATTTAGAAAAACAAATGATATCTGATTCAAAAAAACTATACAATTTACCAAACGATATACTTGATAATATTTTCTACAAAAATGAAATAAATAATAAAACATTAGCACAAATAGTAATGTCACATACATTATTAAAAACTTTTATTATGATTAAATATAAGAAATTATATTTCAGTAATTTACTAAAATTTCAAAACAATTTATCTAATTTAGATAATATATATGAAGTAGATATATTTGAACATTTAGGTATAATTGATACACATATGTTTAAAAATTGTAAAATACTCAAATTAAGAAGTTGTTTTAATATACATGATGTATCACAATTAGGTAATGTGGAGTATTTAGACTTATCAAATTGTTTTGAAATTCAAAATGTATCTATGTTAGGTAAATGTCGTCATTTAGAACTATCAAATTGTAATAAAATAAAAGATGTTTCTAATTTAGGAAATATAGAATATTTGGATCTTAGTCATTGTGATAAGATTACAGATATTTCAAAATTAGGAAATCATAAATATTTAAGTTTGCGTGGATGCAATAAAATTAAAAATATAGATAGTCTTGAAAATGTTAATAAATTAGATTTAACTTATTGCGAAGGAATTCATAATATATCAATATTAAAAAATGTATATTATTTAGATGTTAGTTATTCACCTTATATTGAAATAAACGATTTTATGAATAATAATACATTAAATGCGATTAATACAAATCTAACAAATGAAGATATTGTATTTTTAAAAAATATAAGTGAATTAAATATTAGAAATTGTTATTGGATTACAGATTTATCACCATTAAATAATATAAAAAAATTAGATATAAGAGGTTGTAGAAATATATTTGAATTACCAACAACAAATGATTTAGAATTTTTAACTATATCTAGTGCATTATTTCATACTCCTCCTATTAATATGCAAATACAAAATAGTAGTTGTAAATTAAGTGTCGATTATTTTCAATAAATAATTTAAAACTATAAATACTAATAATTATATTGAAAATGGATAAGGTGAAAATTTTTCATTTAAACAATAATAAATATTATATATTTTTAGAAAAATATAAGGATATTGTAGAAACAAAAATTAAAAGTAATTTTTTAACTATAAAAAAAATTGAAGAACCTATTATTCAAAATAACCAAAATAATCAAAATAATTTAAGTATAAATGAATGGGAAAAAATGGAAACATTACTACAAATGGCTAAACATGGTTTTAATAAAGTTTATGGTTGGCGTTTTACAGATATACATATTTCAATAAAAAATTTAGAATTGGTAAAGACTTTAATAAATGATAATTATAATTTTTTGAAAAATCATAATATAAATACTGAATGGCCTAAATTATTAAATATTTCTATAGA
Organism: Flavobacteriales bacterium; assembly: GCA_002693745.1. Lineage (GTDB taxonomy): Bacteria > Bacteroidota > Bacteroidia > Flavobacteriales > BACL11 > BACL11. The sequence goes on from NZRJ01000007.1 coordinate 7,443, forward strand.
AAATGAAAAAAAAAGACATGCTAAAACAACTTGTTTTTTATGTTGTAAAAAAGGTCATTTTGCCATTGATTGTAAAGAAGAATACGATATAGATGGAGAATATATTAGATGTGAATCTATTATATCTGAATCTAATATATCTGAATCTAATAAATATATTAAAAAAAAATATAAAAAAAAACCAAACACACCACAAAAAATTTCTAATAAGTATTATTCAACTCGAAAAGAAAATAAAATAAAATAAAATAAAATTAAAATGCTTCAGTACCATTTAATTTACGCAATTTTTCATAACTAAGCCAAAATATTATTTGCCATGGGGCAAGTCGTAACCATACTGCTGTAAAACCCTTATATAGTGCAAATGGTCCCTCACTTTTTACTGTTTTTGTTAAACAATCTATTATACCATTATATTCACTGTTTGTTTTCATTAATCGTGATTTAATAACATCTGCTGGAGTACAACAAATTGCTGCAGCAAATCCAGAAAATATACTAGAAGAAAAATGAATTAATGGACCATCATGTAGTTGTGTTTTTTTTTTTATAAATTTTTTTGCATAATCATATGTTGCTAATTCACCTAAATTAACTAGTACAGCTCTTAAAATATTTGGTGTAGCACCTTTCCATAGACCCTTGAAACCATTTGTTTGAATAATAGATTCTATTGTTTTATAAATAGATAATTGTATATTATTTTTAGAATTAGTAATATATCTAATTTTTAATAAATCAAATGGGCTAGCAATTAATTGAGATACTCCTCCAGATATACCCCCTATGGTAAATTTATATAAAAAATTATCAGATTTAATATTTTTTTTAAGAAATTTATTTTCTCGTAAAGTTTCATATAAATTGACTCTACATGCGGTATAAATTGAATGTCTCATAAGTGCTGGTTTTAAACCAGTATAAATTTGCAATTTATTTGTTTTTATAGATTTATATAAATAAGTTGAAAATTTACCAGTTTTATTAATTTGAACTAATGTTTTAATATAATCTATAGGATAAGTACACGTTTCAGATATACAAGCAGATATCTGAATTAAACCAATATTTTTAATTTTATTTTCATTCATTAAAAAAAATAATTATAGATAATTATAGATAACTATTAATCTATAAATTATTTTATTTATTATATTAATTATATTAATTATATTATTTATATTCATTTATATTCATTTATCATAATAAAATACTATTATTATTATAACATATAATAATGCACCAATACCTTCACCAAAATAATGTGTAAATTTTACATAATTTTTATCGGGACAAATATGTTTTAATAAATAAAAACTATCGGTTTTTTTCTTATCTCTATCTAAATATTTTGTCTTACATGATGTATTAAATAATGTAATAATAAATACTATAATTAGTATAAGAATTACATAATATTGCTTATGTTTATATAAAACAATGCCAATAGCAATAAATTTAATTATATCTGAAATATGATCAAACCAACCTCCAACTGTAGATCCTTGGTCATATTTACGAGCAATATAACCATCTAATAAATCTAAATAATAACAAACTATCCATAAGACTAATGAAATTATTATTTGTTTTTCATAAAGATAATATGCTGATAATAAACCAATTATCAATCCTAAAAAAGTAATCATATTTGGAGTAATTTTAAAATTATATATAGTATCTGATATATATTCTATTGAAGGATATAATAATCTATCAAAATAGTCTTCGTAGGGATATTTTTGAGATTTATTTTCTATTGATTGATTCTTCATATTATATAAAAATAAAATTAATTTTCAAGTGTAAAAATAATTTTATAAATATAAAAAAGTGTTTGCTTGTTGGGTCTTTTGGTATATATTTCTAATATGTAATTATCTGATACTATTTTAATTATATCAGTATTGAATGCTGGATCATTTATTTTATAATTAAATGAAAATTTTTTTATTATATTAGTTTTATTTTTTATTAAAAATAAAATTTTACCTTCTCCATTATTTAAGTATATTGGTTTTTCATATTCTAAATAATAGTGTTTTGTATCAATATTATAATAATATGAAAAATCGGCTTGTATTTTATTTGAAGTATCATTATTTAATATCAAATTTAATTTATAATTATTATTATTTTTTATTAAATCATATCCTAAAAAATCAGTAACATATTCTCTAGTCTGAGTTTTTTTATTATTATCAACACATAGACAAATATTATTTATATCTTCATCTGTAGTTAACATATTATCATCAAAATCATTCAACAAATATGACATTAGATATTATATATATATATGATACTATTTATTTTATAGATAAATAAATTAATATATATAGATAAATAATTAATATATAAATAAATGAAGGATGAATGCAATTTAGATCAAATGAAAAAAGGTGGTATTATTCATTATGAAGTAAATAAATATATTAATAGCATTATAAAACCTAATATTAAATTATTTGACTTAGCAAATATAATAGAAAATAAGATTAATAATTTAACATGTCATAATACAAAAAATCCATTAGAATGTGGCATAGCATTTCCTACTGGATTATCTATAAATAATTGTGTAGCACATTGGACTCCTAAATTAGGTTGTAATAGATTATTATTAGAAGATGATGTTATAAAAATAGATTATGGTGTTCATTTTAATGGTTCTATAATAGACTCTGCATTTACTTTTTGTTTTAATCAAAAATATAAACCATTATTAGAATCATCTAAAACTTCAACAGAAATAGCAATTAAATTAGCCCGTCCAGATATGTTATTATCTGA
>NZRJ01000008.1 GCA_002693745.1 Flavobacteriales bacterium
ATAAATAATGTCATTTATTGAAATTGTTAATTTATCCATTATATATTTATTAATAATATTTTATTATGTAAATATTTTCTATTTATAATATAAATAATATATATAATGGATTATTTAAATTTATTAGTAGATACAAAAAAAGAGTTTTCAATTTATTTGATTAATAATTTATCTCCAGAAATTAATAAAGGTATTTTTTCAATTTTTGAAAATTGTAAAACTATGGTTCAACAAAATAATAATATATTAATGAGTTTTCAACAAGTATTATCAGATGTCCCTAATTGGCAAAGTGGAGTTGTGTATACAGAAACTATGCGTATTAAGGATAAAATACCATATATCGAAGATCTTTTAACAGCAGTTTTTATTAGTAATATGCGATTATTATGTTCTATTAAAAATAAAAATAAACAAATTAAAGTAAAAGTACCTAAATTAGAAACATTTATACATAAATGTTATATAGAAGTTGCTAAAGAATTTTGGACATATACATATTTATTTAATGATAATATAAATAAATTAGAAGTTCAAAAAAACAAAAGACAAATAGATATGATTATTAAGAATTCTATTGAAGAAGTTGTTAGAAAATTATTACCATTAAAAACTATTTTAAAAGATTATCTAGAAACAAATTTAGATACTGATGCAAATGATGAATCACAAGTAAATAATTCATTAGTTGATATTATTAAAGATACTATTAATCAACAAAAAGATAAAATAGTTGAAAAACATAAATCAAGTAAACATGATACATCTGAAGAAGATATTACTGAAAAAAAATATAAAAATAATGATAACTATGATAATAATGATAATGATAATGATAATAATGATAATATTAATAAAGATATGGATATGGAACCAATTGTAGTTAGAGATAGTATAGGTATGGACGCTCAATCTGAATTTAATTTTGATGAAAACCTATTTTTGAATACAATTTCAAATGATGTGCCCGATGAACCCAATGTATTATATCATACATTTGAACAAAATAATATTAAAGTTGTAAATATTAATAGTGAAGATAAATTAAAATTAAATGAAAGTGAAAGTGAAAAAAAATCTGAAAAAAAAGATAAAAAAAATTATTTAGATAAATTTCAATCTCATAATACAAACTAATTATTATAAATAAGATCTATTTTATTGTGATTTTTTTTTATTTAATGAAATTTTTAATATTTTTTCTAGTCTACACATAATTTTATAATCTGGTGCTGTTTTACCACTTTCATATTCTTGAATAATTTTATTATCAATACTTAATTTTTGAGCTAATTGTTTTTGTGTTAAATTAGCATTTGTTCTACCACTTTGAATTAATTGTGAATTATTTAATGAAATTGTCGGTTTTTTTTCTACATCTTCTTCATAATGTGTATTTGTATTACTTGTAGTTTTCTTATTAGAAGTTGTATTATTTTTAGGTGTTTTTTTTAATACAACCGTATCCCAATCTTGTCCTTGTAAGTAACTCATATGTATTTTTAATTAATTTGATAAAAAAAAAATCAATTTTATTTTAATAATTATTTTAATTAAAATAATGATAAATAAACAAAAAATAAATAATATATTATATTAAAATGGAAACTATTAAAAATATATTTAGTGTTGCACCAGATAGTTATATACCATTAAAACATATAAGTACAATAAACTTAATATTTTGGTTAGCATTATCAATATTTATTCTAGAAAATTCAGTTATGTTGCTTTTTTATGGTTTACAAGGGTTCACAACTTTCTTTCCAATTGGACTTATTACACCAATTACTAATATAATTAATAGTTTATTTATTACAATAACTTTTCCTTTTAAATTTATTGAACTAATTAAACCGTTTTCTCCACTATTATATGGAATTTTTTATGTTGTATTATGTATTTATGCTATGATAGTAGGAGGTTTAAATAGTGTTATTAAACATTTTACTGGTAAAACATTAGATATATAATTGTTTTAATTTTATTTATTTACTTTTTATCTACTCTATATTTTTCTACTAATTTATCCTTAAAAGCATTATCTATACCAATATATTTATTAGTATTATCACAACTCATACAACTATCAAATGGACAATCTGGTAATCCAGTATAATCTGTTTCAAAATATGAATTTGTAATATTATTTTTTATTACCATGTTTCCAGATGCTTTATCTACATTTAACTTATTTTTTTTCATATTATTTTCATTTGGAACTTGATTAGCATCAACATTAGAATCAGCATTAACATTAGTTTCGGTTTTTTTATTAGTATTTTTATAATGTAAAGTATCTGGTACACCACTAGTATTTAAATAACATAATTCACAATCTGTTCTAGGTTTACATACTGGTTTTTTTTCTTTAGGTAATTCAGCATTTTGTATAAATGTATAATCATTTTTATAAGATTTATAGAAACTATCATCTAAACTTTTAAAATAACAATCTATAAAACTAGTACAATGAGAACCCTTTTTCTTATTTTTTTTGTTAATTTTATCTAATTTTACTTTTTCATTTGGTTGTTTTCTTATTTTTTTCATTTGTATAGATTTTTCTTGAACGATTTCATTCTCCATTTCATCTAATAAATCTTTTTTAATATCATTTTCTGTTTTAATTTGGATTTCTGCACCATTAACTGCTTCATTAGTTATAACTTGTTTATTATTAGTTACAACTTGTTTATTATTAGTTACAACTTGTTTATTATTAGTTTCAATTTCTTTATTATTAGTTTCAATTTCTTTATTATTAGTTTCAACTGTAGATCCTATTTTAATTTCTTCATCTGTCTTAATATTAGTTTCCGAGGTTTTTTTAATAGAATTATTTATCATTTGTTTTTCAGCTGGTTTTATAATTTTCAATAATGATTTTTGTTTTTTTAATAAATTCTTTTGAGAATCAAATAATTCAGACATTTCCAATTTATTTTCTTTTTGTCTTAATATATTATTCTTAAGATCCATTTCAGTATTTAATACTTTATTTTTTTGACTATTTTCATTTCTGTTATCATTTTTGTATACAGTTTTTACTATTTCCTTAGTATCTTTTTCTACTTGTTTAATTTTTTCTTCTGTTTTTTTCTCAATTTGTTCTATTTTTTCCTTGTATTCTTTTTTTTTTTCTTTTTCATTTTCTTGAATTTTTGTTTCTACTTCTTCTTGTATTTTTTTCTCTTCAATTTGTTTTACCTTATTTTCAATAACTTCTTCTTCTTTACTACTAGATGTGAATAAATCAAATATTTTCTCTAAAACTGATGGAGATGAATCCTTATTAGCATCAACTATCATTTTATCTACTTTTTTAATTCTATTATTAATATTTTCAATATCTCTTCTTTGTACTATTCTATCCCTACTTTGTAATAATCTATTTCTTTGTTCTATTTTATATTGGTTTGATAATATATCTTTTTCAATCTTCATTTTTTCTAATTTTTTTTGCAAATTATCTAACATTTGTTGTTTTTTTGTATCAACTTTTACTTCTGGTACTTTTTTCTGTATTCTTATTACTTTTTTATCTTTTTTTTGTAAATAATTTTTAATATATTCGGTTCTTTCATTTGTTGATAACTGATTTATTAAATTATTTTCTAACAAATCTCTTTTATTTTTATCAGATATTAAAACTAAAAATGTTTGAACATCTTCTTTTTGATTTAATTTATATTTATTTACTAAAAATGTTAATGTTCTATCATTATTATTTATTTTATTTAAATATTCAAATGCCTTATCAATTGATACAGACATTAAATATTTAGATTCATAATCTTTTAGTTCTACAATATTATTTGATTTACCATAAGTAATATTAATTACATGATTTTTATATTTTTTACCTACTCTAATACCAATATTAAAATTTTTAGTATTTTTTTGTAATGTAATTTTCGCATTTTTAGAAATTTGTACTTTTTCATAAATTAAATGAGCCTTATTTGATTTAGGAATTATTAATAACTCGAATTTATCATTTTTAATTGAATCCATTATAAAAATTCTATTAGAAATACTATCATATTCTAGATTTTTACCATTATATACTACAGTAGCAATATCAACAGATTCATCACTCATATTATTTATATTAAAATCTTCAATAAATACACCATTTATATATTTTACTAATTTATATGAATTGTTTTTATTAAATTTATTAAATTTATATTCATATACATAATTATTTTTATCAGATGTTGGTTTTAGCCATATTTTAAATTTATTATTTACAAATAAAGCCATTGATACAAATTCATTCTTATTTAATAATGTATTTTTCTCAACTGTTATATATAATTTATTTGAAACTATATTAAAATTATTATTATTTATTAATGATTTGTCTTTATTTATTAATACTCTATTTTTATTATCTACTTCAGAATATATTTTTACTGTATTTAATTTTCTTTCATTCTCAACATTTACATTATAATCAAAACGTCTTAATTGAAATTTGTGATTATTTGAATTAAATATATTATTATTACCCATTAATTGAATAGTATTGCTATTTAAATTATTATATTTTGTTGAAGTTAATGTATAATTATCTGTAATTTGATTATTTATTACATATACCTTATTATTATTTGCATCTAATCCAGACATATTTGGTGTAAATTTAGTATAATTAGCTCTATTATCTTTTAATTTTAAATCTATATTATGTTGATGATTAATATTATAATTATATATAGATCCCCTTGATCCAATATGTAAAATATTTGAATATTCATTTCTTGACTTAGGATCTAATATTAACTTAGAATTAGTCATAGCTAATTCAGATTTATTTAATTGAATATTCATATTTTGCATAAATGAAGTATTAGCATTATTTTGATAATAATTTAAATTATCAGTAATACAACCAATATTAGTATTATTTACAAAACATGATGTTAATGTTTCAGTTTTACTATTTAATTTATAAGAAGTAATACTTAAGATATTTAGTAAATTATTTTGTGGCATATTTAATTTATATATATCTATATTATTTGTTACACTATAATTATTATGAACTAAAATAGAGTCTGTAACGTTATTTTTAATAATTAGACTTCTAGTTTTATCACTAAATAAATTATTTAATCTTGGTTGAGAAACAAAATCTGGAGTAGTTGATAAAGAATCTAAATAATAGTCACTATTTGTTTTATTTAAATTTAAACAATAATAATTTGATGGTGAAGCAGTTTTATTCTCAAAAATATTAAAATATTTACTAGGCAAAAATTCTTTAATATTAGTAAAAGTTAGTGGACTAGAAGAAAAATCTTCTTTTATTTTTATACCATCACCAACTATATATATATTATTATTATTATTATTTTTATCAAACATACATTCTAATAAATTATTTTTATATGTTTTTGAATCAGATTCTATTTTTTTTTGTGTGAATGTTTTCATATCATTTGAATATATAAAAGTACCATTATCACCCACAATTATACATTTTTCACCTTTAATATCAATATAATTTAAGTTATTAAATCCTATTCTATCCCTAACAAAAAGTGTTTTTTCTTCATTTGTATCTAAATTATAACTAGCAAAATATCCAGAATTTCCTACAACATACATCATATTTCTATAATATGCAACATGATTTATATTTGATGTTACAACTTTATTAGAGTAGTCATTATATTCATTTAATAATAAATAGGTTGAATTAGGATCAACTGATGATATAACAGAACCACCAGTAAATTTCTTCAATCCACCTTTTAGTGAATTTAGTTTCTTATGAACTCTTAATATATTATTTGCATTATTTTTAATAATCTTATTTAATCTATAGTTTACATTTTTATTTTTATAGAATTCATTTATTTCCTTAAAGTATAATGATACTTCATCATTTGACATTTTTTCAATCATATTTAATTCTAATTCTACTTTATCTTTTGTAGAATCAGATTTATCAAAATAATTTACTTTTTCTACAGTTGTCATGAGAATTAGTTTTAATAATAATGATTCATTTGTTTCTGGTACATTTTTAAATATTAATTTATATCTTTTCTCTGTTTTTGTATTTCCTTCAGTTAATAATATATCATTTAACTTAAATTCTTCATTTTTTTCTCGTAAATGTCTTTCTATAATAAGATATAATACTGCTACTAATTTTACTTCTGTAATATCATTCTTAGGTTCAATTAACGCTTCTAATTTAGTTTTAAATGAACTATCAATTTTTTCAATCTTTGAATATTCTTCTAATAACTTAAATACTTTTCCAAATAATCTTAATTTTCTATCTTTTAATTTACCAGCTTTATTCTTATTCATTATATGCTTTTTAAATTCATTTTCTGTTAAATCAGCAAGTAAAATAGATTGTACATTATCCATAGTTGCTGTATTTAATCCCTTAATTTTTTTCAATTCCATCATATAATTATTTATATTTGATCTATTTGATAATGTATCACAAACACTATTAGAAGTATCTTGTGATGGTGCGTTTACATTAAATTGATTATTAAAAGTTCTTTTAAATTCTGTATATTTAATAGTAGTAGTATCTTCTTGTAGGTTTATAGGCGTACCGTCTGCTTCCTTAATTTCTACATTCATACTTCCAGATGATTTTGGTCTAATATTAATATTTCTTTTTTCTAGATTACCAGTAGTTACATAAATGTCCTTATATCTATCATCAGTTGTAGGTACTGAATAATTATCATTACCATCCTTAGTTATTTCAAGAGATTTTTCATTACCATCATATTTCCAAGGTGATGATTCATTAAATATATTTATTTGTTCTTTCTTATGATCTTTATTATCATATAAATTTAATACAAATTCATTACTTCCATTTAAATTATAGTTAATATCATATCTATTACAGTTATATGTAGTACGATTTGTATTTCCCATAATACCATATAATATATGGTCTTTCCACTGATACTTCCAGGAGGCTTTGGGGATCTGAGGACTAGTATTACTAGTCGTATTATATGTAATTTTATATGTATTTAAAATTGTTTTATCTCCACGAGGAACACTACAATTTTTTTCTATTTTTATATCACTAGTAGAGGGACATAAACCAGATTTCCATACACATATATTTCTTATATATTTTTCATTATTAGGTAGAACAATTTTTTTTAGAATATTATCGTCATCATTAGTATTTAATAATTCTGTAAATAATATCTTATATAACTTAGTTATTTTGTCATTAATTACTTGTTTATCATTTTCATCTAATTGATATGTTAAAACTTTAAATTTAATGTTTATAACTCTACTTTCACTTAGTTCACTTGTTCCTAGATTAATAATATTCATTTTTAAATATTTTTTTATTTTATCTAAAATATTTGTAACTGCATAATTATAACTATAATCAATATTTCTAGAATTTTTCATTGTATATTTTAATTCTACTTCAATGTTATCATCTTCATCAAAGGTATAGAGCTAAGATTCTAAAAC
>NZRJ01000009.1 GCA_002693745.1 Flavobacteriales bacterium
TATAGAGAAATATATGATTTATTAGGCGGAGATTATGCTATTGTTGCTGATGATAGAACTCAATTTTCTTCAGTAAAAAGGGAGGGCGATAAAATTGGATATCATAATGATGGAATTGTAAAATGGGCTGGGGTATTTTATCAAATAGAGCACAAGGATAATTTTATAAGTACATTTTTAAATATTTCTGCTTCTAATTCTGCATATAAAAGAATAGATTACTTCAGAAAAAAAGACTTAGTTTTGCCTGACACAACTATTAGGGAGGCTCTTGGAACTCATCTTTATTTTGGAGAATATATTTCAGATACAGTTACAGTTAACGGGGTAGATTATACAGTAAATTCTAGAGAAGCTGTTGCTGCATCAACTGATTGGAAATGGATAAAAGGACTTACTGTTAAATCTGGAGCAAATATTAATTTAGATGATAGAAATAATATCTTTTTTAATGTCGGCTATATTTCTAAGGCACCAAGATTTAATAACATTTATTATTATGACAATTCATTGTTTAGAGATATAAAAAATGAAGAGGTAAAAGCAGCAGAATTAGGCTATTCATATAGATCATCAATATTCTCGGCAAATCTTAATTCGTATTATACAATATGGGAGAATAAACCCGCTAATGGAGGAGTTTCTATTTTGATAGACGATGAGACATACAGAGGGAATATTAATGGTATGAATGCATTGCATCAAGGTGTTGAGGTTGATTTTGCATATAGAGTTTTACATAATTTGAGCTTAGAGGGATTAGTTTCACTTGGAGATTGGAGATGGACTTCATCGGACACTGTAAGATTTTTAGATGATAATAATAATCCAGTGATTGATGAAGAAGGAGAAGAGGTAATTGCAGCCTTTGATGCTGAAGGTGTTTTTGTAGGAGATGCTGCTCAAACACAATTTGGTCTAAGTATAAGGTATGAACCGATTAATAATTCGTATCTTAAATTACGCGGTACTTATTTTGATAATTATTACGCTGACTTTGATCCGTTATCACTAAATGGTGAAAATTCTGGACGACAAAGCTGGAAGATTCCGGCTTATAATCTGATAGATTTTCATGCTGGCTACAGCTTTAAAATTTTTAAAGAAACTAAAATGTCTTTAACATTTAGTATTCTAAATTTGTTTAACGAAGTGTATATATCAGATGCTCAGAATAATGACACATATAATGCTATTTCAAGTGATTTTGATGCTAAATCTGCTGGTGTATTCTTTGGACTTGGTAGAAGATTTAACTTGTCAGCAAAATTTACGTTTTAAATAATTAAAAAAAAAATATGAAAAAGATAATATTATTTACTCTATTGGTGTTTTCAACATATGTAATTTTCTCTCAGGCAATCTTGCCAACGAATTGGAGTTTTTCAACTGTTAATTTGCCTAATGGATGGACAGAGTCAGGAACAAATTTTTATACTGCGTCTGGTAATACCCCACCAGCAATGAAGTTTGATGGGACGGGAGATTATTTGATTATTAATGTAAATAGTAGTCCAGGAGATCTAGAATATTTTCTTACAGGAAATGGTTTTTCTGGAGGAACATTTACTGTGGAGGAATCTGATTTTGGTTCTGTTTGGACGCCACTACGTATACATACTTCGCCTCCAAATGCGACTTATATGCAGTTTATTGATACACCACAGCCTACAACACGATTTATACGGTTTTACTATACAAATAAAGTTACAGGAAATATTGGTTTAGATGATGTAAGTATTGCATTAGGAGCAGCAACGCCAGCGCAAGAGATTAATGTTAAACAAGGTGGAAACTCTATAGTTTCTGGCGACACATACATAGTAAGCTCAGCAGTCTCTGTAACTTATCCAATAAACTTTATAATTGAAAATTTAGGGACGTTAGATACTTTGCAGATTAGTAATGCGACAATTTCTGGTGTAAATTCAGCTGATTTTTCTCTTATCTCCTGTCCTTCTCAAGTAGCAGCTTTAGATTCTGGAAATTTAATTTTAAACTTTACCCCTTCAGCGTCCGGAACAAGAACAGCAATTTTGACTATTAACAGTAATGATGTAGATGAGCCTTCTTACATTATAAATTTATATGGGATAGGAGGAACATTAGCCTCCCCACCAACAATGCAACCAACAAATGTGTTAATTTCAGATGTAACAACATATAAATTAACTGTTTCTTTTTCTCCAGTGGATTCTGTAGATGGTTATTTAGTTTTAAGAAAAGAAGGAGGGGCACCAACAGGATTGCCAGTAGATGGTCTTACTTATCAAAGAGGAGATATAATTGGCGATGCACAAGTTGTTTCATCTAGTAGTATAACAACGTTGTCTCCTAACAATATAGTAGCAGGAACAAATTATTGCTTTTCGGTTTTTTCTTATAATGGCCCCGATGGGTTCCGGAATTATTCTGACCTTCCAACACTTGGATGTTATCAAACTCCGGCAACAATGTTGACCCCTAATTATTATAGTAATTTGAGTACAGCATCTGTGACATTTATGAATGACTTACATGCTAAAATTAATCCGCATCAAATGCAATATTATAGTTATTATGATGATTTAATGATACCTTTTTTTGAGGCAAGAGATACAACATTAGATAGAAGAGTAGTTACATGTGTATATAGTGGAGAAAACAAAATATATACTGAGCCGTTTGATTTTACAGCAAATGGTTATAGTAGAGAACATACCTACTGTCACAGTTGGATGCCGACATATCCAGCTCAGTCTTTGCCTGAGTACAGTGATTTTCATCACTTGTTTCCTTCAAATTTAAATTCAGCGAATATTTTAAGAAGTAATAATCCATTAGGTGTTGTTGTTAATCAGACATCGTCTTTTTTAGGGTGTAAATTGGGAACTGATATTAATGGCAAGACGGTTTTTGAGCCAAGAGATCAACACAAAGGTAATGCAGCACGAGCTATTATGTATCAAGCACTGTGTTATAACTCAATTAATGGCAATAATTGGGCTCTGCCAAGCACTCAGGATCAAATGATTTTGAAAGATTGGCATTTTCAAGACCCTCCTGATAACTGGGAAATAGCAAGAAATGATTATGTAGAATCTCTTCAAAATAATAGAAACCCTTTCATTGATAGTATTGATTATGTTTGTTATATAGATTTCTCAAATATGACATATGATGCTTTAGCTTGTGAGAGTAGTGTTTCATTGCAAGAGCAATTACAAAAAGGATTTATTACTTATCCAAATCCTTGTAGAAATGAATTAAATCTACATGTTAATTCTACTACAATTTCTTCTTATCAGATAATTGATTATTTAGGTAGAGTAGTTTTAAGTGACGATGTTAAGAATAGGATATTGGTTAAAATAAATACTTCTGCTCTTAAGAATGGATTGTATGTAGTTAAGGCGCATACTCCTTATGGAGAGACTCAGAAGACTATAGTTATTGAATAGTTAGTACAAATTTATGCAAAGCAATAAATGTTGCTTTTAAATTAGGTAATCATGAACATTAAAGTTCAAATGTCTCCATAAATTTAGTAGTGTAGTCCCCTTTTCTAAACTTTTCATCTTTCATAAGTTTTTGATGAAAAGGTATTGTGGTGTTAACACCTTCAATAATGAATTCTTCTAATGCTCTTTCCATTTTTGCGATTGCTTCTTCTCTTGTTTGCGCTACAGTAATTAGTTTAGCAATCATGGAGTCATAAAATGGTGGGATCATATAATTTGCATATGCATGAGTGTCTATTCGAATACCATGACCACCTGGAGCATGGAAATTAGTGATCATTCCTGGAGATGGTCTAAAATCATTGCTAGGATCTTCTGCATTAATTCTGCATTCTATTGCATGTAATTGGGGGTCATAATTTTTACCTGATATTTTAACCCCTGCCGCAACTTTAATTTGCTCACGAATAAGGTCATAATCAACAACTTCTTCTGTTACAGGGTGCTCAACTTGAATACGTGTATTCATTTCCATAAAATAGAAATCCCTATTTTTATCAACTAAAAATTCTACTGTTCCAACTCCTTCATATTTAACAGATTCTGCAGCTTTTATAGCAGCTTCCCCCATCTCTTTTCTTAATTTTTCAGTCATGAAAGGTGATGGAGTTTCTTCTACTAATTTTTGATGTCTTCTTTGTATTGAGCAATCTCTTTCTGACAGATGAGCTGCTTTACCTGTTTTGTCACCAATTATTTGAATTTCAATATGTCTTGGATTTTCAATAAACTTTTCCATATACATACCATCATTACCAAATGCAGATTTTGCTTCTTGTCTTGCACTATTCCAAGCATCTTCCAAATCTTCCTCTTTCCAAACTAATCGCATTCCTTTACCACCACCGCCTGCAGTGGCTTTAAGCATTATAGGATATCCAACAATATCTGAGGCCAACTTTGAACATTCTTTAAAATCTTTAATTAACCCATCTGATCCAGGAATAGTTGGAACACCTGCTTGCTTCATTGTTTCTTTTGCAGCAGCTTTATCACCCATTCCATCAATCATTTTTGCAGAAGCGCCAATAAATTTAATATTATTTTCAGAGCATATTTTTGAAAAGTTTGAGTTTTCAGCCAAAAAACCGTACCCAGGATGAATTGCATCGGAATTTGTAATTTCAGCTGCGGCAATAACATTTGCAATTTTTAAATAGGATTCTGAACTTGCAGCTGGACCAATACAAACAGCTTCATCTGCAAATCGAACATGTAAACTCTCTTTGTCAGCTTTCGAGTACACAGCTACTGTTTTAATTCCCATTTCTTTACAAGTACGAATAATCCTTAATGCGATTTCTCCTCTGTTGGCAATTAGAATTTTTTTAAACATAATATATTTGATGTAAATGTTTTTAAGACGGGTCTACCAAGAATAGGGGTTGGTCAAACTCAATAGGAGTACTGTCATCAACAAGAACTTTTATAATTTTTCCTGAGATCTCAGATTCAATTTCATTAAAAAGTTTCATGGCTTCAATAATACAAATTGTGTCTCCTTCTTTAATAGTATCTCCTACATTAACAAATGGCGGATTTTCTGGTGAAGATGATCTATAAAAAGTGCCTATCATAGAGGCTTTTATAGTTAAATAGTTTGATTCTTCACTTGAATTATTTTCTGATATTTTTTCTTCAGTAGTTTTTGTGACTTGTTCAGGTTGGGTAATTTTTTCTACTGGCACAGTAGTGGGAACCTCTTTAATAACAGTAGGAACTTCTCTAATTATTGAAGTAATGTCTTCATTCTCATTTTTTGTTTCACCTCTTCTTTTCTTAGGAGGTGATTTTATAGATATTTTGACATTATCTATTTCTAAATCTACTTCTGTTGCTCCAGATTTTGCAACAAATTTTATTAAATCTTGAATATCTTTTAAATCCATTTTATGCCTGTTTATTCATTGTATTTAAAAACAAAAATAACTATTTATTTGAATCGTAAGCCCATTTTAAATAGATTGAGCCCCAAGTAAACCCACCACCAAATGCTGCAAGGATTAAATTATCACCTTTTTTTAATTGATCTTCCCATTCCCATAAGCATAAAGGGATAGTTCCACTAGTAGTGTTCCCATATTTTTCAATATTAACCATTACTTTTTCGTTGCCAACTCCCATTCTTCTAGCAGTTGCATCAATAATTCTTTGATTTGCTTGGTGAGGAACAAGCCACGCTATATCATTAGAGCATAGATTATTGTTTTTCATAATTTCTTCTGAAACATCTGCCATGGATGTTACCGCGGCTTTAAAAACAGTTTGTCCATCTTGCCAAACAAAATGCTCTTTTGAATCTATGGTTGCATAGCTTGCAGGCTTGGCAGATCCTCCAGCTTTCATATGTAAAAATTCACTACCAGACCCATCGCTTTTTAAAATAGAATCTTGTACTCCTAATCCGTTAGTACATGGCTCTAACATAACAGCTCCTCCTCCATCTCCAAAAATAATACATGTTGCCCGGTCTTCATAGTTAATAATAGAAGACATTTTATCCGCTCCAACTACAACGACCCTTTTATAGGCACCAGTTTCTATAAATTTTGATCCTGTAGAAAGAGCATATAAAAATCCAGAGCACGCAGCCATTAAATCATATGCAAAAGCATTAGTAGCACCTACTTTATCAGCTATAATGCAGGCTGTGGATGGGAAAATCATGTCTGGAGTTGCAGTGGCGCAAATAATTAAATCTATTTCTTTAGCATCAATATTTGTTTTTTTAAGAAGGCCTTCAACTGCTTTAGCACCAATAACAGAAGTTCCTTTATCTTTCCCTTTAAGAATCCTTCTTTCTTTTATACCGGTTCTACTAACAATCCATTCATCATTAGTATCTACCATTGTCTCAAGCTCCTTATTAGTTAATATATAATCTGGTACATAACCCTCAATTCCTGTTATTGCAGCTTTAATTTTTCCCATTAGTTTAAGTTATTTTTTATTTTATTTGCTAAATCTGCTTTTACAACATTTTTAGTTAGTATAATCATGTTTTTAATTGCAATTTCGTTAGAAATTCCATGCCCAATAATTACAGTTTTATTTAGACCAAGAATAGGAGTCCCCCCATAGGTTTCGTAATTCAATTTTTTAAAATATTCATCTAGAAGTCCTCTTTTTTTCATAATGGAGTAAAAACCTTCTGCTTGTTTTAAAACAATATTACCTGTAAAACCATCACAAACTATGACATCACTTTCTGAATTAAAAATATCTCTTCCCTCGCAATTTCCAATAAACTTATAGTCAGGATTGTTTTGCATTAACTCATAGGAGGCTTGAGTGAGTAAATTTCCTTTTGTTTTTTCTTCACCTAAGTTTAATAAACTAACTTTTGGGTTTTTAATATCACAAACATACTTAGAAAATAAAGCACCTAAAAGACCAAATTGGTATAGTACATCTGGTTTACAGTCGGCATTTGCTCCAACATCAAGTAAGACATTAACTCCTCCATTTTCTTTTGGGAAAATCGTAGCTAGGGGAGGCCTCAATACGCCTGGAATAGTTTTTACAGTATAAAATCCTCCTACGAACATTGCTCCAGTATTGCCTGCAGAAGCAAAGCCATCAATTTCTCCTTTTGCTAAATATTCAAATCCTTTTGAAATACTTGAATTTGGTTTTGATCTGAAGGCTTTTGTGGCGTGCTCGTGCATACCAATAACTTCAGAACAATCAATAATGTCAAATTTACTTTCGCTAAAATTATGACTTTTTAGTTCAGAAATAATTATGTTTTTTTCTCCAAATAAAACTACTTTTATGTTTTTTGGTAGTTGCTTAAGAGCAAGAATAGCTCCATGAATTGTTTTTTTAGGAGCATAATCACCTCCCATTATGTCAAGGCCAATTTTCATAGATAAGTTGTAGTTAGGATGTGGTAAAGCTACAAAAATCTATTTAGGGGCTTCTGAAGAAACCAGTTTTCCTCTATAGTAAAGTTTGCCTTCGTGCTCATGTGCATGATGATATAAATGAGCCTCCCCAGTTTCTTTACAAATTTTAATTGTTTGAGAATTTGCCTTATAATGCGTTCTTCTTTTGTCTCTTCTTGTTTTAGAAATTTTTCTTTTAGGATGTGCCATTTTTTGGTTTTTACTATTTTAAGTTATATGTTTTAATGCATCCCATCTAGGATCAGATGCGGTTTTTTTTGTTTTCGTATATTTTTCTACTAATTTTATCATTTCTTTATTACACTTGCTTTTTCCATTTTTATCTAAAGGATGTTGTCGTTTTTTTGGAACATTTAGAACTATTAATTCAAAAATTAAGTGCTTTAAATCTAATTTGTTTTCATTTTTATTTATGTAAATTATTTCATCAGTTGATATCAAATCAGTATTATTTTTTTTGATAAGTAAATCTGTTTCTCCTGAAATATTTATTGTTAATTTCTCAGTACAGATATCACATGCTATTTGATAGATCTCTCCACTTATTTTCAAGTTTAAAGAAAGATTATTTCCATCTTTATCAAGTTTTGCAATTGCAGAGATATTTACGTGTTGTAAATCTGAAAACGGATATTCTTCAAAGAACTGGTCTTTAACTTCAAATGAGAAAGATTTTTTACCAGCATCTATTAGTCCTAGGTTAACTGTATAATCTTCCATGCAACTGAATTTAAAAAGGATGCAAATATATAAATTTATTACTACTTGTTAATATCAAATAGATTATTAGCTTTTAAAGCCTAAGGGATTTTTGTTTAGCTTCTCAAACTCTACTCTTTTTTTGTAAATATCGCAAGCTGTAAAGACAGCTTCTCTAAATGATCTTTCATCTGCAATTCCTTGTCCGGCAATTTCATGTGCTGTGCCATGAACAGGTGACGTTCTTACAACATTTAGACCGGCGGTAAAATTAACTCCTTCAGAAAAAGATAAAGTTTTGAAAGCAATTAATCCTTGATCATGGTACATAGAAAGAATCCCGTCAAAACTTTTCATATTTTTGTTTGTAAAAAAACTATCAGCAGAGTAGGGCCCAAAAGCGATAATTCCTTCTTTTTTTAGTTGTTTGATTGCCGGAATGATATATTTGGTTTCCTCATCACCGAGTAAGCCATCTTCTCCAGCATGAGGATTAAGCCCCAAAACGGCAATTTTCGGCATTCTAATACCAAAATCTTGAATCAATGAGGTGTTCAGTTTTTTTGTTTTTAAAATAATATTTTCAATAGAAATAGATTTTTTTACATCTGATAATGAAACATGACCAGTTACAAATGCTATTTTCATTCTTTCACTGATCATTATCATTAAGGAATCTCCTTGAAAATTACCTTCTAAAAATTCAGTATGTCCAATAAAACCAGGCACGTTCTTTTGAATTGATGATTTGTTAATTGGTGCAGTAACTAATACATCAATATCTTTATTTTTTAATGCATTTGTAGCTTGCTTTAAAGAATCAAAAGAAAGGGCCCCTGATTTAGCAGTAGATTTCCCAAAGTTAACATCTATATCGTTGTCCCATATGTTTAATAAGTTTGCTCTTTTAGAATTTGCTTGATTAATATGATTAATAACATTAAAACTAAAGTCTTTGATTTTAGTAGATTTTCTATGTAATGCAGCAACTTTTGTTGAGCCAAATACAATTGGAGTACAAAATTCCATCATTCGACTATCTTTAAAAGTTTTAATTATGGTTTCTAAGCCAATACCGTTTAGATCACCTATTGTTATTCCTACTTTGATTTTTGACATTATGCTCTATTTTTAATGAACTGATATAGTAGTCGAACTCCAACTCCTGTAGCGCCTTTGCCTCTATATCCGTATTTTTTTTTGGTATAAGAAGGTCCAGCAATATCTAAGTGAATCCAAGGATAATCAATAAAATGTGCTAAAAATTTTCCAGCTGTAATTGCACCAGCATGTGGGCCTCCTAAGTTTTTGATATCAGCAACATCTGATTTAATTAGCTCATCATAATCAGACCAAAACGGCATTTCCGCTAAGCGCTCATGAGTAGAATTTCCTATGTCTTTTAAATCAGCATGTTCTTTTTCTGCTCCTGAATGCATACTTACAATTCCATAATGTCCAATTGCAGCAACTGCAGCTCCAGTTAAAGTTGCTAGATCAATTACTAATTCAGGCTTATATTTTTTTGCAAAGCTAAGGGCATCAGCTAAAATTAGTCTGCCTTCAGCATCAGTATTTAAAACCTCAACTGTTGTTCCATCATGCATTGTGATTACATCTCCTGGAGCATAAGCATTTCCAGATGGTCTATTATCTGTCGCTGGTACTAAAGCAATTACATATAATGGCAATTTATTTGAAGCAATTGCTTGCATAGCTCCAATTACAGTTCCAGCACCACCCATATCTGTCTTCATAAACTCCATAGAATTTGCTGTTGGTTTTAGACTTAATCCCCCAGTATCAAATACTATTCCTTTACCTATTAAAATAATTGGGCGTTTATTTTTTGCATTTTTGGGTTTCCATTCTAAAATTGTAAATGTAGGTTCATCAATGGATCCCTTATTTACCGCAAGAAGACCACCCATTTTTAAAGATGTGATTTTCTTTTTATTTAATACTGTTGTTTTTATTCCATTTTTTTGTGCTGATTTTACTGCTAAATTTGCTAAATCTTTTGCTTTCAGATGAGAAAAAGGCTCGTTAATTAAATTTCGAGTAAAATATACAGCATCAATAATATTTTGTAATTCAGTAATATCTTTTTGACTAGAATTTTTGCATAAATATATTGTCTTGAATTTATGCTCTCTTATTTGTGTTTTATGTTTTGTAAACCTATAATTTCCAAGAGCTATTCCTTCTGCTATTTGTAGAGTTTCAGTTTGATTTTGCTTATCATTTATAATTAATACTGAAGATACTTCTTTTAACTTTTCAGCTAGATTATCTCCAATCATTCTGCAATTTTCAGCATTTTTATTTAGGTTTTTTTCTTTTTTAGGTAGTATCAAAAAAATAAGTCTTTTATATTGATTTATTGAGACAATTTCTTTTCCTTTTTGTTGTTCTTTTTTGATATATTGAAGCTCTTCTTTATTTATATTAAAATCAGAACGATTAATATTTTTGTTACATAAAATGATTAAATTATCTGAATTAGAAATTGTTGTTTTCTTTTTGATGAGTGTCTTCATAAAATTTGTAATTTTGAACACGCAAAATTAAGTAAATTTATGTATAGTAAGCAATTGCTAGAAAGAGCATTAAATAAAGAATTTTTATCAGTAGATGAGGGTCAGTTTTTGTTTGAAAATGTTCCAACTACTGAATTGATGTTTATTGCTAATGAGTTAAGACAAATGCATGTGCCTGGCAATATCGTTAATTGGCAGATCGATCGTAATGTCAATACAACTAATGTATGTACAGCAAATTGTAAATTTTGTAATTTCTTTAGACATCCAAAACATAATGAGGGATATATAACAGATCTTAAAACATATAAGCTAAAAATTGAAGAGACAATTAAATATGGTGGAGATCAACTGTTATTGCAAGGAGGACACCATCCAGAATTGGGGTTAGATTATTATATCAAACTATTTAGAGATCTTAAAGCACTTTATCCAAAAATAAAACTACATGCTCTAGGACCACCTGAAATTGCTCATATTTGTAAAATTGGAGGTTTTACTCATTTGAAAGTGCTTACTGAACTTAAAAGTGCAGGTATGGATAGCATGCCAGGGGCTGGAGCTGAGATTTTAAGTGATAGAGTTAGGAGATTAATTTCTAAGGGGAAATGTTCGGGAAAAGAGTGGCTAGACATTATGGAAGTTGCACATAAAATTGGTTTAACTACATCTGCAACTATGATGTTTGGGCATATTGAAACTATTAAGGAACGCTTTGATCATTTAGTTAGAATAAGAGAGGTTCAAGATAAAAAGCCAAAAAATGAAAATGGTTTTTTAGCATTTATTGCGTGGCCTTTCATGGATGATGGGACTCTTTTACAAAGAGTAAAAGGTATTAATAATAATGTAACCGCAGATGAATATTTACGAATGGTTGCAATGTGTAGAATTATGCTTCCTAACATTAAAAACATACAAACTTCATGGCTAACAGTTGGCGCAGATACTGCACAGTTGACATTGCATGGGGGGGCAAATGACATGGGATCTATCATGATTGAGGAAAATGTAGTATCAGCAGCGGGTGCTCCTCATAGATTTACAGCTAAAAGCATACAAAAGTGTATTAAAGAAGCAGGTTTTACTCCAAGATTAAGGGATCAGATGTACGAAGAAAGAAAAATGCCTGAAATGGTAGAACAAGTGATAAATTATTGATAGATGTTTACTGGAATAATTGAGGACGTCGCAGAAGTAGTATCTTTAAAAAAAGAGGATGGAAATCTTCATATTTCTTTTAAGTCTAGAATAACAAATGAATTAAAGATTGATCAATCAATATCCCATAATGGTGTATGCCTAACAGTAGTTGATATAGATAGTGACAAGTATACAGTTACTGCAATAAATGAAACTTTACAAAAAAGTAATATAGGTGATTTTACAGTTGGAAGCAAAGTAAATTTGGAGAGGAGTATTAAAGCAGGAGCAAGATTTGATGGTCATATTGTGCAGGGGCATGTAGATCAAACGGCTATTTGTAAAGAAGTAAAACAAGATAATGGTTCTTATGTGTTAACATTTCAGTATAAAAAAGAAAAAAATAATATGACTGTTGAGAAAGGATCTATTTGTGTAAATGGTGTAAGTCTTACCGTTGTAAATTCTAAAGATACCTCGTTCTCTGTTGCAATTATTCCTTATACTTTTGAGCATACAAATTTGCACACAGTTAATTTAGGAACAGTAGTTAATTTAGAATTTGATATTTTAGGCAAGTATATATCTAAGATGATTAATAAAAAGTTATAAAAAATATGAAGCCCACGTTATTAATTTTAGCAGCAGGAATGGGAAGTCGTTATGGAGGATTGAAGCAAATAGATGGAATTGGTCCGAATCAAGAGCCAATAATTGAGTATTCAATTTATGATGCTATCAAATCAGGATTTGGGAAAATAGTATTTGTAATCCGTAAAGAATTTGACGAAGCATTTCGTTCACGTTTTGATAAATTTTCTGATAAAATTTTAATTAAGTATGTGTACCAAGAAGTTAATGTAAAGGTTGATGGTTTAACAATAATTGATCGAGAAAAACCTTGGGGGACTTCGCATGCCGTGTTAGTAGCCAAAGATGTGATAAACGAACCATTTGCAGTTATTAATGCTGATGATTTTTATGGTGCAGGTTCTTTTAATTTAATTTCTAATTTTTTAGTAAATGACTGTTCTCCCTCTTTAATGTGTATGATAGGTTATACATTAAATAATACATTATCAGAATATGGAACAGTAAATAGAGGTGTTTGTGAAGTAGATGAAGATAACAATTTAGTAGAGGTAATTGAACGCACTAAAATTGCAAAAAAAGATGGAATAGTTCGTTATAATGTTGGAGTAAATGAATCTTCTGGTATTTTAGATGAAAATGCAAGTGTTTCTATGAATTATTGGGGGTTTCATCCAGAAATTTTTAAAGAAATTGAAAAAGGACTAAATCAATTTATGAGAGTCAATTCTGAAAACCCTACAGCGGAGTATTATATACCAAATATTGTTACAGAAATGATAATGGGTAAAAAAATGTCAGTTCGCGTTATTCCTACAAATGACAATTGGTTTGGGGTCACATATAAAGATGATAAACCAATGGCTGTTGCTACAATTAATAAGTATATTACTGAAGGTATTTACCCAAAAAATCTTTGGATTTAAGATGAGAAAAAAAGTACTATTATTAGGATCTGGAGAATTAGGAAAAGAAGTGGTAATTGCTATGCAAAGATTAGCTCAATATGTAATTGCAGTTGATAATTATAAAGATGCTCCAGCTATGCAAGTTGCGAATGAATTTGAAGTAATTAATATGTTAGATGGTGATGAGTTAGATAGAATTGTTGAAAAACATAAACCTGATTTTATTGTTCCTGAAGTAGAATCTATAAGGACTGAACGATTTTATGATTATGAAAAACAAGGATATGTAGTAATCCCTTCGGCAAAGGCAGCAAATTTTACTATGAACCGTAAATCAATTCGTGATTTGGCAGCTAGTGAATTAAAAATAAACACTGCTAAATATAAATATGCTTCTTCTTTAAAAGAATTAAAAGTAGGGGTTTTATATACAGGAATTCCCTGTGTTGTAAAACCACTAATGTCAAGTTCCGGAAAAGGACAAACAATAATTAAATCTGAAGCTGATATTGAAAAAGCTTGGGCTTACGCAATGGAAGGTTCTCGAGGAGATTTGATGGAGGTAATTGTAGAGGAGTTTATTAATTTTGACTATGAAATAACACTGCTAACGCTTACTCAAAATAGAGGCAATACAATTTTTTGTCCTCCAATTGGCCATATACAAGAAAGAGGAGATTATCAGCAAAGTTGGCAGCCAATCATTATGGATGAGTTACATTTAAAAACAGCCCAAATTATGGCTGATAAGATTACTAAATCTTTAGGTGGAAGTGGAATATGGGGAGTAGAATTTTTTATTGCGAAAGACGAAGTTTATTTTTCAGAATTATCGCCTAGACCGCATGATACTGGAATGGTAACACTAGCAGGCACTCAAAGTTTTAATCAGTTTGAATTACATGCTCGTGCTATTTTAGATATTCCGGTTTTAGATATCCCACTTTTAAGAAATGGAGCTTCTGCAGTGGTTCTTGCACATAAAGAAAGTAATAATTTTCCGATTTTTACAGGTTTAGAAGAAGCTGCAAAATTTAAAAATACTGACTTTAAAATATTTGGCAAGCCAGCAACACGATGTTATAGAAGAATGGGAGTTGCTTTATCATACGGAGCAGAAGAGACTAGTGAATTAGTAGAGCGAGCAAAAAATGTTGCTAATAAGATAAAGGTTAACTAATTATCATTCGTTTTATATTTAGTAAATGGAATCTCCTTTTAACGTGTAGTGCCACCCCAAAGAATTTAGTTTTTTATATGCCTCATGATTTAAACTTGAATCAATTTTATTTTTTGTTAATGATTTCAGACTAAAAGAAGTTGTATTTTGTGCTTTATTATAGATCTCAATATTCTCAGTAGAAATAGTCCTTTTCTCTCCAAAACCAATTTTCTTTGATTTAAACAAAGATTCACCAAAACTGTAATAGGAAAACCCTTTAGGAGCAATCATTTCAATTAAAGTAGGAAAAATATCAATGTGACTACCAGGATTATTCAAGATGCTATCTGTAATTGAGTTGCCATAAATTATGAAGGGAACACAAGTTTTTTGGAGGATATTAGGTTTGGCATTTATAAATCTTCTTCCATAATGATCTCCAGTAAATAAAAAAAGAGAATTTGGAAATTTTAGTTGTGCATTTCTCACAAAATCCCCTATACATTTATCACTATACCATAGATGGCCTAGTTCTTTTAAGCTCATCGATCCATCATAGTACTTAAGAATGTTTTTTGGTAGATTGTCAATGTAATTTTTTGGAAACCCTTTCTTAATCACGTCAACCGAATACGGAGGATGATAACTAGTGGTTAGAATAATATTAAAGGAGAAGGAAGAAGGATCGATAGTTTCATTTACTAGTTCAAATAAATATTCATCCTCAATTCCCCATACACCACTTTCTGTTTTTCCTCCTTTTGCAATAGCTGAATACATGTTATCCACGCCTTGATTTTCAAATACATTATTTAGATTTTGCCATGAAAGTAGACCCCCATAAAAAAAATTTGTTGAGTAACCTAATTTTTCAATTTGATTAAATATAGAACTGCAGTATGTTGGATTAATTGCTCCTAATTGAGATTGACTAACTCCAGAGTATGGGATTCCTGTGATTATTGATGAGATAGAGTTCATTGTTGATTCTGATGAAGGAATAAAATTTTTAAAAAACAGTCCCTTTTTTGAGATCTCAGTTAGATTTTTAGATAGTTCAAATGGCAGATATTTCTTTTCTAATGGCCATGAATCATAACTTTCCATGACAACTATAAATATCTGCTTCGGCTTTTCAATTTGGGCTCCTTTTGCTTTTCTTTTAATATTTTCACAAACGGTTTTTTCTTTCCAAACTTTATAGCTATCTCCAAATGGGTTTTTAAAACTTGGAATATTTAGATCATTAAAGTCTTCTATTGCGTATAGTAAGCTCTTATACGGATTAATTATAGTTTTATTTAGGAAATCATCATTAGTAACATACGCCCATTGCCTCATTATGGGTCTTTTTTCAGTTGAACCTCGTATACTAAAAGTAAATAAAATTAAACATAACAGTACAAATATTATCTTCATTATTCTCCCTTTTATTTTTAAAAGAAATGTAAAGATTAAGCTTTTATTTTCAATATATCTTAGAAATTTGAATGACAGATAATAAATCAATGAGATTACAGATAGATTAAGAAATATAGAATAATCAGTAATAATTGTCTTAAAAACAGCGTATAGATCATCGTATAATCCTAAAAATAAAAAATGATTAAATTGATTGTTGTATTCTTGATAATAGTTTATTGTAATACTACATATCAAAGTAGATAAAATAATAAATATATACTGAAAAGATTTTCTTAATAGAATAGCTAATTCTATTTTATTAAATATAGGCGTAATCAAAGTAGATAAGAAGGGAAGAATGACAAAGTATGATACAACCATAGTGTCAAATCTAAATCCTGTTATTAAAGTTTGAGAGATGTTAAGTATAAAACTATCCCAATTAGTTTCTGCAAAGAAAATACAAATAAAAGCAATTCGAAAAGCAAGAAAAAAGCATACTGAGAAAAACCAAAAGAATATAAGGTTTGAAATCTCGAGAATAAAATTTTCCCATTTAGTTTTTCTTATTGATGACATTTTGAAAAACTTAGTGAAAATTATTTTTTTTCAACCCAGTCGCCATGTTCTTTTATAAGATTAATTAAAGCTGTTACAGCTTTTGCTTCTGGCACATTTTTCTCTACAACTTTTTGTTCTTTATAAAGCGTGATTTTCCCTTTGCCAGTCCCCACATAACCATAATCAGCATTTGCCATTTCCCCTGGCCCATTTACAATGCACCCCATTATCCCAATTTTAACCCCTTTTAAATGGTCAGTTTCTTTTCTTATTTTTGCTGTAGTTTCTTGTAAATCAAAAAGGGTCCTTCCGCATGAAGGGCATGAAATATATTCTGTTTTAGATATACGAGTTCTACTTGCTTGTAAAATTCCAAATGATAAAGAATTAAGCATTTGATCTGAAATACAATTCTCAGCTTTAATAAAAATCCCATCACCTAAGCCATCTAAAAGTAAAGCCCCAATGTCTGTAGAGGCAAAAACTTGTAGTTTTTCCTGAGATAAATCTTTATATGCTCTACCAATAACTACGGGGCTCATTATATCATTACACATAAGCTCTATAAATAACCTTCTTTGTTCTGCAATTCCATTTTTATGATGAGAATCTATTAAAAGTACTGCTGTTTTATCTAGTTTTATTTTTTCAATTAGATCTTGACTTAAATCTGCAAAACATGTATGGATCATATTCATCTTTTTGGATTTAAGATTTTCATTCAAATACTCCTTAGTGGTAAAATAAGGATATCCTTTTTTATGTGTTATCCATGTTTTGTAATTGAAAATTACACCTAAAGTCCCTGGTACCTCAAAGTTAATATCGTGGTCACCAACATAAACATAGTCAGCTGCCATATCTGATATATGCCATTTGTCTAAAGACATAGAATAATTATATCCCAAAGCAAAAAATGATGCGGGTGTTATTTTCTTTTTTAAAGAAAAGTCTGCTTTAACAATTGGGGGGTTTTCTCCTCCAATATTTAAAATCTTATTAGCTTTCCTTTTTCTATACTCAAATGAATATAGTGGATTTTTAGATATGGCTTTAATTTCTTTATGCTTCTCAATACCAGTAAAATGAAATAGTATTTTTTGGGCTACTGGCATCTCAAATTCAGGCGCTTCAGTTAAAGAAACTCTGATTGTATCTCCAATACCATCTGCCAGAAGTGCTCCAATACCTACTGCAGATTTTATTCTTCCGTCTTCACCTTCTCCAGCTTCAGTTACGCCTAAATGTAGTGGATAGTTCATATCTTTTTTAATCATTTCTGCAACTAGCAAACGATATGCTTGTACCATAATTCTTGTATTTGATGCTTTCATTGAAAGTATAACTTCATGATAATCTTCATCTCTACAAATGTGTAAAAACTCCATTGCTGACTCCACCATTCCCTTTGGAGTGTCACCATAGCGGCTTAATATTCTATCTGATAAAGATCCATGATTTGTTCCAATTCGCATAGCGGTTCCATATTTTTTGCAAATTCTTACTAGAGGAGTAAATTTTTCTCGAATTCTACTTAGTTCTGCTTTGTAACTTTCGTCAGTATAATTTAAGGTCTCAAACTTTTTTTTATCTGCATAGTTACCTGGATTGACTCGTACTTTTTCAATTATTTTTGCAGCAATTTCGGCGGCATTTGGAGTGTAATGTATATCTGCAATTATTGGATTATGATAACCTCTTTTTACTAGACCTGTTTTTATATTTTTTAGGTTTTCTGCTTCCTTTTTACTTGGCGCAGTAATTCTGATAAGTTCGCACCCAGCTTTAATCATTCTGATAGATTCCTCTATAGTTGCTTCAGTGTTCATAGTATCTGTAGTGGTCATGGACTGAATACGAATCGGGTTTTCACCTCCAATACTAATATTTCCTACTTTTACCGCTCTTGTTTTAAACCTTGAATATTTGGTTAATGAGTTACAATATTTCATTTATTGTTTTACAACTTTTTTATAAATTTCTTGATTTTTATTTTTTATTTTGAGATAATAAATACCTTCTGAAAATTCTTTTAGACTAATAGTTTTTGAAATACTTCCTAAAGGATTATCTATGTATTTCGAGATCTTCTTTCCTAAATTGTCGGTAATAACGATGTCATAGTTAGTTTTTGAGAACCCTTCTATGTGAATGTTTTTGTTTGTTGGGTTAGGAAAGATCTTCCAATTCATAGTTTCTTTTTCGTTAATTGATGTTGGCACTCCATCTATTGTGAACTGATGTATGATGTGTGAACCAAAATCAGCAATAAATGACTTTAGGATTGGACCTCCGTCTTCACGAAATCTGACTATACCGTTTCCATCATTATTATTCCAATAACTTAACCCATCTTCATCAGTATCTTGTACATAAAAGGTGAAACATCCAGAAGGAAAACTTAAAGTGTCTTTAAACTGTGAATTAGCAGGAAGCTGTCCACTTGAGAGAAATATATTATTTTCTTCATCAAGAAACTGCCAAGAGCTTTCTGAGACACCTCCAATAACTCCATTATTTGTATTAAACCACAGCACGAAGGTATCTGGATATTCAGGAGCGTTTTCAAAAGGGGAAAGCATCTTATTGTTTTTGTTATAGTCATCAGCTTTTCCATTTGGGTTTACTAGCTCAACTTCAAAAACATTTTCGCTGCCATACCAACTTGTTAAATTTGGGAGTTCAATTTCTTCAGATTCTAAAAAAGCTAGGTTTCCTATCCAGTTATAATTATGAATATCGCCACCTACTACTCTATATCTTATTTCTAAGGATGTTAAAATATCACTACCATAATTTCTGATTTTTATTAGAGGCTTTCCGCAAATAGGATTTTTACGGCTATGTTCGTCTTTTAAAGAAGGCTTTATAACATCAACAATTTCAACAGAATTTATGAAATTTGGATTTCCATATTGAAATAATTGACATTGAACAATATATGATGGGGTTTGTGTTCCGTTCCACGTATAAGGCTGGAAATCAATATTTATTTCAGAACTATCCCCAGGATTAATATAAGTTGTTATTTCATGACCATATGTTTCAGCTCTTGTGCCTGGGCACCAATTAGCTCTATCTAAAATCCATGTTCCTCCTTGAGGGTAAATAGGATTTTCACCGCATTTTGAATCCCAATTATATTGAGTATGGGTTTGTACACCATCAATTTTCAAGTAATAATTAATAGGCTTAAATTCAGCAGCGTATTGTGAATTATCAAAGCCATGGCCAGTAGCAGTCATTTTCACCATTGCGGCTTTACTATTTTGTTTTATGTGTATATTTTGTGGAGTTAATTTGTTATTTTCAAAATCGCTTGATGACACATAGCTATATCCACCATTATACACATTATTAATCTGTATTACATCTCTTGGGGGAGTCCCCTTAATGAATTCAAAGTCTAATGTAGCACTAAATCCTGATGACCATCCACTATAGTGGCACCTAATTTCAACAGAATCTTTCAAAATTGGAGCAAAATCAGTTATGTCAAAAATAGACGTAAACTCCCAATTATTTGACAACATACTTCCATAAGGAGTAATAACTCTGGCTAATTCATAATTTTCAATAACATCAAATATTTGATACCAATTATAGTAACTATTCATCATAATGTTATTAGGTAGAACATATATGGAATCAATTATATTTCCTAGTGTGTCAAAAATCATATTATAGAAACCTGATTGAAATGCATATAAAGTATCAGTCGAACTTGTTGGATTTAATGAGTCATTAAATTGTATAATTTCTAATAAATTAGAAAGAGATGAGTCTAAGCTGTTTGTGTTGAAATCCCAAAAGTGAACATATACAGAGTCTGAATACATTACTGAATCTAGGATGTTTCCATTTACGGTAAACAAAGGAGATGATTGTAATGAAGAATCGATTTCGCCGGTTCTATGACGAACAAATATTTGAGTAGTATAATCCCAATCTGAACAACCTCCAGTTGCACATCCCATAGTGTAGTGGAGGTAGATTTTTTGATAATCTAACGATCCATCAGGAAGAACTCCCCACTCGTCATAATTGCCATACCAAGTCATATCTGTACGATCATGAATTCTAACAATAGTTGTGTCAGAAGAAAACGCATTAAAAGTAAAAGCAAAAAGTAAAATAATTAAGTATTTTTTTTTCATAATGTTTATTTTTCTATTTCAGCAACACCTCCAGAAACAATTAATTTCATTATTTCTCCAGATGGCGCATTTATAGGTGTGATGTATTTTTTTTCTACAACAAAAAGATTACCAGAAAAGTTATATGAATGAGGGATATATACTAATACTCTACCCTCATTAATATTTAATGAAGCTAAATCTTCATTTGTAATAAACCCAATTCTCTCTATTGTTGAATTGTCAAATAATTTTACAAAAACAGCTTTTTTAAAACCTTTCTTTTTCCCAACAAAAGTTTTCATAAGATCTTTTACAGAGGAGTAAATCGTCTCTAGCAGAGGAGCTTTTTTTAGTAGATTTTGAAAGAATGAATATATTGGACTAGCAATTATTTCTGATCCTATAAATCCAATAAGAGTAATGAAAGTAAAAATTATAATTAACCCTAACCCCGGAAAGTCAAAAGGGAGAATCCCGTCAATTTTGCTAAATGCCCATACTACAAACGCTCCTGTTACCGTTATAGGTACTATATATAAAAGACCTTGTAGGAAGTAGTTTATAAGTTTTTTCATATTTTTAACCAATTGAATTTGAAGTCATAAAAATACTAATCTTAAAAATAATAGCCATGAAAAAATCATTTTTTAGTAAAATATTAGTCTTAATTTTCCTTCTAGGAGGCTTGTCAGTAAATGCGCAAATAAGAGTTAAAACTAATAAAAGTTCTAATAAAGTCGTTAAAACAAATCGTTCAAATTCCTATAATAAAGGTGCTGTAAGAGTAAAAAATAATAAAACACCAAATAGGGTTGTTAGAAATAATCGTTCAAATTATTATAATAACAGAGGAGTTGTACGAGGAAAGACTAATACTAATAGAGTAGTAGTAACTAAGCCAAATAGACCAAAGCGTATTATAACTCGACCAAATTATAATAGACCAGGATATTTTTGGCAAGAAGGATATTGGCAATGGAATGATTTTTATGGAAGATATACTTGGCAACATGCAAGATGGATCAAAGTTAAGAGAAATCATTATTGGGTGCCTGGCTATTGGGAGATAAGTGCTGCGGGGTTTTTTTGGGTAGCAGGATATTGGGAGTTAGAATACTAAAATTAGTTTCTGATTATATCTAAAGCACATCAATACGATGTGCTTTTTTTATATAGTTCATCTTTTGCTGTTGAAAAGTATTTATTTATGAATAAAAAAGAGTGTTCTTTTTTGTAATTTTGATATTGAAAATATAATTTTATGAGGAAGTCAATATTTTACTTAGTTTTATTTTTAGTGATTTTTAGTTCATGTGTTACACCAAGAATTCATAATGCTTTAGTTGCCGAGAATGAATCAATAAAATCTGATTTAACAGATTATGAAATGAAGGTGCTTAAGTTGCAATCAGAAAATGAAGAAATTTTAGTTCAGATTAAAAAACTACAGCTTGATATAACTAGTTTAAAAAATGATTCTACGCAAAATGGAAAAGCTTTGATTGTTTTAAATAATAAATACAATGCATTAAGTGAATCATACGATTTACTTACTTCTAAGAATAGTAGAGATATGGCTGAAAAAGCTAAAGAAACCAAACTTCTTTTGGATCAGTTAGAACAAGCTCAAACATCGCTTTTTGCAAAAGAAGATGAATTAAGCAAATTGTCATTATCATTAGAATCCAAAGAAAAAGAGTTAAAATCGGCACAAGAAATGCTAGAGTTAAGGTCAAATCGTGTTAGCGAGTTAGAATCTATTATCGATAAAAAAGATAGTATTGTAACGTCCTTAAAAAAATCAATTTCAAAGGCTCTGATAGGCCTTGAGGGAGAGGGGTTGACTATAGAACAAAGAAATGGAAAAGTATATATATCTTTAGAAGAGGCTTTACTTTTTGCTTCAGGAAAATTTGAGGTTAACAACAAGGGTGTAGCAACACTTAATAAATTAGCTACTGCTTTATCAACTCAAAACGAGTTAGAGATTTTAGTAGAGGGACATACAGATAGTATACCATTAAATGGCAAGGGCTTGATAAAAGATAATTGGGATTTAAGTGTAATGAGGGCTACTAATGTAGTAAAAGTATTAACTAAGGATTCAAATTTAGATCCACTAAAATTAACTGCTGCTGGAAGAGCTGAATTTGTCCCAATTTCTAGTAATGAAACAGCCGAAGGTAGAAGTGCTAATAGAAGAATAGAGATGATTCTCTCGCCAAATCTAGATGATTTATTTAAGTTATTAGAAGAATAAGATGAAACATTTACCCTTAATTTTGTTCTGTTTAGTAGTATTCTTTTTTTTAAAGAAAAGATTTTTTGATACTACAGATTATAAATCGATGCTATCTTCTGGTGGAATAATTATTGATGTACGTTCTAATGGGGAGTTTTATTCTGGTCACATAGAAAATTCTTTAAATATTCCCTTATCAGATTTAACTTCAAAAATTGACCAATTCAATGATAAAGATCAGCCTATAATTACATGTTGTGCATCTGGAATGAGAAGCGCAGCAGCAGCAAAAATACTATCAGCTAAGGGTTATAAGAATGTAGTAAATGGGGGAGGTTGGTCAAGTTTACAGGCAAAGCTTAACAAATAGAAAGTGTTATAATATTAATTTAACAGGTAGAATTAAATGCCAAAATGTCTGTTTTCAGATTTAAAAACTTTAATATAACGCAAGCAAAATCGGCAATGAAGGTTGGTACTGATGGAGTTTTGTTAGGTAGCTGGGTATCTTATAAAAATCCAACAGAAATTTTAGATATTGGTACTGGAACGGGTCTGATAGCACTGATGCTTGCACAAAGAAATTCTAAAGCTAATATTACTGCAATTGAAATTGATAAAACAGCAAGTAAAGAAGCACAATTTAATATTAACAATTCTCCTTGAAGGCAACGGATTTGTATTATAAACACGTCGTTACAAGAGTTTAAAACAAAAATCAAATATGATTTAATTGTAAGCAATCCTCCTTTTTTCCCTTCTAACAAATCTAAAGATCGAAGAACTATTGCTAGACATGCGAATACTCTTTCATTTAAAGATTTAATCCAGAACTCTATAGATTTACTTGCAGAAAAAGGGATTTTAGCAGTAATTATACCTAAAGATTATGAAGTAGATTTTTGTGAAATTGCCAAAAGTTGTAAGTTGTTTTGTCGTAGGGTTTGTTATGTAAAAGGGAATGAAAAATCAGAAGTAAAAAGAGTACTTATAGAGTTTGCTTTTGGTATGCATAAAATACAAGAAGAGCATCTCATTATTGAGAGGTCAAGACATGAATATACGTATGCGTATATTAATTTATGTCGGGATTTTTATTTAAACATGTAATAAGTTGAATCTTTAAAATTATAAATTAATTGAATAAAAAGTCCAAATAGAACTGATATTACTATAAGAATAACGTTATTCAAACCTTCTGTCATAAATGAAACTCTTATTAGAATTGTGGATATAATGAATCCAGAATTTCTCATAATGTTATGAAACATATCTGAGTTGAAAAAAGAAAAAAGTAAAAGAAAAACATCAACTAAAATTAGTATTTTTAAAAATCTTGATACAAATTTTAAAATGAAATCAAATATATA